>CAOJRT010000019.1 GCA_948442255.1 uncultured Caryophanales bacterium | reverse complement strand
ACACACTTTTTTTATCCAATTGCACTTATTTGTGCACTTTAGATTGATTCAACGTCTTCTCTCTTCTAGTATTTTCTTTATTTTTAATTTAATACGTTGCATTGTATTATCAATCTGTTTTGTACTTTTATTTAAAATAACGGCAATATCATTATATTTTAATCCACTTACCATTAAAGAATAAACTTCTTTTTCATTTTGACTTAATACCTCCTCAATAGAACGCATTAATTCTTTGAAATCTTCTTCCTTTAAAATACTTTGTAAAGGATCATTCTTACTATGATCTGATAACAAGTCCATTAAAGGAACAGCAAATTGATTATAAGGATGTTCTAAACTTAAAGATTCATTTAATATTTTATTCTTAATCCTTCCTGCCTTACGAATAGCCACTTGTAATCTTCGATCAACACATAAGGAAATAAAACTAGGTAAAGCTGACTTTCCATCCTCTTTATAACTATTTAATGCATCGGCAAACCCAACTAATGCGTCTTGGTATAAGTCATTATAGTCATATCCGAGTAAGTTGGCCATTGCTAAGTACTTTTTTACTTCAATATCAATTATATAACGATATTTCAAAAAAAGAACATCTTTTGCTTCTAACGAAGCTTCCTGAATCATACATAACAATTCACTATCATTTACATTACCATAATCCATAAAAACCTCTATTTATTAACAATTCCATAAATAAGTATAGCAGCTGCTACCGAAGCATTCAAACTATTCACATGCCCAAACTGAGGAATAGCTAGAATTTCATCACAATTTTGTTTTACCAAACGTGATACTCCATTCCCCTCACTTCCAATAACAAGAACAACTTTATCAGCAAATGTTACATCCTTATAATTCATCCCGTCCATATCAGCTGCATAAACAAAAAATCCATTCTTTTTAAAATCATCTATTACATGAACAAGGTTATTTACCATAGAAATATGAACATGTTCTAAAGCCCCTGCACTTGTTTTCATTACCGTTCCGTTTACACTTACACTACGATCTTTAGGAATAATAATAGAACGAATACCTGCTGCTTCGCAAGTTCTTATAATCGCCCCAAAATTATGAGGATCTTCCAAATGATCTAATAATACAACTACTGAATCTTTAAAACTATCTTGATAAGGAACATATTCATATTCTAATATATCAACAATAATTCCTTGATGTCTTCCATCAACCATGGCATCCATTTTCTTATTATCCATAACACTATAACTAACGTGATTCTCTTTAATAAATTGCATAATTTCTTTATCTGAAAAATGATTAGATAAATAAACCTTCTTAATAGAAGAAATATTTCCTCTTAATTCATTAAATACATTTTTTCCAAATACTTTCATTTTACTTCACCTATTATAAAAGACATAATCTCTTTTATTCTATCTTTCTTTCCATCAAAATATAATTTTCCAATTAAGGTTTCTAATCCAGTTGCCAAACGATAAGTAACAATATCGGCGTGCTTAGTTTTTGCACCCTTAGCATTTCTTCCCCATCTAACAATTTCTAATTCTTCATCAGTTAAAAATTTTTCATTTTCCATTCTTTCTAAATGCATTCTTTGACTCTTTGCACTGACATAATCTAGGCTTTTCTTTTGTAAATCACCTATTTTTACATACCCACTACGAATTAAAAACTCCCGAATATATTGCTCATAAATAGTATCTCCCATATAAGCCATAACCAAAGGATTTTCATACATAGGGGCTCCACCTCCAATACTATAACAAAAAAGAAAATTTCTAGCAATTTACTTTTTTATATTCTTAACAATATGAGTTGCCGCAATCGCTCCTTCACTCGTTGCTGTAACAATTTGATATAAATCTTTTTTTATGATATCTCCTACGGCATAGATACCTTTGATCTCTGTCTCACAGTTTTGATTAACTTCTATATACCCTTGTTCATCCATTATAGGCAAACTCGTATGAAATTTAGTCCCAGGAACATAGCCAACATATGTAAACATACATGATACTTGTAAAGTTCTTCCATTATCCAAAGTAATACTTTCTAACTTACCATCTTTTGGTAATAAAGAGTCTACTTTAGCTTGTAGTATTTGCTCAACATTCTGTTGATTATTCATTTGGTCAATTAATTGCTGATCTGCTCTAAAGACATCTCTTCTATGAATCAAATAAACATGACGACAAATTTTAGAAAGATACATAGCTTCTGATAAGGCACTATTTCCACCACCTATAACGGCAACATCTTTACCCTTGTATAAAGCCCCATCGCATAATGCACAAGTACTAATCCCATGTCCCATTAGTTCACTCTCATGTTCTAACCCTAAACTTCTAGCAATTCTCCCTGTAGCAATAATAATATTTCGACAAGAGTATTCTTCTTTAGAAGTCAGGACCTTTTTAACCTCTCCATCCAAAATATCCAAAACACTTTGATTTTGATAAGGTATATCTAAATTTTGAATCTGTTGATACATCAGAGCAGAAAGTTCTGGTCCATTTATAGAAATAATTCCTGGATAATTATCAACTTTATCAATATAATTTAAAGTTCCTCCTATCATAGCTTTATCAAGACAAAGAATATTTAAACCTGCTCTTTTTAAATAAATAGAAGCGCTAACTCCAGCAGGCCCCATCCCAATAACAATTGCATCATATATCATTTAACCATCTCCTTATTCTTTCGTAAACGAAAAACAAATAAAACAATAAAACCAATAAAACCACAAATAAATAACAAAATAGAAACAATCTGTGCCATCTTTAAACTACTTATCATTAAAGAATCTGTACGTAAAGATTCGATAAAGAAACGTCCCAAGCTATACCACATCAGATAGAAACAAGTAAGTTCTCCTACTTTTCTTTGTTTAAAAAGATTTCGTACAAGAATAACAAGAACAAACCCAATAAAACACCAAATAGATTCATACAAAAAAGTAGGATGATAATAAACACCATCAATATACATACCCTTTATAATAAAATTAGGAATATGTAAATGTTGTAAATTCTCTAGTGTAGTAAATGGCCCATGCGCCTCGCTATTAAAGAAATTTCCCCATCTTCCAATCGCTTGTGCAAGTAATAAAGAAGGCACCACTAAATCAGTTACCTTAAAAATAGAAACATGATGTTTTTTACAGTAGATAACCAGTGTAATAAATCCTGCTATAATCCCCCCATGAATAGCAAGACCGCCATTCCAAACTTTAACAATTTCCCAAAAATCATCTTTATAATAAGAAAAATTAAAAAGAACATAGTATAGACGTGCCCCAATAAGTCCAAATACAATGATCCAAAAACCTAAGTCAAAGACAAAGTCTTTAGATAGTCCTATTTTCCTACCTTCTTTAATAGCAAGAAGAAAGGCCACTAAAATACCAACTAAGATAAGAACAGAATACCATCTTATAGAAAAATCCCCTAGTTGAAATAGTATTGGATTCATAGGAAATACCTCCTTAAGTACTTGTATTATATCACAGATAGATTAGATTATTCTTAAAAAAAAGACTATCATTGATAATCTTTATTTGATAAGGTAAGGAGTATTCACCGTTCCATCCCCACTTAGAAAATTAGTGCCAGGTTGTAAACTTAGTACCACACGAATTCCAGCATTAGAATGTACAAGTGTACTATTAATAATTCCAGTAGGGCCTACAAAAAGTACACGCGAAATCATGTCCAAAAAAACTAAATCAGGAGATAGCGTCCAATAAGCAGAATTTGAAGATAAAAAACAATTTGTGTTAGCTCCAGTATCTGTACTACTAAAATATACACCTTCTCCAGCTAATAAAGCTTCATCAGATGAAATAAGTCCAACTGGATAAGTAAGTGCTCCATTTCCTATACTACTATTTACCGTAAAAACATCTTCTACATTTTTAGCTCCCAACTTTATTATTATATTTGATTCTGTCATTCTCCAATTACGTATCCTTGGAGCAAATCTAATGCCAGACTTCTCATCTACTACATAATCTCTTTCATTATAAAAAGGAGTATCTTCTAAGTATTCTTGGTAATCTAATAAATTGTTTTCAAACCATTCATCTATAATTGTTTTTATTGTAGAATTTGTTGTATTGTTATCGTACATGTATCCAACATACTTTGCACCAGTATCTTCTATATTAAAGATACTTTTTCCTATTTCAGATGCTTCTCCCACATTATTGCACACGCCATTGTTAGGAGTTCCATTATAGATCAGTTTGACTCCTCCTGTTGTTGTCGTTCTTAAGATTTTCCAACAGAAGTTTCCAAATAGGACATTATTGTTTTGTACATCTCCTCTATAGTAGTAGATTGGATAGGCATAGTTAGCTGTTCTAGAAAAAGTATATACTCCTTTTCCATTCGTGTCACTTGAAATGGCTCCAAAGTTGATTCCTACATCACTCTGTGTTTCTTTTACTATTTGCTCATATAAGGAATTTTTGTTTCTTATGGTTCCATCATTATTTTTTTGAATATAGTTTATTCTTCCTTCTAACGTAAGATTAGTATTGATTGAAGGGTATAAACTTTCATGTAAGTCTTTTATATACACGAGTACTTTTAATGTTTCTTTTTCTCCTGATGCTAGGACATCATTTCTCTTTATTTCTAACCCATCTTTATAAGTGATTTTATAATCAATATATTTTTCTTGTTCTGTAGTTAGAGATGTCTTAAAAATACTATCTACTTGGGCATCAATACTTCCTTTATTTACTATATCTACATAATATTCGTATTATTCATTTGGTTGATTTAATGTAACGGATAAAGTAATACTTGTTCCATCACTTCCTATTATAGGAGGAGTTGTGCTTACACTTCCCTCTCTCACTACTATATTTTCTAAATGAACATCCCAAATTATTTTTCCTATGTTAGCAGAAGTATTGATTTTTATTGCTTCTGAAAGATAGGCATACCCAATACTCATGCTCAACAAAAGTATTAGAAGGCTTAAGATAAGCATTCTTTTTTTAGAAGATACTCTTTTTATACTTCTCATATACTACTCTCCTATATTTTTTTTATACTTTTATTGTACCCCCCCATGACAAAATGTCAATCAAAAACTTGCAGCATATTGATAATGTACAATACATGTTAACCTCACCAAAAAGATAAATTTTTAATAGTATATAAAGCAATTATTTGCAAAGAAGTTTCAATTGTTTTTTTTTATATTACCATTTTCTTAATTCGCTACACTCTTTTCTTTAGACTAAAAAAAGAACCTATTTAAGATTCTTTAAAAACTGAACCAAATCCATTAAGCCTTCTGGATAATGTGTTGCTCCGCTCTTATGAAAATAACGATCAAATTCATCGTAAAAAGAAATTCTCCACATCGGAGACATGGGAGTATGATCCTTTGCTTTGTCTGGCCAATAATCAAATTCATCAATATTTTTATAAAAAGAAATCATATCAATTAATTTTTGATTATCTTCCTCACTAATAGAATATTCCCATAATTCCCCATTAACATCAATAACCTTTTCTTCTAAATTAGCAATAATATAATTCATATCCTTATATTCAATTTCTAGTCTTTTGATTTTTGGATTATCAATGACTTGTTTGGTTACTTCAAATTCTGTCATTTTTTCGCCTCATTTAATACTTTCTTTAAAAATTTTCCGGTATAACTAGCTTCAACTTTTGCTACCTCTTCTGGAGTACCAGTTGCAACAATTGTTCCACCCATATCTCCACCTTCTGGTCCTAAATCAATAATATAATCCGCCACTTTAATTACATCTAAGTTATGTTCTATAACAATTACAGTATCCCCATTATCTACTATTCTTTGTAAAATAAGCAATAATTTCTTTATATCATCACTATGCAACCCTGTAGTAGGTTCATCTAAAATAAACACACTTTTTCCAGTTGCCTTTTTTTGTAATTCTTTTGCAAGCTTAACACGTGCCGCTTCTCCACCCGAAAGAGTTGGCGCACTTTGTCCAAGTTCTATGTAAGAAAGCCCTACATCCATCATCACCTGTAACTTGTTTTTTACTTTAGGAATACTATCAAAGAAGGTAAGCGCCTCACTCACACGCATATGTAACACTTCACTAATATTTTTATCTTTAAATTTTACATCTAAAGTCTCACGATTATAACGTGTTCCTTTACAAACTTCACAAGGAACATAAACATCGGGAAGGAAATTCATTTCAATTCTCTTAACTCCATCCCCCCAACAAGCTTCACATCGACCTCCTTTAACATTAAAAGAGAATCGATTTTTCCCATAACCGCGCATTTTAGATTCTTTCATGTTAGCAAATACATCACGTATGTCATCAAATACACCTACATAAGTGGCTGGATTACTTCTTGGCGTTCGACCAATTGGATCTTGGGTAATATGTACTATTTTATCAATGTTTTCCATACCTTTAATTTCTTTACAAGCTCCAACAACCGTTTTTGATTTATAAACCTTTTTAGCTAACGCATTATATAATATATCATTAACCAGCGTAGATTTACCAGAACCTGATACCCCAGTAACACAAACAAATTTACCAAGAGGAAACTTAACATTTATTCTTTTTAAGTTATGCTCAATTGCTCCTTTGACTTCTAAATAAAGCCCATTTCCTTTACGACGTTTTTTAGGCACCTCTATTTTCTCTTCACCTGTTAAATATTTTCCCGTCAAACTATTTGGATTTTTCATAACTTCTTCTGGAGTTCCAAAAGCCATTAATCTTCCACCATCAACACCAGCTCCAGGACCAATATCAACAAGATAATCAGCAGCTAACATCGTATCCGTATCATGCTCTACAACAATTAAAGTATTGCCAAGATTTCTCATTTCTTTCATAGAAGCAATTAATTTCTCATTGTCTCTTTGATGCAAACCAATACTAGGTTCATCCAAAACATATAATACTCCACTTAATTTGCTACCAATCTGTGTTGCCAAACGAATACGTTGCGCTTCTCCGCCTGACAAGGTCCCAGCAGCCCGGTTTAAAGTAATATAACCAAGACCAACATTATTTAAAAATTCCAAACGATTACGTATTTCTTTAACTAAAAGTTCACTAATTTTCTTCTGCTCTTCATTAAGTTTCAATCGCCCTATAAAATCATATAATTCAGAAATACTCATAGCCGTCATCTCATAAATATTCTTTTTATTAATATAGACATTTAAAATATCCTTTTTTAATCGTGTCCCATGGCACAAAGGACACTTTGTTTCAATCATAAACCCTTCAATCCATTCACGAATCCACCCAGCTGTAGTCTCAATCTGTCTACGCTCCAAATTAGTAATAATCCCCTCAAAATAATCTGTTTTTGTACGAATATTACCATTTTTAGAAACGTATTTAAATTCCATTATATCAGGTGAACCATACAGAATTTTATCTAATTTATCACGTTCTATCTCTAAAACTGGTTTATCTAAATCAATATGATAATAATCAGCAACCGTCTCTACTTCTGTAAAAGTAGTATTCTGATCTTCTGATAAAGTAACAATAGCCCCTCCTCGAATACTTTTTGTGTTATCAGGAATTAAAAGGTCTTCTGAAACCTTCATTTTCATTCCTAACCCATTACATTCAGGACAAGCACCATAAGGATTATTAAAAGAAAAAAAACGTGTTTCTAAAATTGGCATAGAATAATTACAATGAACACAAGCATAATTCTCACTCATGATAAATTCTTCTCCACCGATCACATGAAATAAAACCAGCCCACTTGCCAATTTTGTACAATTTTCAATAGATTCAAAGATACGATTTCTTTCATCAGGACGAACAGCTACACGATCTACTACTACTTCTATAGTATCTTTTTTATTTTTTTCTAACTTTATTTCTTCTGCTAAATCTTTTACTTCACCATTAACACGTACTCTACTATATCCTTTTGCACGTAAATCATCAATAATTGCAACATGAGAACCTTTCTCTCCTCTAACGATAGGGGCCATCACTTCAAGTTTAGTTCCTTCTGGCATATCCATAATCTTATTGGTCATCTCTTCAATACTTTGACTCTTTATTGGTTCATGATGATTTGGACAATATGGAACACCAATCCTTGCATACAAAAGACGTAAATAATCATATATCTCTGTTACCGTTCCTACAGTACTTCTTGGATTATTATTTGTACTTTTCTGATCAATACTAATACTCGGACTCAATCCATCAATACTATCAACATCTGGCTTACTCGTTCCTCCAAGGAATTGCCTTGCATAAGAAGATAAACTCTCTACATACCTTCTTTGTCCTTCAGCATAAATTGTATCAAAAGCTAAACTACTCTTACCAGAACCAGATACTCCTGTCATAACAATCAAAGAATTTTTTGGCAATTCTAAATTAATATTTTTTAAATTATTCTCTCTTGCTCCTTTAATGATAATTTTATCCATAATCCAACACCTTCTTCATATATTTTCTCCAAGCATAATACTATCTATAGTTTTATCTTAGCATTTTCTTTTATACCCTTTTATTCACTTCCTTAATGTATAAAAATTACATTTCTTACATAATGGATGTACTTTTTTATGCTGTAAAAAACCTTCTTTCATTTTTTTAAATAAATCGCCCTCTATTATATCATTTAATTCTTGTTTGTAAATATTCCCAAGAGCAATAACACCATCACTATCTAAACAACAAGGAACAACTGTCCCATCAACTAAAATTCCTATATGTGTTCTACACCCCATACAAGAACCATCTAAAGAAAAATAATCATTATCTAAAGAAGGCCATATAAACTCTTCTTCTACTTCAAAATAAATGCGTTCTCCAAGACGAACCTCTCTCTCATGCAAAATTTTTACTCCATACTTCCTTTCTAAAGCAACCACGATTTTTTCTCCAAAAGGACTATTTACCCAAAGTCGATAATTAATAATCGTCCCATATTGAAGCAAACTATCAACACTACGGAATATATTTTCAAGATAGGTTTCTAAAGAAATCCCATTCTCTAAACGAAAACTATGTAACGAAATATTAACCTGTCTAATCTTTCTATTGAAAGCAATCTGATTAATTAAATATCCATTAGTCGTTATATTAACAAAAAAATGTTCACTAGCCATAGAAATAAAGGTTTGTAGGTGAGGATGCATAAGCGGTTCCCCCATAACATGAAAATACAAATATTTCGTATATCCTTCTAATTTTTTTAATAAAACAGAAAAATTTTCAACTGATAAAAAGCTCTTTTCTCGTTTTGTTCCTTTACAAAAGGAACAATGTAAATTACATACATTAGTTATTTCTACATAAATTTTTTTAAACATTTTTAACACCTAAGACTATTATAACACACATTTGTTCGTCGGCCAATTTTTTTTAATACAAATAAAACTTATTTTGAAATACGCACAAAATTAATACTTTGATATAAGTATAACTTCTAAAAACATACATATAATTTTAATAAAATAAAAAAGAAAGAAGGGAAAAAATGGAGAGATTAAAAACGCTTAGAAAGAAAAGAAAAGTTACACAAATTAGATTAAGTATTGCTGCGGAAGTTTCTCAAGAAACCATTAGTGCCTATGAATCTGGAAAAGCATCTCCTAGTATAGAAACCTTAATTAAAATAGCTGACTTCCTAAATACTTCTACAGATTATTTATTAGGACGTATAAAAGATGATAAACCTTTATCACAAATAGCAAATGATATCGTAGATGAACAATTAACGACTTTAATATATAACTATGCAAAATTAAGTAAAGCAAAACAAAAAGATTTAATCTGGTATAGCAATGCCATCGAAAATAAAGAAAGCTAATAAAAAAGTAAGATGCGATATAAATATACGTAGAAAAAACCTAACCTTAATGAGTTAGGTATATACAAAAAATTGTTACGGTACTTACTTATGATAGTTGTTACTATTTTTATTAAGTGAAAAAAATACCCTTCAAAGGTATTTCTAAAGAATTAATTTATAAACTCAACAAATTTAAAAATTATTAAATTTTCTACAGAGAATTCAATAAAGACTTTCATCTATTTCAATATATAACTATTATTAATTACAGGAACACTATATAAAAATAAAATATCCTGATTTTCCTCTTTAAATTCAACTTCCTCAATATTACTAATCATCTTACTATTTAAATATCGCAAATCGATCATTGTTATCTTAGAATAATTTGAAATTAATAACGGCGCAAGACTGCTTCCAAAAGAATCTCGAAATAAAATTAATTCACGATTATTTTTTTGATTAGGATTTTCAATAATTAATAGTGGTTTAGCCCCTCCTAAATAAATATCATAAGAATCAATATTTTTAAAGTCAGATTCAACATAAACTGGTCGTTGAATTCTTTTTTCATAATCATAAACTACAGCACTATTAATATCTTCATTTAACAAAGTAATTATGTTCTCTTTCTCAAGAGTATTGGCAATTCTTCTATACAAAGCTCCTTGAAAATTAGAATATGTTTTTGTATGAGTCGGAAATGAAAAATTCTCTAAAGACATTTTTTCTTTTAAACAAAATAGGACAGAATCCAACTTTTCTTGTCGCCAATGAATATCGGTTCTATAATAAGATTCTAATTGTAAACTCGAATACAAATCAATATATTCCATAGTAGTTAATTTTTCAAAAAGAATACTATCTAATTGCTGATAATCAAGTTTAGGAATTTTAGCATACAGATAATAATTTTTATCTGGAACAACCGCATAAAACACATTACTACTTTCAATATATTTTTCCTGAACTTCTAAAAGTAAATCAGCAAAGTGAGAAACTGATTTTTCATTCAAATTAGAAGATAATTCATAAATACCATCATCCTTTATAAAGATACCATCTTCTTCCTTTTTTTGAAATATAAAACTTGCGGTTAAACTTTTCATTTTTTTAAATGAATCTCTGATAGGAAAGTGATCAACCAAATAAGAATTTAAATCCGCGAAAAATGTACCTTGCAATACATTCTCTTTCTTTAATTCTGGAAAAGTTTGTAATTTTCTTCTTTCCGAAACCGAAATTTCTTTAGAAGGAAGAAAAAAACTTAAAAGCATAAATAAAGTTAAAATAAAAACAAATAGAAAACTTAAAATCTTATCTTTCATAAAACCTCCTTAAAATCGAAAATACAGAAATGGATTAAAAGATTCATCTACAATAAACGCTGTTGATACAATTAATAATATAATATAAAATATCGGCTCTAAATAGGAGAAAAAATGGATGTATTTCAATTCTTTTAATTTCTTTTTCAAAAAAGGAAAAAAAGGAATGGAAGTTAAAACAGAAAAGAACAACACTCCTATGTAATTTCTAAAATAATAAAATGTTCCTATATTTGAGAACTCAATATTTCCCAAGCCAAACATATTCTTCAAAAAGTAACCAAAATCCCTAAGACTAGGTATATTAAAAAGAATAAAACTAATGATAACTACAAAAAGTGTATAAAAATGTCCAAAAGCTTTATGCTTATTTAAACATTTTAAAAGAAATGTTTTTTCCATTATTAAGAAAAAAGCAAAATACACACCCCAAAAGATAAAATTCCAACTGGCTCCATGCCAAAGTCCAGTCGTCATCCAAACAATAAAAATATTAATGTATCTTCTGAAATTTCCTTTTTTACTTCCACCTAAAGGAATATAAATATAATCACGAAACCAACTTGATAAAGAAATGTGCCATCTACGCCAAAAGTCAGTAATACTATGTGCTATAAAAGGATAATTGAAGTTTTCTAAAAACTGAAACCCAAATAGTAATCCTAACCCAATTGCCATATCACTATATCCCGAAAAATCAAGATATATTTGTAAACTATTGCTAATAGCCTGTAACCAGTAAGAAAGTACAGATTGGCTAGAAAGACTTAATAATGAGTTAGTAAATTCGCCCAAAACATTAGCAAGAAGCACTTTTTTTGATAGCCCTACAATAAACCTTTTTACACCATCCGAGAAAAGTTTAGCCGTAGTATGACGATTTTCTAATTCTTCTGCAATGGTTTCATATCTAACAATAGGACCTGCGATAAGTTGAGGAAAAAGCGATAAATAAGTAGCAAAAGCAAAAACACTTTTAGCACTTTTTACCTTTCCCCTATAAATATCAATCACATAACTTGTCGCTTGAAAGGTAAAAAAGCTAATTCCAATTGGCATAACTATAAAACCAGGTATAAAATTAGTATGAAACAAATAATTTACATTTTCTAAAAAGAAATGAAAATATTTAAAATAAAATAAAATACCAAAATTAACAAAGAGATTAAAAACAAGAAGACAAGTCTTCAACCTTCCTTTTGTTTTTTCCATAATTTTTCCATAGTAATAATTAAATATACAAGAAAAAACTAACACAAATATATATTTGGGTTCTCCATAAAAATAAAAAAACAAACTTGCTATTAAAAGAATCGAATTTTTAAATCTTTTAGGCAAAATAATATATAAAAGCAATGTAATTGGCAAAAAATAATATAAAAATGTAATACTTGAAAAAACCATATTCTAGCTATTTAAAAAGCTTCCTTACGAAAGCCTATTTTAATCCTTCAAAATTAGATTTTAAAGTATCTGCCAATTCATTTGTCATAATTAAAATGATAAGATTACCTTTGTTCTCTACATACACATTTTCAGCTTCAACACAAATCCATTTTCTTGGATTCGCATTCTTTTTAATCTTTTCTTTTGCATCTTCAATATCACTAGCTGTAGCATCATCGTTTAAACGAACTAAAACAACAGAATGTGCAGAAGAAGTTATCATAGATTCTGATGCTAGTGCTTCTTTCCATTTAATATCACTTGTTCCAATAAAAGCTTCAATATTTTCATCATTCAATTCTAGATTTTCAACATACATTGGCATCTCATCTTCGTTAATACCATCATAAACTTTTGCCATTATTTCTTCTAAAGTTCCACTGATATTTTCCTTTTTCTCTTCCTTTTTGCTTTCACATCCAGTTAATAAAAAAACGGACAATATAAGCAATGTAATAGATAAAACTATTTTTTTCATTTTTTTACCTCTTTCTCATCTATTTTCTTACAAAAAAATTATAACATAAATCTGCTTTGAAATCAAACATTTTAGAAAAAAAAGTGAAAATTCCCAAACCTAATTGAATCACTTTTTATTTCCCACTCCATCTAAAGTATCAACAAGTACTTTTAAAGCTCGTATTACCTCATCAGAAGTCTTATTCGACATAAAATCAAAGTAATCCACTTCATCTCCTATGGCAGAAACATAAGAGTCTCCCTCTCCATAAGTAATTGGAGGTATTGTAATAATTCCTTTCTCCCAATTTAAATTCTTATTAAAACGATTAATAACTCCTGTAATTTCTAAACCAGTATAACTTGCTTTTGTATCAAGTAAAGCTTGCATACTCATTTCATTACTTCCATTTGCTTTTTCCATTTCATCAGCCTGTACAATCAATTCTGAAAAGGGTCTTAATCCAAAGACTCCTACAATTTGATCTTTATCACACTGAGTATATTGAGTAGTATCATAAGTTTCTCCACGAAACAAATGTCTAGAAGCAAGATTTTCAGCATCGACAGAATCTACATTAACTTTCTCACTTACACATTTATATTTTCCATCATCCATAAGTAAATAAAAAGATAAATAATTATCTACATATGTAAAAGAAAAAATATCATAAATAACTTTTTCTTCTAAAACGCTTGTCATAATTGTAATACTCTTCCGCACATTATATCCAGCATAAACAAATTTAGAAGGCAAATTTTTCATTAAATAATTAAACATAATCCTTATTTTCTCCTACTCTTTTTATCCTGAATATAATAAACAATTTTTAAAGATAACTTCTTTGAAATAAAACGATTAAAAAACAAGCTCAATCGCACCATAAAACCAGGAACAATAATTAATTTTTTCTTCAAACATTGATCAATTCCATATTTTGCAACATAATCGCTAGATAAAGCTTTAACATAAAACTCTCCCCCAGCCACGTTATTAAAATTAGTTTTTACAGGCCCAGGACACAAACAACTCACCATTACATGACTATGAGTCCTTCTTAATTCTTCGTAAATTCCCATCGTCCATTTCGCCAAATAATTTTTGGTTCCATAATAAGTATTTAATTTAGGTCCCGCTAAAAAACCCGCACTAGAAGCAATATTTAGAATTATTCCTTTATCTCTTTTCACCATGTCTTGTAAAAATAATTTTGTCAATATATGAACAGCTGTAATATTTAAATCAATCATCTTTAATTCAGTTTCCAAATCAGTTTCCCAAGTGTTTCCAAACAATCCAAATCCAGCTCCATTCACAAGCATATCAATTTCTTTGTCTTTCACTTTTTCATACAACTGAAAGACATTCTCACGAACAGATAAATCTATAGCAATAATTTCTACATTTGTTAGAATATCTTTAGCAATAGTCTCCATCTTTTTTTGATCACGACTCACCATAATTAAATCATGTCCCAAAGTTCCCAAATATCTACACATGTCTCTTCCGATTCCACTACTAGCACCTGTTACTAAAACTCTCATAGTATCACCCAATCCTATTATACAACAAAAAAAGAAGTTTTACCCTCTTCTTTCTAATGTTTCTAACATCGGTGGTAACATTTGTTTCTTTCTAGAAACAGCTCCATCTAAATAAATACCTTGTACTACTTCTTTCAAGTCATAAGCTTCCATTACAAAGTCGTCTGCTCCTTCACTATAATATAAATAAGAACCATTTTTGATAATGTCTGTCACAAAAAGCAAAACAAGTTTTAAATTTCCCATCTTTTTCATTGTCGTTAACAACGAAACAATTTCATCCTGTTTTTTTGATAGCTCTTCAAAATCCATAGTAAAGACTTGACCAATAGATAGAGAAGTATCTTCATCAACTCTAAAAGACTTAATATCAGAATTTACTATATCAGAAATACTCATACCTGCTATGGAAGAAGCAGCCTTAAACATTTGAATCCCATAGTTATAAGAATCAAGTTCTGCTATTTCTGCTAACTTTTCTCCCGTTTTCACATCTAACTCCGTTGTAGTAGGAGATTTATATAGCATAGTATCACTTAAAATTGCCGATAACATAAGTCCCGCAATATTCTTAGGAATTTCTACATTTGCTTCTTGAAATAATTTATAAAGTAAAGTACAAGTACACCCTACTGGCATACTTCTAAAATTAATCGGTGCTGTAGTACCAATTGTTCCCAAATTATGGTGATCAACAACTTCAACAATTTCAGCTTCTTCGATACCATCTACACTCTGTGCAGATTGATTATGATCAACTAAAATAACTTTTTTTCTTTCAAAATCGTTTTGGTCAATCAATCGCATCATACCTAAACATTCATTTCTTTTGTTTACAATTGGATAATTTGTATGGCCATATTTATTTGATATGTCTATAAAATCATTTCGATAATCATATACACTAAAAGAAATCGGTGTTTCTGTCACATTAATCATTTGCACATAATTGCAAAGCCTCACCATATTTGCACATTTATAGGTTCCTAAAGGGACAGAAACAACATTAACTTTATTTTTCTTAGCAATTTCTAAAAGCTCATTAGGTAATTCCATGCTATTAACTAAAATCAATAACTTAATACCGCTTTGTACAGCGTATTCCATAATCTTATAACGATCTCCAACAATTAAAATGTCATGATTATCTAGATTAATTTGCTCAATAAAAGTCTCACTCTTAAAAGCAGCGGCCATTATTTTTCCTTCAATCACATTGTCAAAGCGTAATATAGCCTTCGCACTAAGTGTTGCTAAAATATTATCATAACTTGTATGTAAATAATTCATATCACCATCAATTAAATATTTAGAAATCTCTTTTACATTTACATAACCTGTTAACTCATTTTTCTTATTTACTAAAGGTAAGCCAGTATAACCACATTCCATTAAATACCTATAAGCTTTATATATAGACTCATGCTCCTCTAATCGTGCATTCTTCTCATAATGCATATCTTTAATTTGTACTTTCACGTCATTTAAAAATTCTGGTTCTTTAAAACCAAAGGATTCCAAAACAAATTTAGTCTCTTTATTTAAATCACCAAGTACTCTAGGTTCTGTATTCTCTCCTAGTTTATTTTTTAAATAAGATAAACAAATACTAGAACAAACAGAATCTGTATCAGGTTTCTTATGCCCAAAAATATAGGTTGTTTGCATATACCCCACCTCAAACTTTTTACGCATTTAAGTATATCACAATTGTACGAAATTGAAAACGAAAATAAAACTATTCTGTAAAGTTTTTCTTAATAAATTTCTTTAGCAAATATCTCTCACTTTCACTCATAGTAGTAAATTTCTCTGCACCAAAATCACTTTCTTCTGTAATATTCGAATTTTCAAAAAGTTTTTTTAACTCTTCTATCTCTTCTTTGTAATAAACCAAGTCTCTATCAACTAACACAGCAGGATATTTTTTAAACCACGTCGGCAACTTTTCTGGATCATCACAATCGGCATCACGATAATCCTTTAAAAGATAGACATTTGTATCTGCCTCACGAAAAGCATCTAAAAAAACAAGCCCTTCTTTATCAACCGCTTCTAAAAATTGTTTTTTTATTTCTTCATCTTGTAAACGTACTTTCACAGAAGCACATTTTTGCACTTCTACTGCTCCAATAATGCCTCCATTTCTTAAGATATATTCTTCAACTGTTTTAATAATAAGATAAGATCTTGGACAAAGAGGATTTCGACTAGAATATTTATAATTAGATATTTTAAATAGGTAATCACCTACTAAAAAAGAACAAGAGCAAGTTCCATCGCCTAAGAACTTTCGCTCTTTTAAAGAGGACACCTGGCTATATTTATAATATAAAGTAAGAATTTTATTTCCAAGACCTCTAACAAAGGCAGATTCAATAAATTCCATTTGCGCAAAGTCAACCATATTTAAAAAGGATTCTAAATTATCTATTCTTTTTTGATCTAAAAGATAAGGATATCTCTCATACATAAGGATTTGTGCATCACAAGAAGAATCATATAAAGCAAAAGCATGTTTTTCTAAAAAAGCAATTCGATGATCAAAATCACCATCATAAATACCACTTAATAAATAAGATAATAAATGGTTATCAGAATAGTTATCTATAATAAAATACATCAGCTCTAAATACAATTCTTCATTAAAGTGATAATCAAACAATTGAGTAGCACACTCACTTAAAGTCTTTTCCTCTATTTTTTCTATAATATGCCCTTCTTCATCACGAAGGACAAAATAATCTGTTATGTTTCCTGGATAAATTTCACGAACCTTTCCTCTTAAAGAAGAAGAAAAAACATAACTTAAACAAGTCGTTCGAACAGTCATATCCTTACTGCCAACTAATTTTGAAATCACTTCCTCATCCTGTAAACTATAAGCCATTTGGAAAACATAACAAATCATTCTTTCCCCTAACTTACCTATCTCTTCAATATTTTGCCGAAAAAGTGGGTAAATCCAATTTTGAGAAGTATGAAATACTTGTTCTACACAACGCTCCAAAGCAAAAGGATGCAAAGAATTATGAAATAAAAAATGAAAAACAAAATCCTTATATTTTTCCAAAGAATACACAAGCTGAAAAGTAAAAAAAGGATTTATAATATGAAAAGCCTGAAATAAAGCATCAACAATATTTTCTTTATATCCTAAGCGCTTCACATCATTATAAAGCACACTTAAATCATAATCATCTATTGTAGAAGCAAAAGAATAGTCTCCTTGAAGAGCCATTGTCAAATAGACATTCTCTAAGCCAGAAGAACTAAGTAACTTTCCCATAAAATCCCTCTTTCGATGAAGAATAGTATAACATGGATATGTTCTTATTACAAATTAGTCCTTATCCGATAAAGAAACAAAATTTCTTTTTAAATACAAACCTTTTTGGAAGTCATATCTTTCATCTATCACAGGAATCCCATCATAAATTTCTTGTAAACGATGTGCATCACTTCCAAGAGTCACTTTACTTCCTCCCATTTCTTTATATATAACTAACTTTTCACTACTTGGAAAGGAATCAAGTCCTTTTCTTCTTTGTGCAGAAGAATTAATTTCTAAAGCAATATCTTGCCTAATTAAACAAGAAAATATTTCTTTTAGTAAATCTACTTCTATACAAGAATCATCAAACTTTCGTCTTACATAATCCATATGTCCTAAAGAATCTATTCCTCCTTGTTTTACCATAGTAAGTATTTTTTTGTAATATGTTGACACTTCTTTTTCACTTTGTTCTTTTAAAGTTTCATGATTACTCCCAATAATATAATCCAAAGGAAGTTTTTGTAATCTTTCTAATTCTTTAGGATATTTTTCTGGATTGGTAAACTCTACCCCTTTAAGTAAGGTAATAGAAGGATACTTTTCTTGCAAACAATCCACTTCATCAGAATAAACTTGAAAACGATTTAAAAATTGTTTTAAAGTAATCTGTCCAAATTCTAAATGTTCAGTAAAAGTCATATATAATAGTCCAAGAGAAATACCTCTCTTAATCATATCTTCTAAACACATCTGCCCATCATAAGAATAGATAGAATGCATATGTGTGTCTGCCAAATAAGCCATAATTTATTCCTTCTTTCTAATTCTAGAATAGTCAATTGTATAAGATAAATAAAATATATATTTTTCATTATATGAATAACTTAAAGTTATGAATATGCTATAATAAAGATGGTGATACAATGTTAAATAATCTAAATCTAAATTCCCTTAAATATTTTTTTGAAATAGCAAATACAAAAAATATAACCAAAGCTAGTGAAAACATAAACATTTCCCAACCAGCTCTTACTAAAGCGCTAAAGCAATTAGAAAGTGATTTAAATACAACGCTATTTATTCGTAGTAAAAAAGGAGTAGTTTTAACAAAAGAAGGCGAAATCCTTTATGAAAATACAAAAAGGTTATTTGGCGAACTAGGAAGTACAATAAACGTCATAAAAGAGAATAAAGAATTAGGAGGGCACCTCTACATTGGTGCAACTACAACAAATTTTTTAGAACCACTTTTAGAACCCTTAAAAAAGTTTAAAAAAAAATTTCCTAAAGTACACCTAGAAATAGTATTAGAAGAAATAGAAGTTTTAGAAAAATACAACAAACTAGGAAAACTAGATTTATTAATTAAAAATAATTATGAAGAAATAGACAACTATGAAATCATAAATACCTTTTCAATCGAAGATTGTTTCATCGCTTCCAAAAAAGCATTCCCTGTTTTAGAGAATAAAACGCTAACATTAGATGAACTATTAAAAAAACCTTTTGTATTATTGAGTAATATTACGCATGGAAGACGAAATTTCGATGCTTATTTAAGAAGCAAAAACATTACTTTCAAACCAACCTATGAATTTAATAGTTACAGCTTATGTCGAGAACTATTAAAAAACGGCTTCGGAATCGGTATTGGCAATCCCATTCATTATCAAAAAGATGATTTCCTTATTTTAAAAACAAATTTTTCTTTACAAAAAAGAACCTTCCATATTTGTTACATGAAATCTTCAAAAAAAGAAAGTCTAAAAGAATTAATAAACCTACTTAAAAAATCTACTATGAAGTAGACTTTTTTATTCACTTTTCAACTCAAACAAGATATCTCTTAGTTCCATAGCTCGTTCAAAATCCATTCGCTTCGCAGCCTCTTTCATCTCTTCTTCTATACGAAGCATAAGTTGCACTTTTTCTTGCTTACTCATCTTTGGTTGTTCTTGTTTTTTAGTACTATCAGTATCTTGATTACTTACAACTTCATGGATTGCTTTCATAATGGTTTTAGGTACAATACCATGTTTTTGATTATACTCTTCTTGGATTTTTCTTCTACGAGCCGTTTCACTAATGGCTTCTACCATGGCATCACTCATTGTATCTGCATACATAATAACATGTCCATTACTATTACGAGCGGCTCTCCCTATCGTCTGAATCAAACTACGACCGCTTCGTAAGAAACCTTGTTTATCAGCATCCATAATAGCAATTAAACTAACTTCTGGGATATCAATTCCTTCACGTAATAAATTGATTCCAACAACACAATCATATTTACCCAATCGCAATTCTTGAATGATTTTAAGTCTTTCTAAAGTCTTAATTTCACTATGTAAATAAGCAACTTTAATTCCCATATCTTTTAAATAATTGGTAAGTTCTTCAGCCATACGAATGGTCAACGTTGTAATAAGCACTCGTTCATTCTTCTCTTTTCGAATTCGAATCTGCTCAATAACATCATCAATCTGTCCCATACTACCTTTAACTTCTATAGTAGGATCTAATAAACCTGTAGGACGAATAATTTGTTCAACACAATGTTGATTAACCTTCTCGAGCTCATAATCTCCAGGAGTAGCAGAAATATAAATTGCTTGCTTAATTTTACTTTCAAACTCTTCATATTTTAAAGGACGATTATCTAAAGCACTTGGAAGGCGGAATCCATAATCCACAAGAGTCTGCTTACGCATCCTATCACCATTATACATTCCTCTTACTTGTGGTAACGTAACATGAGATTCATCAACAACAAGCAAAAAATCATCAGGAAAGAAATCAATTAAACAGGAAGGAGTTTCTCCCTCTTCTCTTAGAGCCAAATGTCTTGAGTAATTCTCTACTCCACTACAGAATCCAGTCTCTTTAAGCATTTCTAAATCATATTGTGTTCTTTCTTTCAATCTCTGTTCTTCCAACAACTTATTATTATCATGTAATACTTGTAAACGATTTTCTAACTCACTTTCTATCCTTCTAATCGCCTCTTCCATCTTTTCAGGACTGGTTACAAAATGAGAAGCCGGAAATATACTAATTGTTTTTTTATTTTGCAAAATAACACCAGTTAAAGGATCAAACGTTGATATGCGATCAACTTCATCCCCAAATAATTCAATTTTAATACCACTTGATTTTTCATTAACAGGAACTATATCAATTGAATCTCCTCGTACTCTAAAAGTCCCCCTATGAAAATCCAAATCACTTCTTTCATACGTCATATCAACTAGCTTATTAATAATATCATTTCTCTTAATCGTATCTCCGACATTAATCGTAAGCATCATCTTTTCATATTCTTCTTTTTCTCCAATACCATAGATACAAGAAACGGAAGAAACGACAATAACATCTCGATTATTAATTAATGCACTTGTAGCACCATGTCTTAATTCATCAATCTCATCATTAATAGAAGCATCCTTTTCTATATAGGTATCATTTTGTGGTACATATGCTTCAGGTTGATAGTAATCGTAATAGGAAACAAAATACTCAACATGATTCTCGGGGAAAATCTCCTTGAATTCTGCATATAGCTGCCCTGCAAGTGTTTTATTATGTGCTAAAACGAGTGTTGGTTTATTAACTTCTGCAATAACATTAGCAACTGTAAATGTTTTACCTGTTCCTGTTGCACCCAATAAAACCTGCTCTTTCTTGCCTTCTTTAATGCCTTTTACTAACTTTTCAATAGCTTGTGGTTGATCACCACTTGGTTTATATTTCGATACTAATTTAAACATATTTCCCTCCTTATGACTGCCATAGTCAACCCAAAATTCGTGTCCTATATAATTTTTTGGAGTTTAAAAATCTAACTTTTTTGCTTGGACACGAATGTCGGCCACAAATTTACTAAATATCACTAAATGATACGAGTTAATATATTCTAGCACTTATTTTAAAACAAAACAAGGAAACACCTATATGTTCCCTTATAATTATTTTAACATTTTTATCAATTCTTATACATATCGATTAATCATTAAATTCGCACCAAATCTTCCAATATGAGTGTTAATAAATCTGTAATATTTTCTTTCGGTTTAACTCTATACTCAATAATAGAAGCAATTACTAACTATCTATTTTTACATATTTACAAAACTTTTTCGTTGCAGTCTTATTCTTATATCTTCCATATCAATATCATAATCTGGGTATTTTGAATTAAAAATATATCTAAAATTAATATAAAACAATTCCTTTAAGCTATTATAAGCACTTAACTTTATTCTTGCTTGTTTTAAAATATAATGATTTAAAGTTCCTCGAACATAAGCTTTTTTCATTATACATAATATATATAGGTGCATATTATACATAAAAAGAAACTAAAAATAATAAGTATTATAATTGCCTTTGCTCTTTGCTTTCCCCTCCATTTTCTATATGATAAATTTCCCTCTTTTATAACATCCATATTTGCTCCAGTAAACGAGAGTATTTGGGAGCATATGAAAATATTATTCGGAAGCATTATTCTGACAGGAGTTATGCAAAAAATTTTTTTAATTATTAAAAAGAAAAAGATAAATAACATTTGCTTTTCTAACTTTATTGGAGCATTAACTTCAATTCCTATTTTTCTAGTTCTATTTTTACCCATTTATTCACTTATCGAACATAATTAATCGTTACAATACTCATTATGTTTATAGGTATCTTAGTAGCAGAACTAATCTCTTATATAATAATGAATCAAAAAGTCTAACGGGACTTGCATATCTTTTTTTATATTTTCTATAAAATCTGCAAAAGTAGCAATATCTTTTCCAATTAAATTACTTACTCCCCCAATGCTTTCTACATATGCAAGCATACCAAAGTCATTTTCTGAATCTCCTATAGCATAAACCCCATCAAAAGTATAGGCCCTCTCTAAAAAGTATTCTAAAAACAATCTAACAGCCTCTTTTTTATCTTTTCCATAACTAAAAGCAATTGGTAAAGAAGGATAATTTTCATCATAAATCATTTTCCCAGTATTATTTATAAAAGTGGTAGCCACTTCAGACATAACCATTCCATTTGCACTCTCTTATTATTCCCTAAATTAGCATTTTTAAAAAAGCCTTAAAAAGATGTATTCCTTTTCTTAGAAAAAATATGATTCGCACAGTGCAACGCTTTACATTTAGAAGAGCCATCATCATAAGACGTAATATTAGTTAAAGCACTCTCTCTTTTATTAATAAATATTGTATAGTCATATAATAAGAAAGAATATAAATCTTCAAAACAGATTCCTTCTTCTAAATAATTCAAGTATTTACGAATTAAAGCAATAAATTCTTTTGAAGAAATTCGCCCTTTTTCCTCTTGCACTACATCTTTCACTGTCATCGTTCCTACAAGAAGACAAACAAAAATACGTGTAGCATCATAAGGAATATAAAACTTACGTCCCGCCAAAGAACAAAGATTGTAAATTGTTTCGATAAAAGAAATAGCATCATCCAAATTCAAAGCTTCTACTCCTTCCAATGTAGCATCAGCAATCTCAGCAGAACCAAAAATCCCAGACATACCAATTACATAATTAAAATAAATAAAAGCATGAATTAAATCTTTAGTTATCGGATCATAAAAGTGAATATAATTTCTAAAATCTGCCAATCCTCCTCTTATTACACATTTCTTTATTTCATCCGTATAAAAATAAATAATATCTAAAATTTCTTGCGGATTATCCTCTACCATCCTTTTGCCCATATTATTTTTCTCCTTAAAATAATTTTTTTATTATTATAAAAGCCTGCAATAAAATAAGCAATAGATAAATTTTTATGATAAGATAAAATAGATGGTAGCGTGATAATATGAAAAAAATCTTATTTTTTATTTTTCTAATCATTCCTTTTTATGTTCTAGCCCTGGATTATCCAGAATTATATTCAACAAAAGGAATGGTTTATGATATAACCGAGAATAAAGTCTTATATGCATTGAATGAGAAAGAAAAAGCTTCAATCGCCTCACTAACTAAGATAATGACAACGATTACAGCTATGGAAAAAATAGAGAATTTAGAAAAAGAAGTCACTATCACTAGTGATATCTTAAATACAGTAAGGTGGGATGCTTCTATAGCAGGTCTTAAAATTAACGATAAAGTAACTTATAAAGATTTGCTATATGCTTCCATTCTTCCCTCAGGAGCGGATGCTACAAATGCTTTAGCAATCCTTCTAAGCGGAGATATCCCAACATTTGTAAAAGAAATGAATTCCCTTAAGGACCAAATCGGCCTTTCAAATACAAACTTTGTAAATACAACAGGTTTAGATATAGAGGGACATTATAGCACAGTAGAAGACATAATCAAACTCCTTCAATATGCTTTTAAAAATGAAACATTCAAGAAAATTTATACAACAAAAAAATACGAACTTTCAAATGGTTTAACAGTATTCTCAACAATAACAAAATATCATGGAAATGCTTCTTTAAATAAAATCATTGGTAGTAAGACAGGATTCACTTTAGAAGCAGGACGCTGTATATCTGTATATTTTAAAAGTAATGGTCACGAAATGTTTCTTGTTACTCTAGGAGCTCCACCCGATAATAAGAATGCAAATGTTCTAGATGCATTGAGTTTAATTGATTTTATAGACGCCAATTATGAAGATAGAATCCTAGTAAGAAAAAATTCTAAAATAATAAATTTACCCGTAAAAAATAGTAAAGTAGACCAAATAAGTATTTACTCTAACCTAGAAATAACTAAATACTTATCAAGTGATTATGATATAAACAAGGTAAACATAGTTTATGAAGGATTAAATGAATTAAGTTATAAAAATAAAATAAACTCTAAAATAGGAATAGCAAAATATTATTATAATGAAGAACTTATAGGAGAAGAAGACATTTTTCTAAAGGAAGAATTAAAAATAGATTACATTAAAATAGGAAAGAAATATAAATTTTATATAATAAGTATCCCTATTATAATTCTTTTATATTTAATCTTTAAAAGAAAAACAAAACAAAATTATTTTCAATTATTTTAGCTATAACATGGTATACTTAGATTAGGAAGTGAAATTATGAAAAAAGTTTTATCTATTTTAAATAGTATTTTAGTATTTTGTTTAGTGATAATCATTTTAATTTTAAGTAATATTTATCTTGGACTAAATACAATCGGCAGATTGGTTTCAAAAGAAAATATGGTAAACACGATAAAAAATATAGACATCGTAGAAGTTATAGGAGAAGATACAAAAAAAGAAATATATAAAACTCTAGGAGAAGCTGGAATTCCAACAGAGTATGTAGATTCTATGTTAGAAAATGAAGAAATAAAAAAGACGATTGGAGAGTACGTAGCAGAGTCTTTCGATTATATTCTTGGTAGTAAAGAAATCCCTACAATCAATGAAAAAGATTTCTCCAAATTATTACACGAAACTTTTGATAAAGCTGTAAAAGAAGTAGAAAATAACAATATACAAACGAAAGAATATCTAAGTAGCGAAAAACAAAACATGGTGCACGAGAAAATTGATGAGTACGTTCCGCAAATCATAGAACAATTACCTGAAGCAGAAGATTTTATTTCTGAAAAAATAAATGAAAATGAAACTATAAGTGAAACACGAAATGAATTCTATGAGATGCAAAAAAATATTGAAACGTTCCAAAACATTTATCAAAAAAGGAATCTATTTTTAATAAGTATCATCATCTTAATTATTATTATAACAGCATTAAAATTTACTAAATTAAAATTTATTGGTTGGTTCATTTTCTTAGGTATTCTATGTTCATTTAATTTCTTATTAATAAGTAATATTATATCTTTAGTATTTAGTAACTATCTATCATATGATATGATTGCATTAAAAAATATAATTGAGCCTTCAATACAATTACTAGAAAGCTCTTATCTTAATGCCTTTGTTATGTCATTCCTATTAACCATTCTATTAATAAGTATAAATATTGGAAGCATGATTTACAAAAAGAAACAATTAAATAAGAAGGAAGTTGCTTAATGAAGTAGTCAAGAAAAAGTAGACACTAAAAGAATATTATTTAAACCCTAATT
>CAOJRT010000018.1 GCA_948442255.1 uncultured Caryophanales bacterium | reverse complement strand
GAACTATATTTAAATTATTCTATTTGTTGCACTTGACTTTTTAATTTATAAAAAAGATAATCTTTATTTATTAAGTAAATATGAAGTGGAGTAAAAGATGAGGTGTTAAGCACTTTATCTTTTTTGTTGTAATAAGATTTTGTGTGGTATAATTTATTTAAGATAGAGAGGTTGTTTATATGAAAAAGGAAGATTTAGAAAAAACAATGCCTATAGAAGTCTTAACGTTTGATGTGGAAGAGGAGCCTAAAACAAGGGCAAGTCGTCATCAAGAACAAGAAGAAGTTCCGTCTAGAATGGAAAAATACAATAACGCAGAGGATGAACTTGGCGAAGAAAAAAAAGAGGAGATTGTTCCCGAAAAAGAGGAAATTTCTATTCCCTCCGAAGAAAAGAAAGAGGAAAAAGAAAAGAAGATAGAAAAGAAAAAAAAGAGTGTCTTTCTTTTCTTACAAAAACTTACGAAGAAACAAAAAATATTGTTATTGAGTCTTGGATCTTTAGTTATAATTCTTCTTGTGATACTTCTTGTTATGGCTTTAAGTAAAAGTAAACCTAAAGAGGAAGGGAAAGTAAACGCACCTGCTGAGGAGAGTGTACCAGTTATTGTCGATAATTATTATTATAAAGATGGTACTTTGCATCTGCTTAATTCTAATTTAAATGAGATAGGTACTTATCCTTGCAGTAATAAAGACGAAAATTTATGTTATGTGGCATATAATTATTATCGTGATAACTTTGATGCAGATTTAGTTCTTAATGAAGACCAGACCGAAAAGCAACAAAGAATGCCGATTATTAATAACGATTATGTTTTTATTTTTGATAATGCAAATGAAACAGATCATGATATTGTATTGTATTCTTTACAAGATGCTAATATTATAGATGTTTATTTGGATGCAAAAGCATATGATGATCATTATGTAGCAGTTCAAAATAAATCAAACAAGTATGGTCTTTTAAAGATTGATGAAAACGTAGAACAATTTATTCCTTCATCCTATGAGTATTTAGGAAAGTTAGATAGTGAGGATTATTTAGTTGCGAAAGATAGCAGAAGTTATTTTATTATTGATATTAGTAATAAAAAAGTGAGCAAAGATATTATTGGCGAGATTAAAAGTTATAGCAAAGATTTGATAGTCTCATATGTTGACCAATCTTATCATGTTTATGATTATGATGGCAATTTACTTGCATCCTCTTATGACTTTGCGCAGGTTACGGATTCTTATATGGCTTTAGTTAAGGATAATAAAGTATATGTGCAGGATAAAGAGAAAAACAAATATATAGAGGAAGGAATTTCTTTAAAAAATCAAGAGTTTGTTCGCAAATTTATTTTTGATAGTGAGGGAAAACTAACAGAAACTAAATGGAGTTTTTCCTTGAAAAATAGCAATGAAGATGATTTGGAAGTTATTGTTTATGATAAGACGGTCAAAGAAGAAGAGTATCATCAATTGAGTAAGAAAACTGTAGCTGTAAACAAAAAGTATGATTATGTAAATTATTTTGATCAATATTTATATTTTTATCGAGATAAAGAAAAAACAAATTTGATAGGTAGTTATAAATGTACAAATCCAAACATTATATTTGATGAGGATTCCACTTTTTCTAGTTGTTCTTTAGCTAGCGATACGATATATGAAGAGAACGAGATGACTAGTAATGATCGAAAAGCAACGACTCCTATTATAAATAATCGCTTTGTCTTTGTCCGAGATGGAGCGGAAAATGTTGTTTTGTATGATTTACTTGAAAAAAATGCAGATAAAGCAAAGATAGGACCTTATACTTCTGTTAATACTTATACGGAAGCAAATGAGGAGAAGATAACACATAGAAGTGGAACGGTTGATGTAATTGCTTTAAATAAAAAAGGGAAATATGGAATGATTTCTATTGGGGAGTCGGCAGTCTCATCGATTTATTCTTTTTCTTACGATGCAATGGAGAAATTAGGCAGTTATGTTGTTGCAAAAGATAGCGATGGCAAGTGGAAAATCTTGTTTAGTAAGGAAGAAGTTTCACCTGAATTCCCAGGCAAAGTGGTTTTTGTTAGTAAAGATAAAAAGTATTTTAAAGTCAAGACAAGTAACCATTTTGCATTATATGATGCAGAAGGAAAAAAAGTAGTAGAAGAAGAATTCATCTTTTTGAATCTATTAGGAACTTACTTTATTGGCGTAAATAAAGATAAGGAAGTAAACCTTTATCATTATACAGGTGCTAAGATTACTAAAAAAGGAAAAACGATTACTAGTGCAACTTGTACAGTAGGAGATTTAGCGAAAGCAAGTTATAGTAATGGAGTTTATACGATTTCGTTATGCGAAGGAGATAAATACACCACCCATTTTTATAACGTAGCAAACGACACCTATGTAGGTGAGGAAGAATCTCCCAAAGAGGAAGAACCAACAGGAAGTGGAACTCCTGAAGAATAAAAATAGTGCTTTTTTAGGCACTATTTTTCAATGTAATAAGCATAGTATTCTTCTAAAGTTAAATCCTCTTGGTACATTTTAGAGGCATGTTCTATTCCTACATAGCGGAAATGCCAGCTTTCGGTGTCATAGCCAGTAATATATTTTTTATTTTCTGGATATCTTAAGATGAAGCCATAGTAATGACAATTTTCAATGAGCCATTTATATTCTTCTGACTCTGTGAAATCATCAGCCATAGGATGTTCTATAGAAGTTAAATCTAAGGTAAGACCCGTTTGATGTTCTGAATAGCCAGGTCTTGCTACTATGTTATCATTTTTTCTGAAAGAAATGTATGTCTCTTCTTGCACTTTGTAGGAACGATAAGAGGAGTTAATCATTAAAGAGACGTTTAGCTTTTCTCTCACATCGTTTCGCATTCGTTCAAATGCTTCGATTACTTCGGAAGCTGCTTTATTATCCTCATAGGCATATTGCAAGGAAACGTTTTCTAAATCAGCTCTTTCATATTCTTCGTTGAGATGGTAAAACTTATTGACTAACATGATATTTCCCTTACTTGTGTCTGTTTCAAAGGATACGTTGTACCATCCTTCATTGACGTGCGTATTTACAATAGCGATACAATCTTTATAAGAAATTTCTCTAAATTCTTTTTTGTACTCAATATATTTTTCAAAATTTTTTGCTAAATAGTAAGGTTCTTTTAATATATGGTAGTAATCTTCGTTATATTCGTTTTCTAAAATGATTGCTATTTGTTTTTCATCTAGTTTTTGTAAGAATAAGTCAGTTTCTTCTTGGGTGTAGTCAAGAGCTAATATCTTGTATTCGTTTGTTTTTCTATATTCGTATAATTTATGAATTTCAAAAGATTCTTGAATAGCATAAATGCCTACTATTAGAAAAAATAAGAAATAGACACAAAATCGTTTAAAACTACTTTTTAAACGTAGTCTTTTTTTTCTTCTTTTTTTATTTGTCATGTTTATCACCTCTTATTTTTAATAAATTATATCAAAGTTAATATAATAATGGTAGTAGCAAAAAGTTAGCACTCTTTTATTGACAAGTGCTAAAAATTGCTCTATAATGTGTTTAGCACTAAAAAAAGAGGAGTGCTAATGGCGGTGATTTGATGAATAGTAGACAACAAGAATTATTAAAAGAAATTGTTGAATCCTATATTAATACAGTTCGCCCTGTTGGGAGTAAAACCTTGTGTAAAAAGTTTAAACTTTCAAGTGCAACCATTCGTAATGAAATGGCAGAGCTAGAAAAGTTAGGCTACTTGGAGAAGAACCATGTATCTAGCGGTAGAATTCCTAGTGAGCTAGGGTATAAATATTATGTAGACCATTTGATGAAACCAAAAGAATTAAATGGAGAAGAAATGTTAAAACTACAAACGATATTTCATAATCAACAATTACAGGTGAGTGATGCTATATTAGAATGTATGTCAATTATAAGTGATATAACAAACTATACGAGTGTTGTGCTTGGAAAGAGTTCTTCTGATAATATGTTGCAACAAGTAAGTATTATTCCTCTAGATCATAATCAAATCATTGCTTTGGTTTGTACTAACAAAGGTGTAGTAGAAAATAAAAAATTTACTTTACCCGAAGGAATGTATGTGGAAGAAATTGTGAAAACTTGTGAAATTGTTAATAAGATGCTGATTGGAACGCCAATTAATCAAGTAAGCGAGCGCTTGGAGTTTGAAGTAAAGCCAGTTATTAGCAAGACAATTAAACAATACGAGACAGTTTATGGTATTTTCTATGATGCATTTAATGATTTTGCCAAAAACAGTTCCAATGTATTCTTTAGCGGAAAATCTAATATTTTGAAACAACCAGAATTTGATAACGTAGAAGAGATAAAAAAGATAGTTAGTAAATTTGAAGATGAATCTTTGGTTAGAAAAATCGAAGAAAATGGTGATGGTGTTCACGTTTATATTGGCGAAGAAAATGAATTTGATGAAAATGTCACTGTTGTGAAAAGTAAATTTCACGTTAATGGGGAAGAAGGTACTATTGCCATTGTTGGACCTAAGAGAATGGAGTATGACAAAGTAGTAGGACTTTTGAATTATATTAGCGAGGAATTAAATAAAAATAAAGAAAACAAATAATTTATGTAAGTAATTTTGGACTTACTATAAATAAAATCACATAGAAGGAGCCACCCATGGAAACAGAACAAATGGAAAAGAAAACAAATGAAGAAGTTATAAAAGAGAAAGAAGAAATGGTTGAACAAATAAAAAAGGAACAACCTGAGATAGATAAATCAAAAGAAAAAGAGAAAAAGAGTGTTTTTTCTAAAAAAGATAATAAAGAAGTCACAACGTTAAAAGAAGAAAATAAAATGCTACAAGAAAAAGTTTTACGTATTACAGCAGAAATGCAAAATATGCGTAGAAGAACGGAAGAAGAAAAGATGAATATTCGGAAATTTGAAGGAGAAGAATTAATAAAAAAACTTCTTCCTATTGTGGACAATTTCGAAAGAGCTATTGGAATGGATGATGCCAATCTTGAAGATGAGGTAAGTAAATTTTTAAGTGGCTTTAAAATGATATATGGCAATTTAAGCGCAACTCTACAATCTTATGAAGTTGTAGCAATTGACGCATTAAATCAACCATTTGATCCTAACACGATGGAAGCTGTTATGACAGAGGAAGTCGAAGGCGTAGAACCTAATATGGTTGTTGATGTATTACAAAAAGGGTATACATATAAAGGAAAAGTAATTCGCCATGCAATGGTGAAGGTAAGTAAATAAAAATTAGAAAGAGATGAAAATTATGGGAAAAATTATAGGAATAGATTTAGGTACAACAAATAGTTGTGTATCTGTATTAGAAGGTGGAGAACCACATGTTATTCCAAATCCAGAAGGAAATAGAACTACTCCATCTGTTGTAGCTTTTAAAGGAGACGAAGAATTAGTTGGAGAAACAGCCAAAAGACAAGCTGTTACCAATGTAGATAATACAATTGCTTCTATTAAAAGAAAAATGGGTACAAAAGATAAAGTATCTGCTAACGGAAAGAAATATACACCAGAGGAAATTAGTGCAAAGGTTTTAATGAAACTAAAAAGTGATGCTGAAGCTTATTTAGGAGAAAAAGTTACAGAAGCTGTTATAACAGTTCCTGCATATTTTAACGATGCCCAAAGACAAGCTACTAAAAACGCTGGTAAAATTGCTGGTTTAGATGTTAAACGTATTATAAACGAACCTACAGCAGCTGCATTAGCATATGGAATTGATAAACAAGAAAATGCACATACTGTATTAGTGTATGACTTAGGTGGAGGTACATTTGACGTTTCTATTCTCGATTTAGGAGATGGTGTATTTGAAGTTAAATCAACATCAGGAAATAATAAACTTGGTGGAGATGACTTTGACCAAAGAGTTATGGATTATTTAGTAGCTGAATTTAAGAAAGAGAATAGTGTTGACTTATCAAATGATAAAATGGCAATGCAACGTATTAAAGATGCTGCTGAAAAGGCTAAAAAAGATTTGTCTGGTATGACTTCTACACAAATCAATATTCCATTTATTACTCAAAATGATAATGGACCATTACATTTAGATGTTACATTAACACGTGCTAAATTTGAAGAAATTAATATGGACTTATTTGAAAGTACTTTAGAGCCAGTTCGTAAAGCGCTTAAAGATGCGAAGCTTACGGCGAAGGATATTGATAAAGTATTACTTGTAGGAGGTTCTACTCGTATCCCATTTATTCAAGAATTAGTTAAAAAGGAATTAGGCCAAGAACCAAGCAAAGGAGTAAATCCTGATGAATGTGTAGCAATTGGAGCTTCTATTCAAGGAGGAGTGTTAACAGGAGAAGTAAATGATTTAATCTTACTTGATGTAACACCATTATCTTTGGGTATTGAAACACTTGGAAATGTTATGACCGTTTTAATTCCTAGAAATACAACAATTCCAGCAAGTAAAAGTCAAGTATTTAGTACAGCTGCTGATAACCAACCAGCAGTAGACATTCATATTTTACAAGGTGAAAGACCTATGGTTCAAGACAATAAGACTTTAGGTAGATTCCAACTTGGAAATATTCCTCCTGCTCCTAGAGGAGTTCCACAAATTGAAGTTAAATTTGATATTGATGCAAATGGTATTGTTAATGTTTCTGCTAAAGATTTAGGAACAGGAAAAGAACAAAGTATTACAATTACTTCTAATACTAATTTAACAGATGAAGAAATTGATAAAATGATGAAAGAAGCCGAAGCAAATAAAGAACAAGATGAAAAACGTAAAGAAGAAGCAGAGCTTCGTAATGAATCCGATGGACTAATCTTCCAAACAGAAAAAGCAATTAAAGATTTAGGGGATAAAGTAGATGCTAAAGATAAAGAGAGTGCGGAAGAAAAAATTAAAACATTAAAGGACGCTTTAGAAGGAAATGACTTGGATAAAATTAAAGAAGCAAAAGAGGCCTTAAATGAAAGTGCTATGGCTTTAGCTACGAAAGTGTATGAAGAAGCAGCGAAAGCGAACCAAGCAAATGGAGAAGAAGCAACATCTACTGAGGAAGAAAAACACGATAATGTCCAAGAAGCAACTTACGAAGAAAAATAATGATGTGGTAAAAAGTTCTAGGAAACTAGAACTTTTAGCCGATATAGGGAGGATTTCATGTTAAGAAACGAAATAAAAGAAGAAGACAAATGGGATTTAACTAAATATTTTAAGACAGAATCCGAATACGAGGAAATGTACCAAGAAACTTTAGAAATAATTAAAGAAATAGTAAATAGAAAAGGAGCATTGACATCCTCAGCAACATCTTTATATGAATACTTAGAATTGAATACCAAATTAAGTTTAAACATTGAAACACTTTACGTGTATTCATACCTTTACCATTACAATGATATGACAGATGAATATGGTAAAGTTTTAAAAGATAAAGCTGACAAACTAGAGGAAAAAATATGTTCCAAAACATCTTTTGTTAGAAGTGAACTTTTAAGCGTTTCCTATGACTATATTAAAGAGTTGATAAAACAAGATAAACGTCTAGAGCACTACGCTTTCGAACTTGAAAAAATGTTTAGATATGAAAAGCATACCTTAAGCGAAACAGAAGAGCATATCATAAGCCTTGCCACTAACGCGATGGGAGGGACTCATGATAGTTATTCTGCCCTAGATAATGCAGATGCAAAATTTGGAACAATCGAAGTAGAGGGGAAAGAAATAGAGCTAACTCATAGTAATTTCATTAAACTTATTGGAAGCAAAGACCGCGACTTAAGAGAAAAAGTTTTTAATCAATATTATGATTTCTTTAAGAATCATTACAATACAATAACAGAAATGTACAAAGGTCATGTTAAAGAAGACATCTTCTTAAGTACTGTTAGAAAATTTAATAGTCCTCTTGAAATGAGTTTGTATCATGATAACATTGATATCTCAGTATATAAAAATTTAATTGAAACCATTCATGCTAATTTAAGTCCATTACATGATTATATGAAATTACGTGCAGATTACTTAAAATTAGATAAATCACATATGTATGATATCTATGTCGATTTAGTTGAAGGGGAAACAAGAAAATTTACTTTTGATGAAGCGAAAGATATTATTTTAAAAGCTGTTAAACCACTAGGAGAAAAATATGTTAGTGATTTATCTAAAGCTTTTGAAAATCGTTGGATTGACAAATATCCAAACGACGGCAAAAGAAGTGGGGCTTACCAATGGGGAACATACGGAATTGATCCTTATGTATCAGTAAATTTTGAAGGTACAGAAGATTCTGTTAGTACTCTTGCTCATGAACTTGGTCATGCGATGCATTCTTTTTATTCTAACACAGCACAAGAATATATTTATGCAGGTTATCCAATTTTCTTGGCTGAAATTGCTTCAACAGTAAACGAAGTATTGTTAAATGATTACATGATAAAAAATGCGCAAGATGATTCTGAAAAATTATTATATATAACATCATTTCTTGATAAATTTAGAGCAACGGTTTATCGTCAAACACAATTTGCAGAGTTTGAACTTCGTGCTCATGACATGGAAAAAAATGGAGAACCATTAACTCCAGAGAGCTTAGCTAAAGTATATTATGATATGAATAAACTATATTATGGCAACAACGTAATCAGTGACGATAAGATTAAATATGAATGGGCACGTATTCCACACTTTTATACTTCCTTCTATGTCTATAAATATGCAACTGGCTTCTGTGCCGCTTTAGCTATTGCTAGTGATATTTTATCTGGAAAAGAAGGAGCTCAAGAAAGTTACTTAGAATTTTTAAGTAGTGGTGGTAGCAAATATCCATTAGATACTTTAGCAACTTGTGGTATAGATATGACATCCAGTGAACCTATAACAAAAGGAATAAAGATGTTTGAAGAAAAATTACGTCTTGCTAGAGAAATAATAAAGAAGGTGAAATAATGGCAAGTAGTAGAAATTATTATGATGTTTTAGGTGTTTCTAAGAGTGCAACCGATGCGGAGATAAAAAGTGCTTTTAGAAAATTAGCGAAACAATATCATCCTGATTTAAATAAAGAACCAGGTGCAGAAGAGAAATTTAAAGAAATTGGGGAAGCATATGCAGTACTCTCTGATTCGGAAAAGCGTAAACAATATGATCAATTTGGACATGAAGCCTTTACGCAAGGAGCAGCCAGTGGAGGTTTTGGAGGAGGATTCAGTGGATTTTCTGCTGAAGATATTGATCTTTCTTCCATCTTCGATGATTTGTTTGGGGGAGGTATGTTTGGTGGCTCTAGACGTAGTAAAGGGTCTCGCCCAACAAAGGGACAAGACACTTTAGTGCGCGTTTCTTTAACTTTTGAAGAAGCAGTATTTGGTTGTAAAAAGACAATCTCTGTTGACTTAGATAGTGCTTGTGATGCATGTTCTGGAAAAGGAGGGAGTGGAGAAGAAACTTGTAGCCAATGTGGAGGACGTGGAAGAGTCGTTACCCAACAAAGAACCATGTTTGGCGTTTTCCAATCAGAATCTACCTGTCCAGACTGTAATGGAACTGGAAAAACTTATAAGACCGTTTGTCGTGCTTGTAGTGGAAAAGGACATGTAATGAAGCGTAAAGAAATTGAAATTTCTGTTCCAGAAGGAGTCGATACAGGTCATCAATTACGTATAAGTGGCAAAGGGGCTGCTGGTTATAATGGAGGACCAAATGGCGATATATATATCGAATTTAGTGTTAAAAATCATCCTCTATTTGAAAGAAAAGAAAATGATATTTATGTAGATTTGCCTATTACTATTGTTGATGCAGCTTTAGGATGTAAAAAAGAAATTCCTACATTAACAGGAAGTGTTATTATTGATATTGATGCGGGAACACAAAGTGGCGACCAATTGCGTTTAAAAGGAAAAGGGATTAAAGATCCTATGCGAAAAAAATTTGGAGATATGTATGTTGTTATAGAGGTGGTGACACCAACTAAGCTAGATCGCAAACAAAAAGATTTATTAAAAGAACTTGGTAAAACAGATTTAGAATCTGATGCTTCTTTTAAAAACTTTAAAAAATATTTATAAAAAAGCCAATTTTGGTTTTTTTTCGTTGTTTCCTTTTTCCAATTTTGTTATACTTAAAATAGGAAAAGTGTGATTCGAATGACAAAATTATTTGATATGGATAATAAATATAAATTTTTTATTGTTGTAATGCTCGTTTTGTTTTTTCTTGTTATAAGTGTTTCTATTTTTTTTAGTCTGTTTGACTTTAAAAAGAAAGATGACACTCCTATTGCTGTTGTTTTAAGTGATGGAGATCTTGTTATTAATTATAATGATGGAGTAGATGTTCTTGTAAAAGGGACGCAATCTGTGGATTATCAAGTTTCTATTACGAACAATTCTGAAAGTCGTCTTTATTATTCTATTTTATTAAATGAACTTATGCTAGTTCCCTCTGTTTCTTTAGAAATTCGTGATGAAGAAGATAATATTGTTTTAGAATATGAAAGTTTAGCTGATTCAGACGACGAAGTACTTCCTCTTTATATGGTAGAAGGGTTAGAAACTGTCCGATATACTCTTCATTTTGAGGGAGGGCAAAAAAGTGAGTTACAGGCTAAAATACATGTTATTAATGAATCAAATTCTTCTAGGACTTTTGCTGATTTGATTTTATTAAATAACGAAATAAAAACAAATGAGACACGAATAGGAACTGAGATTGCTACTTCCGATGAGGGGCTTATCGCTGGTGAAGATGATAATGGTATTTCTTACTATTTTCGAGGAAATGTAGCAAATAATTATGTTCTTATGGGAGATTATAGTTTTCGGATAGTTCGTATTAACGGCGATGGATCTGTTCGTTTGGTTCTAGAGGATGAAGTACTTATGGCTCCTTATAATACAAATACTTTAGAAGAAGGAAAAGAATTGAGTAGTTTGCTTGATTATTCAAAAGCAAGTTTAAATGCTTATTTAGAAAGTTGGGCAAAGACTTATTTACAAGATTATACGCAGGCGATTATTTCAGGTGATTTTTGTGTAGATATGAGTTTTTCTAATTATGTGAATGGTATTAATTATTCAACTTCCTATGATCGCATTTATTTATATAATTCCCCCTCATTAAAATGTGAAGGAACTCGTTTTAAAGCTAAAATAGGACTTTTAAGTATTGATGAAGTTATTATGGCAGGAGCAGTAAAAGATAAAGAAAATAAAGATTATTATCTGTATAATTCCTCTATTAACTCTCCTTATTTACTAGCTAGCTCCTATTTTATTAATAGCGAAAATACTCTTTATTTGATGCGTATGGATTTTTCTGGAAAGATGGGAGAAGGAATTGCGGTTAACGAAGAAGCTATCATTCGTCCTGTTATAAATATTGGTGTAGATGCAAAAGTAAAGGGAAAAGGGACAAAGAGTAATCCTTATATTATTGTTTCTTGATTTGTCAATGGAAATGTCAAACTATCTGTCATTTCTTTTTTTCTTTTTTAAATAATGCTATTATATAGTTAGAAGGCGATGCATATGTTTTATTTACAAAATATGATAGAGACTATTACAGATTCCAATACAATTTTTACCTTTGTACTACTTTTGTTGGTTTTTCTTTCGGCGTTGTTATTTTATATGATTTATTCGCAAAACAAAGAGATGGTTGAAGAGTTAAAAAGAAAGAAAATACAGATAGAGAAGCCACATACAGAAGAAACTAGTATTATTTCTTTAGATGAGGTCATCCCCAAAAAAGAAATAAAAGAAGAACCTAATTCTTTTGATTTATTGAGTGTTACAAAAGAGTTGGAAAGTCTTCCAAAAGAAGAAAAAACAATTGAACTGACTTCTTATGAAGCAGAACAAGAAGAAAAAGCCATTATTAGTTACGAAGAATTATTAGCAAAAAGTAAAATGGCAAGCATTTCCTATAGTGATGAAAGTCGAAGTGACGATATCTTTGTTAAGAAAGTTGATTTAGAAAATACAGGGAAAATTGAACTGGATCCAATAAAAAAAGAAATCAATAGTAAAGTTCCTGTCTTGCTTTATGAACACGAAGAAGAATTTTTGAAAGCATTAAAGCAACTACAAAATTTATTGAATTAAGACCATTTGGTCTTTTTGAATGGAGGAAAGAGAATGGCTAAAAAAATAGAAAAGAAAAGATACTTATTTACTTATCGAATGGGGGTTATGAATCTTGTTTCCCTCTTTTTACTTCTTTTATGTCTTGGCTTATTGTTGCTTTTTTATAAAATGGGATGGTTACAAGAAATTTTAGAGAATGACTTGCGTTTTACTCATACAGATGGAAATAAATGGTACGATCTTTATTTTTTCTTGCTTCTAATAGGAATGTTTTTATGGATGGTACTACATGAAATTATCCATGGCATTTTTTATATACTTATGGGAGCAAAATTTAAAAATATTACATTTGGTATGGCATTAGAAAAAGGAATATTTTATTGCAAATGTGGGGAAGACATTGATAAAAAAAATATTTTAATTTCGGTGATAGCTCCTTTTGTTTTATTAGGAGTTATTCCTTTTATTTTAGGTATTCTTACCTCTTCTTTCACCTTGCTTTTTTTAGCTATTATCAATATCAGCGGGTGTGGAGGTGATATAATGGTTTTTTTCTTCTTTTTAGGCCGAGAGAAGAGCTGTCAATTTAGAGAAATAGGAGATTCTACCACCTTTTTTCTTTCTACACAAGAAGATATGTTACAAAAGAAATTCTTAGGAGTGAAGGTAAACCAAGTTATAAAAGATGGGGAAATAATAGAAGAGACGAAACAAAAAGTTACCATCACAAAAGTTAGTAAGATTGTTTTAGTTCTTCTTCTATTTGTTTTAATTCTTTCTCTTATTCAATATTTCTTTTAAGAAGTTTTGTGATTCTTCTTTTTTGTGGTATAATCGGTTCGTTGGTGATTTTAATGAAGTTTAGTATTATTACCTTTGGTTGTAAAGTAAATGCTTATGAATCAGAATATATGAAAGAAGAATTAGTAAAAAATGGATATATCTATACTTTTTCGCTTCCAGAAGCCAATCTTATTATTATAAATACTTGTAGTGTTACAAATACTGCGGATAATAAGTGCAAAAAGATGATACGTAGTGTAAAAAGAGATAATAAAGAAGCTATATTATTGGTTTGCGGTTGTACAGCAGAGAATCATAAAGAAGCATTATCTTCTTTAGGAATTGATATTTTGATAGGTAATCAAGATAAAGCCAATATTGTCTCTATTTTAGAAGAATATCAAAAAAATAAGAAAAAATATGTTCATTTTTATGAAGACAGAGCTAAAAAGTTTGAACCAATGCATGTCACAAAGTTCCAAAACTTAACTAGAGCTTATGTAAAGATTCAGGATGGCTGTAATAATTTCTGCTCCTATTGCATTATCCCTTATGTTCGCGGGAATATTAGAAGCAAAGATTTGCAAGAAGCCATTACAGAGATTAAAGAACTTGTCTTGCAAGGACACAAAGAGATTGTTTTTACAGGAATTAATACAGGGGCTTATGGAAAAGAAACAGGTGAATACGATTTAGTCACATTGATAGAGGCAATTTCTTTATTTCCTGAGTTAGAGAGAATTCGTATTTCTAGTATTGAAATAACAGAAATAGATGATCGTTTTATTGAAGAACTTCGATGCAACAAAAAAATTTGTGGCCATTTGCATGTTTCGTTACAAAGTGGAAGTGACCGGATTTTAAAATTAATGCATCGAAAATATACAAAAGAGCAATATTTAGAAAAAATAAGAAAAATAAGAGAAGCTAGACCTTATATTAATTTAACGACTGATGTAATTGTTGGTTTTCCAGGCGAAACAGAAGAAGATTTTTTAGAATGTGTTTCTTTTTGTCAGTTAGTGGGTTTTAGTAAAATCCATGTATTTCCCTATTCTAAACGCGAAGGCACAAAAGCGGCTTCCATGCCTAATCAATTGGACAATAAAATCAAAAAAGAAAGAGCTAAACGTTTAATTGCTATAGATACCGATTTAGAAAGACAATATAATAAACAGTTTATTCATCAAAACGTATCTGTTTTAATAGAAGAATTTATTGATGGTTATTCTATTGGGCACACAGAAAACTTTTTAAAAGTAATGATTCCTATGGAATTGCCACTTAACAAGATGGTTATTGTTACTATTACAGAAATTTATGCCGATTATGTGGTGGGTTCTTTCCCAACAAGTGTCAATTGACACTTGTTTTTATTTGTTGTATTCTTATAATAGGTGAAGCATATGGAACCATTAAATAGTTATATTTCTTTATTCCAAAATATTTCTTTATTAATAGCGAAAGTTGAGCAAAAAACAGGATATACAAGTCTTTCTGCGGAAGTAAAGAATGGTGGTGTTTATGTCAAACATCCTTCTGGTGTACTTGTTTGCTACGCTACCATATTGCAGGGGGGAGCATTAGATAATGAACTTTATAATCATTATTATAAGGTAGAAATTCTTTTGAAAAAATTGGAAGCTGCTTTGTTTTCTATACAATTGGAGAAGCAGACTTTAGAGGAATTACAATATCGCAAATTGGTAATGGACGAACAAAAAGTTATTTCTAATCATTTAGAACAACAAAGGGATGAAATTGAAGAATATTTAAAATATAGGCAACAAAACATTTCTAAACCAAAAAAAATTAAAAGAAAGAGAACTATTAAATGCGTGGAAATTCTTCTTGTAACCATTGCTACATATCTATTGACTGGATTCGGTATGAAAGGAGCAAAAGAAATCGTTACCAAACAGCAACAATATGCTTTAATTATGGATTATGTTGGCGAGGATACAAATATTTTAAATGAGCATACATCTCGTATAAATAATAACAAAGATTATCAATTTCATAATGACGCAATTGCGACCGCCATTGTGGAAACTGGGAAGAATCCATGGCCTTTGTTAAGCGATTTGTTAAGTGATATGTGGTTTGATAAAACAAATAATTTCCCCTCTGTTGTTGACTACTTAAATCATATGGATTATTTTCCTTATGATTTTGAAACCTTAGTTATTACAGCTAATGCAAGAGCAAACGATGGTAGTTGTGATTTTGATAAGTTGGCTAGATATATTAGAGAAAGAGCTGTGTATATTATTACAGACCAAAAAAAAGAAGCTATGACAGACAAAGAGAAAGAAGAACTGTACTCCTTTTTAAATTATTTTCATGACTATATTGGTGAAGTTAAAATGATAGATTCTAGTAAAGGAATGAGTATTTAATATGGTTGAAAAAGAGATTATTGTTATAGATGATAAAGAGTATTTCGTTTTAAATGAATTAACTTATGAAAAGACGAATTATGTTTATTTAGTTAGTGAAAAAGATTTAAAAGATTTTCTGATTATGAAGTCTGTTTTTGAAAGAGAAGAAGAATATTTAGTAAACTTAGATAATGAAGAAGAATTTGATATATTGTTTACTCTTTTTCAAAAAGAACTGAAAGAAAATAAAAAATAAAAAGCGAAAAAACATTCGCTTTTTTTCGTGGGTATGATAAAATGAATTAGGTGATGATTCTATGCAGTACATAAAAGGCAAAATGAAGCAGATGATTTTTGAATCGGAAAATGGCTATAAAGTAGGACTTTTTCGTATAAAAGAAACGAATGATGCTTCTATGGAAGAATATATCAACAAAACGATTACTTTCACTGGGTATTTTGCTCATTTACATGCAGAAGATACCTATACATTTTATGGGAATTATGTCCATAATGAACGTTATGGAATGCAATATCAAGTTTCTAGTTATGAAAGGGAAGAGCCTAAGGGAAAAGATGCGGTTATTGCTTTTTTATCTAGTTCTTTAGTAAAAGGTTGCGGAGAGAAAACAGCTGAGCTTATTGTTTCCACTTTAGGAGAAGAGGCGATTCGTTTAATTAAAGAAGATTACTTGCAATTACTTCAAGTTCCAGGCATTAGCGAGGTAAAAGCGAAAAGAATTTATAACTCTATTGTAAAATATGCAAGTACAGATGAGATTATTGTACAGTTAAAACAAATGGGCTTTACAATTAATGAAGCATTATCTATTTTAAATAAATGGGGAGAGAGTAGTTTAGACATAGTAAAAACGAATCTTTATTCCCTCATAGATATTATTGAGTTTGCTAAATTGGATCAAGTTTTTTTACGAAACAATGCAGCTGATGCACGAGAAAGAATTCTCGCTTGTCTTATAGAGTTGTTTAAGCAGTTAGGTTTTAAGAATGGAGATACTTACTTAGTCAAAAAAGAGATTTATAGCCACCTATTAAACTTTTTTAAAATATTTATTACTGAAGAGGAGTTGGATATTTATTTAGAAGAATTAAGAAAAGACAAATTATTGATTATTGATGGAGAGAAATACTTTTTAAAAGAGTATTTTGATTATGAAAGAGAAATAGCGGATTATTTATTTACAATCCAAAACCAAAGTGCTATCAAAGCGAATCACATAGAAGATTTACTTGCTGCCATGCAGTTAGAATATGATGTGCATTATAATGTGGACCAAAAAAAGGCAATTTTGAATGCTTTGCTTAACCGAGTAAGTGTAATTACGGGTGGACCAGGAACAGGTAAAACGACCATTATTCAGGCGATTGTTAATCTTTATATACGCATTCATCAGTTAAATAATAAAGATATATTAAAGGATATAGCTCTTCTTGCTCCAACAGGCAGAGCAGCAAAGAAAATGAGTGATTCTACAGGATTGCCTGCAATGACAATCCATCGCTATTTAAAATGGAATAAAGAAAAGAATGAATTTCAAATTAATGCGTTTAATAAAAATTATCATAAATTAATCATCGTAGATGAAACGAGTATGATAGATACTTATTTATTCTATTCTTTATTAAGCGGAGTTTGTAGTAATATACAACTTGTTTTAGTAGGGGATTTTAATCAGCTGCCTTCTGTTGGACCTGGATTGGTTTTACAAGATATTATCTTATCACACTTGTTTATTCATACTGAATTAGAACAAATTTATAGACAAAGTGATAATTCTTATATTCCTATTTTGGCACAAGAGATTAAAAATCAAGAAGTCTCTAGCACTTTTAAAGTTCAAAAAGATGATTATAATTTTTTGCCTGCTAGTGGTTTAGCCATAAGAGAAATGATCCGTAAAATTTGTCTTATGAGTAAAGAAAAAGGTTTGACAGAAGAGGATATCCAAGTACTTGCTCCTATGTATAAAGGAGAGAATGGAATTGATAACTTAAATATGCTTTTACAGGATATATTTAATCCTAAAGAAGAAAGTAAAAAAGAAGTCAAAGTAGGGGACATATTCTATAGAGAACATGATAAAGTATTGCAGTTAGTAAATGATCCTGATAATAATATCTTTAATGGGGATATTGGCTATATCACTAAAATTGAAACAATTTCTTATCCTAAAAAGAAAGACGTTTTCGTTATCGATTTTTTAGGAAATGAAGTGATTTATTCTAGGGAAGATTTAAATAATGTAAAGCATGCGTATGCTATTTCGATTCATAAAAGCCAAGGTTCTGAATTTTCTCACGTTATTATGCCAATCTCTAAGTCATATTATAAGATGCTTTATAATAAATTAATATATACAGGGGTTTCTAGAGCAAAGAAAAGTCTCATTATTATTGGGGAAGAAGAGAGCTTTTTGTTATCGATTCACAATAATTATGCTTCGACTCGTAAAACAAATTTGCAAACGCAATTAATGCATAAAGTAGAGGAAGAGTAACATACTATCACTAGAGGTGAAAGTTATGAAAAATGGAAAAGAAATAATGATATTAGCCAGTAGTGTACTTGTTTCCTTAGCAGTGGGAGCTCTACTTGGCTGTACTATGGAGAAAATGAAAAAAGACTGTTTCTGTGTGATAGATGAATTGTAGGACCCTACTTGGTCCTTTTTTCTTAGGGTGATGGCATGAAAATTACAAAATTAAAAGAAATTGTACTTTTCTTATTGAGTGTGGTTTTAAGTGTTTTTTTAATTAAGTATTTACATTTAATATCTTATGTTTTGTTACTTTGTAAAATTATGCTTCCTGTTTTTATAGGTTTTCTATATGCATGGTTTGTAAATCCTTTAGTAACGAAAATGGCCAAAAAAAAGAAAAGAAGTTTTGTTGCGATTTTATTATTTTTACTGTTATTATTATTAATTAGTTTCTTTTTCTATCTACTTATTCCTACGATTTATAGAGAGGTAAATGAACTTGTTAAAATATTACCAGACTATTTTAATATGTTAGAAAAGAAGGTATATAAATTAGGCTTTTACGATAGTTTTGTTAAATTTACTAATTATATTATGGAAAATACTCCTCTTTATCTTGTTAATTTAGTTAAAAAGTTCATTGGGTCAATTGGCGTATTGGGTGTTGGACTTTTTTTAGGACTTTATATGTCTATTGATTATGACAGAATGATTGAATTTCTCTATAAATTGGTTCCTAAAAAAATAAAATGTGTTTTTATAACGCTTACACAGAGTGTGAGTACAGAAGTAAGAAAATGTATAAAAGGAACTTTACTTGTTGCTTCTATGGTCTTTGTTGGAGATAGTGTCTTGTTTTTTTTGATCAAATTGGATGCTCCATTGCTACTAGGTATGGTTTGTGGTTTGACAGATTTAATTCCTTATATTGGTCCTTATATCGGGGGAGCGATTGCTGTAAGTGTTGGTTTTACAGAAAGTAAAATGTTGGGCTTTTTAACCTTAATTGTTTGTGTAATTGTGCAATCCATAGAAAACTTTATTTTACAACCGATTGTTATGAGCAAAAGTATTAAAATAAGTCCCATCTTTATTATTATAGGTATGTTATTTTTTAGTAATTTATTTGGTATTTTAGGAATGCTTATAGCTACACCTATTGTTGCGGTTTTAAAATGCCTTTTTGACTACTTTGTACCAAGCAAAGAAAAATGCAAAGAATAAGTTCTTTTTCTATTTTCTATAAATATGCTGTTATAATAAGAGTAAGAAGGTATGATATATGATATTGTCAATTTGTTTATTAATTTTGGGGTTTGTATTATTAATTAAAGGGGCCGATTTTTTTATCGATGGTGCGTCATCTATTGCCCAAAATTTAAATATTTCTAAAATTATAATTGGACTTACGATTGTGGCGTTTGGAACATCTTTACCAGAATTTGCTGTTTCTTTACAAGCTTTAGCCAAAGGTTCAGGAGATATAGTGCTTGGGAACGTTATAGGAAGTAATATTACAAATTCTTTACTTATTCTAGGAATAGGAACACTTATTTATCCCATTTTAGTTAAGAAAAATACGGTGCAGAAAGAAATGCCTATTTGTGTACTTATTTCGACTTTATTTGTTGTTCTTTTTTTAGACCATCAAATAAGTGGAGATTCTGTTAATATTTTTTCTAGAGGGGATGCTCTTGCTGTATTACTTTTTTTTGCGATTTTTGTATATTATATTTTTACTATTACAAGAAAAAAAGAAGAGAAGGAGAAAGAAAATCCTAAATATAAGATACTTCCATCTATTCTATTTGCAGTAGGCGGACTAATTGCTTTAGTCTTTGGAAGTAACTTGGTAGTAATTCATGCTACCAATATTGCAACTTTACTAGGTATTTCTGAAAGAATTATCTCTTTAACAATAGTTGCAATAGGAACCTCCTTACCAGAATTAGTAACCACTATTTTATCCTCTTTAAAAAAAGAGCAAGATTTATTACTTGGTAATATTATAGGAAGTAATATTTTTAATATATGTGTCGTTTTAGGGATTCCTGTTGCTATTTTTGGAGGAATATCACCTCAATCTTTTCAAACTATAGATATTATAATGCTTCTTACCTCTTCGCTTTTATTGTTCATTTATTCCTTTACTAATCGTAAAATTAGCTGTTTTGAAGGAGGAAGCCTGATTTTTTTATACTTCCTTTATTACTTTCTTGTTTTTGTTATTTGATAGCAAATTGAAAAAATTTAAAAAGTGAGATATAATATCAAATAATGGAAGAGGTAGTGCTTATGGAAAAACAAACCTTTGATACTTTATCAAAATATGAATTTGGAACCCGGGTTCTTCATAATATGAGTTCGAAAAGTAAAAAAGGTGTTGAAACAGGTCTATGCTATGCAACAGATATTGTTATGGACAATGGCCAGATTGTTTTTGCCGAAGGAGATGTTCCTTTGGGTAATAAAAAAGATACTATAAAAGCATATAAAAGGGTGGTTTCTATAATAGAAGCTGATCAACATACAAAAAAACAAGCTGATAAAGAGAAAAGGATACTTTATCATATTTTTCACGAAGCATTTAATGATAAAAAATCATATCTTATTTTGACTTCTATCTTTTTGGGATTAGCTTCTTATGCGACTCTTAAAGGCAATCTTTTTGCTTTATTAGTAGGATTATGTGGCGCTATGAGTTTTTCAAATCCATTAAACTTGTGGCGACAATATAAAAGTTGTATAGTGCAACAAAAACAAAGAGAAGCAGTTCTAAATTGGGTAGTAGAAAAAGGATTAGGAACATTGCTTGCTTCTGTTGAAAACAAAGAAAATATTAAATTATATTTGAAATTTCCTGAAAATCCAAAAACTAAAACAGGGAACCGATTTGGTGCATTGAAAGCAGTATAAGAAAAAGAAGCAATCTCACTTACACTCGAAGGTAAGAACCAAAAGATAAACAATAAAACTAGCTTTACAAATGTTGTCTTATTGTATATAATGAGTATATTAGTAATCAATGAAGAAGGAATAAATTCTTATAAAGTTGATAGAGAACTAGTGGTCGGTGGAAACTAGTAATGGTTAAGAATTTTGCTACCTTTGGAGATTAATCGGGAGACCGTTATCATAAATTAAGTAAAATAAAGGATGGTACCGCATTATTTGCTCCTTGCAAGTGATGTGGTTTTTTTAGGAGATGAAATATGAATCTATATTTAATTGCTGGGAAAGCGGGAAGTGGAAAAAATGAAGTAGCTCATTTGATAAAAAAGCATCTCCCTAACACGATAATCACTAGTCTAAGTAAGTATATTAAATTATTTGCTTTGGAGTTAACCGATTGGGATGGTAGAGATTATGAAAAGCCTCGAGCCTTTCTACAAAGTATGGGAGATACTTTAAGAGAAATAGATGAAGATTTCTTAGTGAAAAGAATGAAGGAAGATCTTGTAGTTTATCAGAAACTTGCAATAGAAAATATTGTAATTGATCTTCGTTTGCGCCATGAAATAGAATTCTTTAAAAAAATAGAAAATTTTAAGGTAATAACCATTCAAGTTGCTTCTTCTTCTAGCGCGAGAAATTTAAATGAGGAGGAGAAGAAACATCTTACCGAAGTAGATTTGGATTCCTATAATCAATTTGATTATAAAATAGAAAATTACTTTGATGAAAGATTAGAAAAAGATGTAATAAAAATGTTGGAAGGAATGAAATAGAATGAATTTAAAAGATATATATATTAATTTTTTTGTAAGTAAAGGGCATAAACAAATCCCTAGTGCTCCTGTAGTACCAGAAAATGACCCTTCTGTGCTATTTAATACAGCAGGAATGCAACCTTTAATTCCCTATTTAATGGGACAGTTACATCCTTATGGAACAAGATTATGTGATTATCAAAAATGTGTGAGAACAAATGATTTAGAAGAAGTTGGGGACACTACACATCATACATTTTTTGAAATGTTGGGAAACTGGAGTTTAGGGGATTATTTTAAAGAGGAAAGTATTGCTTGGAGTTTTGAATTACTAACGAAACATATGCATATTCCTGTAGAGAGACTTGCTGTAACTGTTTTTGCTGGAAAGGATGACATCCCTTTTGATGAAGAAAGTTATAATAAATGGTTAAGTTTGGGAATTAGTAAGGAAAGAATTGCGAAGACGATTGAAGATAATTTTTGGATTGCTGGAGAAAGTGGACCTTGTGGACCTGATACAGAAATATTTTATTTCCGAAGTGAAGAAGAAATCCCAAAAGTTTTTGATCCAGAAGATAGTCGATGGGTTGAAATATGGAATAACGTTTTTATGCAATATCATAAAGACAATGAAGGAAACGTAAGTGCTCTTCCTAAGAAAAATGTTGATACAGGGATGGGTGTTGAACGTACGACAGCCATTTTGGAAGGTGTAAATGATAATTACTTATCTAGTATTTGGAAAGATGTTATTGCTTTAATTAGTCAAATTTCTGGACTTCCTTATGAGGGGAATGAAAGAAGTATGCGTATCATTGCTGATCATTTAAGAACAAGTGTCTTTATTTCTGCTGATCCAGCAGGAATTAAGCCTAGTAATACAGACCAAGGCTATATTTTAAGACGATTGATTCGAAGAGCTATTCGTCATGCGAAGACTTTAAATATTGATATTAATAGTGATTGGGATTTAAAGATTGCGGAATTAATTCTTTCTAAATATGAAAATTATTATAAAGAATTGGCTGATAATCGTGCTGTTGTACTAGAAGTATTAAAGAATGAGAAAATAAAATTTAATCGTACCTTGGAAAAGGGATTGCGAGAATTTGAAAAAGCAACTCGTGTGCGAAACGATATTGATGGAGAAACAGCCTTCCACTTGTTTGATACTTACGGTTTTCCTTTGGAATTAACCATAGAACTGGCTCACGAAAAAGGATTACAAGTGGATGAAAAAGGATTTGCCTCTCGATTTAAAGAACATCAAGAAAAATCTAGAACAGCTTCTGCTGGAAAGTTTAAAGGTGGACTAGCTGGTAATGGAGAAATAGAAACAAAATATCATACAGCTACACATTTATTAAATGCGGCTTTAAAAATAGTAGTGGGGCCCGATGTACATCAAAAGGGATCAAATATTACCGAAGAGAGAATGCGTTTTGATTTTAGCTGTGATCATAAATTGACAGACGAAGAGAAAAAACAGACAGAAGACTTAGTAAATAAGTGGATTGCTCTAGGATTAGATGTTACTTGTGAAAAAATGAATAAAGAAGATGCTATAAATTCAGGAGCAGAATGTATGTTTATAGAAAAATATCCTGATATTGTGACAGTATATTCTATAGGGGAAGTTTCTAAAGAATTATGTGGAGGACCACATGTTAAAAACACAAAGGAACTTGGCCATTTTGTTATAAAAAAAGAAGAGGCTAGCTCTGCTGGAGTTAGAAGAATTAAAGGAGTACTGGAATAGTACTTTTTTTCATTTTATTAAGTAAGAGGTGTTGATATGAAAAACCTATTTACTTACATAAAACAAAATAAAGAAGTTTCTTTTTCAACTAAAGATTTTACAGAAGTAGATGTATTAATGTTTAGTCAATTGTCCTATTTGGATTTAAGAAACCTTTCTTTTACTAATAAGCAAAAGTATACTTTAGGGGAAGTGAGTAGATCTATTAATCGAAAGAAGAATAAGAATATTTTTTTAGGAGAAATAAGTGTTTTAAAACTATTGGATGTTCTTGCCAAATCAAAAAGATATAGAGAAATACAAATTGCCTATTATGAGTATTTTACAAATGCAGTAACGCAATTTGGGGCCATAACGATTCTATTGCCCAATCATATTTGTTTTATTGCATTTGAAGGAACTGATTTAACAATATCTGGTTGGAAAGAAGATGCTGCTTTGGCTTATCAATACCCTACAGAAGCGCAAAAAAAAGCAGGAGAATACTTGACAAATAGGATTAGAGAAATACGATATACCATTCATGTTTGTGGACACTCCAAAGGAGGAAATCTTGCTATTGTAGGAAGTATGCGTACTCCCATAGAAGAAAGAAACAGAATTGTTAGAATTTATTCTTTTGATGGACCAGGACTAAGAGAAAGTGAGTTTTTTTCTTCTCCTTATCAAAATATAAAAAATAGAATTAAACATTATATCCCTGAACAAAGTATTATTGGAGTTCTTTTTTTACAAAAAAGCCCAATTGTCATTAAAAGCTCTTCTGTAGGAATTTTGCAACATGGTGCGTTTTCTTGGCAGGTTTTGGAAGATTATCTTGAAAGAGGTAGACAAAATCCTTTAAGTAAAAGATTGGAGACTTCTATAGCTGTATGGCTAAGAAAATATACTTTAAAAGAAAGAGAAGAAATCGTAAATAATCTATTTTCTGTTTTTTTAAATGCAGGAATTACTAATTTACATCAATTAAGTCCTACTAAAATAGAAGCTTTTTTAAAAATTCTATTTTCTTTAGATGGTTTAAGTGAGGAAACAAAAGAGGTTCTTTTTTCTTTTTTACAATTACTTTTAGAGGATGTTATAAAAACAGGATTGCTAAATTTGAAGTAAAAAGATTTTAAGAAAAAAAGGAAATGGAATAAAAAAGGATAATAAGTATAATGAAGGGAGTTATTACAAGGAGGTTTTGTATATAAAAAAAATTATATTTAGTATTCTATTTTTATTAGGAAGTTTTTTTCTTTTAAAAGGTATTTCATATGCTGAGACCTTTATAGAAGGAGATTTTATTGGAAATGAATATATTGGCAGAACGAAAAACGGAAAAACAATTGTATCTCATATACGTTTTGTAGAAGATGAAGAGGGGAGAAAGCTTTATTGTATAGAGCCATTTGTTAATTTTGGAGAAGGACAATTTTATTCAGCTTTTGATGAATATAGTTATAACTATTTAAGTGAAGAAAAAATGCGAAAAATTTCTTTAATTGCTTATTTTGGATATGGGTATCCAGGAAGGAATGAAGATTTTTGGTATGCTATTACGCAGTATCTAATTTGGCAGGTCGTTGATCCAGAGGCAGATATTTTCTTTAAAAATTTTACAACAGGATTGCGAGAGGATAATCGATATTCGCATTTAATTAAATTTTTGCTTGATGATGTTAATCGCTTTGAAACAAATAGTCCTTTAATGGATATTTATCCTGTAACTTATGGAGAAACTTTAACTCTTCCTCTTGATAATTATTATTTTGATATTGTGCAAATTCCTTATGAATATAGTTTTACTGATAAATTAGTAATAAAAGATATTCGGGAAGATGGGGTTATACAATACAGACAAGAAGTCCCCGAGGTTCATGACGCTGAAATCACTTATTATCATAGCGAAGAATCACAAGACTTAGTAAGAATAGGAAATATCAAAAGGCCTATAAAAGATGTGAAATTTTCGGTTTATAAAGGAGACATTACATTAAAAATTGAAGATAATAAAGATGCTTATAGTATTGAGTCATCTTTTGAGGAGGTGTGTTATGAAATCTATAATGAAATGGGTGAATATCATAGCAAGATTTGTGCTAATGAAGATTTAATTTATAATACAGGAGATTTACCTTTTGGTATTTATTTTGTTAAACAAGTTAGTACAGGAAAAGGGTATGAGGCGGATGATTTAATTCATAGTGTTGAGATTTATGCCGGACATAATCATCCTGTGTTAACTTTACCTAATAAGTTAATTAAAAATGATATATCATTAACCAAGTATTATTGTAAAGAGGAGGATTGCCAGTTAGAGGAAGGGGTTCAATTTGCTATTTATGATAAAAAAAATCAACTAGTTGCAAACATTATTACAGATAAAGAGGGAAATAGTACATATAAAGTGGGGTATGGTTCTTATAAAGTGAAACAACTAACAGGGATAGAAGGTTATGATAAAGTAGAGGACTTTTCTGTTAAAGTAGTAGATTCAGTTTCTATTTTACATAAGAATTTATATGATCAATTTATTAAATTAGAGACACCTGTAGAACCAGAAAAACCAAAAGGGGATCCTATAGAAGAAAATCCTGAAGAAGAAACGACTATGCCACCAATTTCAGATGAAACGCCTAAAAAAGATGAAAATTTGGAGAATGATGTTCCTTTTGATTCTTTTCCTAATGAAGAAGAATCGGATAGAGAAAGTCCTCCTCATACAGGAGTTAAAAGTTCTATCTTTTCTTATGTTTTGTCTGTTTCGATGGGACCGATTGTATACTTTTTATTCAAAAATAAAAAGGGTAATTCTTAAAAAGAATTCTCTTTTTTATTGCACTATCATCAACTTCCTTTTTTTGATAATGTACAATACATGTTAACCCCACCATAAAGGGTAATAACTTGACTA
>CAOJRT010000017.1 GCA_948442255.1 uncultured Caryophanales bacterium | reverse complement strand
ATAATTATGAAGAAGCCGTTCTTAATACAACCATAAAGCTAGGTGCGACTGAAAAGAATGATATATTCACTGTAAGTAGTGAGATAGGAAATGGAGCATTAACGTATCCAGTAGGGCTGATTACAAGTGATGAAGTAGTGATGGCTGGTGGAAGAGGGTATGGAAGTGCAAGTAATCAAGGAGAAAATAGTGATTATTATTTGTATACAGCGTCTGCATTTTATACGATATCTCCAAGTCATTATACTGCTGGGGGAGTTTCTAGAGTAATAGGCGTTTCAAATCTCGGAAATCTTGAAGGACCTGATGTTTCAGAAAGTAAAGGAATAAGACCTGTAATATCACTTCAAATTAATGCATTGTTTTCTGTTGGAAATGGCAGGAATGAAAATCCATATGTTATTATAAAGTGAAAGAATTTATTACTTTCATTTTTTTTGTTAAATTCGTGTAATATAATACCCTAAAAGAAATAAAAATGTTATAATTATTATGGTGAGTAATATGGCAAAGAAGAAAAAATCATCAAAGGAAAAAGAAAAGAGTAATTTTAATTATAGTGTTGAACTTATAGGATTACTATTAATTTCTGTTGGTATAATTGGATTTGGTTTTGGAGCTGTTGGAGCTATTATAAAGAAATTTGCTATGTTTTTAGTAGGTGAATGGTGGGCTCTAATTTTAGTAACTGTCTTATTTATGGGTGTTTATATGCTTGTTAAAAGGAAATTACCTAATTTTTTTACTTCCAAGTTATTTGGCTTATATTTGCTTTTATTAGTTATTTTTACGGCATCACATTTTAGCTTTATTAACAATTATCCATCTAAAGAGATTATGACGCAAACTTCTAGTAGTTATCAAAGTAGGATAAGTACAATGGGAACTAATGCGAGTTTGTTTACTAGTGGAGATGGAAGCATTAAAATTGGGGGAGGTATTTTAGGAGCAGGTTGTTCATTAGTACTTGTTAATCTATTTGGACAAGTAGGAACGATTATTATATTAGTTGTTGTGAGTATATTTAGTATTGTTATGTTATTCGATATTAATCTTGGAGAAGTATTACTATCGATTCGAGATAAGATTGTTCGTTTAAGAGAAAAAGAGGAAAAAGATGAGGAAGATGAAGAGGAAGAATTAGAAGATGAGAGTATTCCTGATATAAAAAAAGAACATCCTCATATGCCAATTTTTAATAATGTAAAAGAACAAACGAATGTGGTAAGTCCAGTAACAGTATCTACTGAACTAAGTAAAGAAGAAGTTTTACCAAATGTTGCTCCAGTACCTGTTGCAACGAGTCGTGGAGTTTACACATTACCTAGTATTGATATATTAGATGAAGTTCCTAAAAATACAAAAGTGAATAGTAATGACTTTACTAAAAGTAATAAAATTATTTTAGAAAGAGTTCTATCTGATTTTGATATTAAGGGGTCGGTTGTTGAAATTCATGTTGGTCCTGCTGTTACGCAATATGAAGTGGCCGTATCTAGTGGAACAAAGCTTTCTAAGGTTGTAGCTATAGATAAAGAAATTGCTTTGGCTTTAGCTGCAAAACATGTTTCTATAGAAGCTCCTATTCCTGGAAAAAGTACAGTAGGAATAGAAATTCCTAATCCGAGTATTAGTGCCGTTAAAATAAAAGAAATATTAGGAAATATTCCTAAAGAGCAAGAAAAAGCAAAAATTTTAGTTGCTTTAGGAAAAGATTTAATGGGACGAGTAAAAACAACGGATATTACTAAAACACCACACTTATTAGTAGCAGGTTCGACAGGGTCTGGTAAATCTGTATGTATGAATAGTATTATTGCTTCTATTTTAATACGTTATCGGCCTGATGAGGTGAAACTTGTTTTAGTGGATCCAAAAAAGGTGGAAATGTCGAATTACAATGGCGTTCCTCATTTATTATGGCCGGTTGTTACTGATCCTAAGAAAGCATCTGCTGCATTGCAAAGAATTGTTGCTATGATGGATGAACGGTATGATGCATTTGCTGATTCGGGAGTTAAGAAAATTGAAGAATATAATGACTATGTTGCTAATCAAAAAGAAAAAGCTCCATCTTCTACATTAGAAAAAATGCCTTATATTGTTGTTATTATTGATGAGTTGGCTGATTTGATGATGGTTGCTTCTAAAGAGGTGGAAGCTTCTATTCAAAGAATTACTCAACTTGCACGTGCTGCTGGAATTCACTTGATTGTAGCTACTCAAAGACCTAGTACCAATGTTATTACAGGAGTTATTAAAGCGAATATTCCTTCACGTATTTCGTTTGCTGTTGCGTCTCAGATTGATTCGCGAACGATTTTAGATGCAGGAGGAGCGGAGAAGCTACTTGGAAAAGGAGATATGTTGTTCTTACCTATGGGAGAAAATTCTCCAACACGTATTCAGGGATGCTTTATAACGGATGATGAAATTAGAAGAGTTATTGAACATGTTTGTGGACAGCAATCAGCTATTTATGATGAAACGTTGAATAGACAAATAGAAGAAGAACATAATCCTGTTTCAGGAGATAAGGAATCTTATGATGATCCACTTTATAACGAAATCGTAGAATTTGCTTATGAGACAGGAAAAATAAGCGCTTCTTTAATACAAAGAAGATTTAGATTAGGGTATAATAGAGCTGCTCGTATTATTGATTTATTAGAAGAAAGAGGAATTATAGGGCCTCAAAATGGTTCTAAGCCTAGAGAAGTATTGGTTGCTAATAAGGAAGAATAAATCTTCTTTTTTTAGTTGGATTTGGTGTTTTTGATACTTTATCATTTTGATTAATCAATTCTTATTATTATAAAAATTTTTTGATAATTATATGAAAATTGTTGAAAAATGGTGCTAATTTGTTATAATAAAATAATAGAAGGAGTGTAGAAATGGAAAATGTAAAAGCTATGATGAAAGATGGAAAAGTTTTGCTTATTATAACGCTATTAATTGTTATAATTGCTATGTCAATGGTATGTGTAGTTTTAGCAAAAAATCTAAATATACAAGAAACAAAAAGAACGAATTCTGATGCAAATTGGGAAATAAAAATAACAGATATACAAGTGCTAAATCAAACATCTACGGCAAGTCCTGGAGTACCAAGTCACACAGACACAACTGCTACATTAGCTGCTACTTTAACTGTTCCTGGAGACACTGTGACTTACGAAGTAACTGTACAAAATTCTGGAAATATTGATGCTGTATTAGAATCACAAACTTTTGTGGAAGGAGCATTAATAAATGAGTCTAATTTAATTATTTACACTTATTCTCAATTACCTGATGAGTTAAATGCTGGGGATACTACTAAGTTTACGGTGACAGCAAGTTATGATGCTGAAACGACGCAAGACCAAATTAATGCTTCATTATCAAATACAAAGACAATAACAGGAACTTTTAATTATAAACAAAAGGGAATGTAAAAAAGTTCATAAAAAGGATGGATTTAAAAGTCTATTCTTTTTTAGTGAAATTTTATTCATTTAACAATCTATGTTATACTTTTTTTGTTATGGGGAGTTATTATGAAGAGTTTGTATGATTATGAATTATTATTACATGATGTATTTCATCGTAATTGGCACATATTAACATATTTAGAAGAACATAAAGCGTTAGATGCACTTGAAAAGGAGTGTATTTCAAATACGATAATGGATGCTTTGGTGTATAAGGGACTAATTGATTTAGAAAAACAGAGTCTAGATTTAGAACATTTTTGTATAGTAGAGGACGTAAAACATTTTTGCTATCAAAAGACTCCTCATGTGACTGGTTTTCCTTTATGGTTAAAAGAACAATTGCGAAAAAAAAGTTTATCATGTAGTTGTAGTGCTCCAGCTATCTTTATGTTTATAAATCCTTGTGGAGGAAATTATTGCTTGTATGATCCTTGTATAACTTTGTCTGCTTTCTTTTCGGATTTTTCTCTTGATGATTATATCTATGATTCACCTACTAGGAAGGGGTATCGTTTACGGAAAGAAGAAGCAAGGCCTTTTTTAGAAGTGCGTATTAATGGTGTTTCTTATTTAATGGATGTCTTACTTAAAAGAATGTATCAAAAAGAATGGTTTATAAAGACCTATCATGCCTGTAGAGTATACACTAGAAGTAAAACAGAATTTTATATGAAAGAAGGTTGTAAAGAACAATATTTCGCTGATATTCAAGAAAAAAATAATTTTGCTTCTTATTTGTCTATGAAAGTTCCTTTCATTTTGCCGAGTCCTGCTAATAGCGAAGTATTATATGAACTAGAAATGAGTAAAGTGTTATTTCCAGAGGACTGGGATAAGTATGAAAAGGAAAAAATAAATGGAAACTTATTTTTCTAATAAATCAAACAAAAGTGTTTAACCACACTTTTTTTTATGCTAAAATATATTTAGGAGGATAGCTTATGAAATGTAGAAAATGTAGTCAAGAAATCTATTCTGATGCAATCTATTTTTGTCCAACGTGTGGTACTTTTTTAGTAGATAATCAAGATCTAAAACAGAATAAAAAGAAAAAAATAATCAATTTTACTTTTCTTATTTTTTTAAGTTTCCTTATTTTTTGGGGTGTAGTTATTTGTTTTGTTTTCTTATTTGGAAAGACAGACTATTACTTTGCTGATACAGGTGGAGAACAAGAAAGTTCAACGGTTTCTTCTAACGAGGAGAATTTTCCACAAAACAATATTGTAACTGAAGAAGGAGAAACACGTATTTTATATAACAATAAATACGAGAGACAAACGATTCGTTCTATAGATGATGTGTATGATAAGATTGTTTTTGATAGTATTTCTCAAAAAAGTTCGTGCTCTTCAGAAATTATCGCTATTGAAAATGATATTATTACGAATTATCAAGTAAAAGCAGTTAATCTTTGTGAGATGGATGCAGATTTTGCTAGAGAATTAAGGGACGTAGTCGGTTATTATTATAATACTTATCCACAAACAAGAGGGTATATGACTAATATGACACTAGCTAATGTAGATAATAATAAAACTTATATGGCTGCTTTTATGCCGATGTTTACCTTCATGACGAGTAATACTTCTACTACTTATCCAATTGGGCTTAAAACACAAATTGTATTAAATTCTAAATATTTTTTAAATGTAAACAAAATGAAAAATTCGGTAAAATATGGAACAGATACTCGTTATTTTCCCCCTCATGCCACTAGGAGTAGTACAGTTGCACATGAATTTGGTCATTATGTCTCCTATATCGCGCTTTTAAAATATTATCATGCTAATCGTTTGACGTTTGTCAAAGTAAATGATATTGATTTATTATTTTCTATTTATGATGATTTTAATGTAGGTGAATTTAGTTATAAAGTGCTTCAAGAAGCTTATCTTCAATATAAAAAAACTGTCGATGCTTCTTCCTCTTTTGACCAATTTAGAGAAAGTATTTCTTATTATGCTGTTACAAAAGATAGTAGTGGAGCTTATATATATGATGAGACCATTGCAGAAGCTTTTCATGATTGTTACTTAAATAAAGACAATGCATCGATTGCTAGTCGTATCATTGTGGATGTGGTTGTTAGTTATTTATAGGAGGTTAGGATGAAAAAAGGATTATTTCTTGTCTTAGTTAGTATATTTTCTTTTACTTTTGTAAAAGCATTTTCTTTTGATATTCAAAAACTTGATTTTCAAAAAGAACCGATTGTACTTCCTACTTCTTATGCTATTGATATAGATGATTTTACTAAAGAGGAAGAAAATCATGGGGAAATAAAAAGTTTAGCGAAAGAAATTTTCTCTCTTTCTTTTAAGAAAGATGCTAAAAATCAATTATCTAATTATATGTTTGTTAATACTTCTAATGGATTTGAAACGATTAATGCGAGTATTTTCATTTCTGCTTATTTAGATGAATTATCTACTTATTCTATTTCATATGATTATATTAAAATTATACGTGTTGTTTCTTTTTCAGAGGGGGATTTAGCTTTCCTATATCTTGATGATGTACAGGTAAATGATTCTATTCAAGATGTTATCTTTGTTTATTGGTTTAAAGATCAAAAGCTTTTTTATCCTCGAATTGTTATTGAAGAGGATTTGGAAGCCTACTTTGATTCTGTTATTGAGGAAGAGGATGCTGGACGAATTAATGGAGGAAGCTATAAAGGTTTAAGTCTTTTAAAAAATGAAGATGTTGTTGATGATGCATTTCTTTCTTCCTTTTTTGTACAACACGTACATAGTAATGTCCAAATTACGGGCTTAAAACAAGATGGCATTTCTTCCTATGGAAGTGGTTTTCTTATTAGTAGTGGAGTTGTTGTAACTAGTTGGACGTTGCTTCTTGAAATGTTGCAGAAGCAGGCTTATATTTATGTCAGTGATGCAGATGGTCAGGCTTATAAAATAAGTGGGGTTATTTCTTTACAGGTTGATTATGATGTAGTTGTCTTGAAATTAGATCGAGAAACTAAACAAGCGGTTACTTTTGGTGATAGTCTTTCTTTAGAAGTGGATGATTCTTTATTTCTAATTAATAGTAATAATAACCATTATTATAGTATTCGGTATGGTTCTTTTGTAACGGAAGAGAAGGGAAGACTTCATAATCTATTTGCTTTAAATAAGAATGATGTAGGAAGTGCTTTATATAATAAAGATGGTTTAGTTGTAGGAATGAATACGACGACCATTTTGTATTCTGAACAGTCGATTGCTAATAGTACGAATTATTTAGTCGCTTTACAAAATACTCTTAATGAAGTAGGGTATGCCAATATAGAGAGTACTTCCTTGGATTTGTTTTTTACGTTTTATTATTATCCTTTAAAAGAAGAAGAAAAAAGACTTTCCATCTCTATGGAAGAACTCTACTTGTTACAAGGAATTGGAGATTTGCAAACCATTTCTCTTCCTTTGGTAAAAGCGAGTAAAGAAGATGGAATTCTTAGCTTACGTTATAAAAATACTATTGGCTATTCTATGGATACTCTTTATTTGGCTGCTTTATATGAAGAAAGCTTAGTACGTGAAGGATATACAAAACAATATTCTTCTTTACATAAAAAAATTTACAGAAATGATAAATATAGAATAATTTTGAAAGAAAATATGAATTATTTCGTCTTATTAATAATGGAGAGGTAAATATGAATAAAAAATTAATTTGGGGTATAGGGATCATTAGTGGGATTGCCATTTTACTGCTTATTTTTCTTCTTTTGAATCAAAAGGTAAAAATAAAAGAGTACCAGTCTCTTGATTTTCGTGTTTCTTATGATACTACTTGGAAGTTAAAGAAAGGTGATAACTTTTTATTAGAGCATAAAAAAAGTGGAAGTACCCTTTCGATACAAAGTAAAGAGTTAGAAAGTTATTTGATTGATACTAATTTAAAAGAATTAACCAAAGAGATTACCTCTAGCATAGAGGAACAAAATGAAGGCTTTTCTTTAATTAGTGTAGAAGAAGGCAGTCATGATAACTATCAATCATTCTCTTATTTATATGAGAAGGGAGAAGAACAAGCCTTAGTTACAATGTATAAAAAAGACACAAAGTTAGTGATTGCTTATTATGTTGCGAGGAGTACTTATTATGATATTGTATTAGATAGTGTAGATTCTATATTAGATAGTTTGGAGATATTAGTAGGAGAAAAATAAGAAGCTATTTTTCTTTTTTTGACAAGTGATGAAAAAAGCTTTATAATGAATGAAATCTTAGAATAGGAAAGGTAATCTTTCTAAGATAGCGCCAGGTCCTATAAGGATGACGAGGATAGTAATTATCGAAAGATTCGGCGGGTGTTACTACGTAATAATGGAAGCGTTAGAATTATCTAAAAAATAAAATCATGATTATAACAAATGATAATTCTCCATATATTTTTAATATGGAGGAATTTTTTATGTGTGGAATTGTTGGGTACATAGGAAAAGAGAAATGTTTAGAAAAGATAATTAATGGGTTGGAATCTTTAGAATATAGAGGATATGATAGTGCTGGAATTGCTTATAAAGTGAAGAATCATATTCGTATTTTGAAAAAAGAAGGAAGAATTACGAATTTAAAAAATGATTTAGATTTGCAACAAGATAGTTTTATTGGCATAGGGCATACAAGATGGGCAACACATGGTAGACCTTGTCAACTAAATAGCCATCCTCATCAAGTAGGTGCTATAACTTTGGTTCATAATGGAATAATTGAAAATTATGAGGAACTAAAAAAAGAATTACAATATGAACCTATTAGTGAAACAGATAGCGAAGTATTAGCAGCGTATATCAACCAAATGTACCAAGAAAGTCAGGATATACTTTCTGTTTTGTCGACTCTTGAAAAGAAAATAATTGGAAGTTACGCTTTAGGCATTTTAGTAGAGGGGGAAGATAAAATTTATGCTATTCGTAAAGATAGTCCCTTAATTATTGGGAGAAGTGAAGATGGAAACTTTATAGCAAGTGATGTGCCTGCTATTTTACAATTTACAAAGAAGTACCAGTTGCTATTAAACCATGAATATGCTGTTTTAGAAAAAGATCATGTGATTATCTTTCAAGATGGCAAGGAAGTAGAAAGAGAAGTTCTTACATTTGTGGGTGAAAAAGAAGCTACTATGAAAAATGGGTTTGCTCATTTTATGTTAAAAGAGATTTATGAACAACCAAAAGTGATTTATGATACAGTACAATGCTATATAAAAGATGACTATATGAATCAAATGGCATTTTTGGATGAGTTTGATGCTATAGACATTGTAGGGTGTGGTAGTGCTTATCATGCTGGTCTTGTAGGAGCTAGTTTGCTAAAAAAGTATGGAGATATTCCCGTGCAAGTAGCTGTTGCAAGTGAGTATCGTTATACGAAGCAATTTTATCAAAAAAATCATTTGCTTATCGTTATTAGTCAAAGTGGAGAGACAGCAGATACTTTAGCTGTTTTACGTAATGCGAAGGAACAAGGTATTCATACTCTAACCATTGTCAATGTAGTTGGATCTTCTATAGCAAGAGAAGCTGATCAAGTATTCTATATCAAAGCGGGTGTGGAAGTGGCTGTAGCTACTACAAAAGCTTATACTTGCCAACTGGCTTTACTTTCTTTATTTGCTTGCTATTTAGGGATTAAAAGAGGCATTTTAAAGGAAGATGTTCTTTCTTTATATGATGATCTAGGGAGCCAAATCGAAACAATTTTAAAAGAAGATGCTTTAATCAAAGATGTAGCGCAATTTATTCAAAATAAAAATGATATATTTTATCTTGGAAGACAAGTAGATTATGCTTTATGTATGGAAGCTTCTTTAAAACTAAAGGAAGTTAGTTACTTGCATAGTGAAGCTTATGCAGCAGGAGAGTTAAAGCATGGTACTATTAGTTTAATTGAAGAAGGTACTCCTGTTATCAGTTTACTTACTGATGAAGAACTATTTTTAAAAACATTATCAAACGTTAAAGAGGTTGTCAGTCGGGGAGCGTTTAGTGTTATTATTACAAACCAAGAAATTATGGATAAAACTTTATATCAGAAAATGATTCAGCTTCCTAAGACTCTCGATTTAACGGGTGGAATCTTGGTGATGGTTGTGTGTCAGTTGCTTGCTTATTATGTTGCTTTATATAAGGAATGTGATATTGATAAACCTAGAAATTTAGCTAAAAGTGTAACCGTTGAGTAGAAGGTGAAGAGAAGGTGATTTGACTTTCTCTTCTTTTTTCGTATATAATGAAGGTGCGTGGGTGAAAGATATGAAAATTGAATCTGTTGATTTGAAAAATATAGCAGTTAGGACAAGTCAGTATCCAGAAGATGGAAAAGGAGAATTTTTGTTAGTAGGGAGAAGTAATGTAGGAAAGAGTTCGTTTATTAATACTTTAATTAATCGAAAAAACTATGCGAGAACGAGTGCTACTCCAGGCAAAACACAAACTTTAAACTTTTATTTAGTGAATGATTTATTTTATTTAGTAGATGTCCCTGGATATGGTTATGCTTCTGTAGATAAAGATACACAGAAGAAGTTTGGGATGATGATTGAAGAATATTTAATTAGTCGTAAAAATTTAAAACGTGTCTTTTTACTGGTTGATTTTAGACATAAACCGACTGAAGATGACGTACTGATGTTTAACTTTATGAAATATTATCATTTGGATGTAACAATTGTAGCAACAAAGATGGATAAATTAAATCAAAGTGAAAAAGTTAAGAACGCCAAAGCATTAAGAGAGTCTTTTTCTTTAGAAGAGGATGATAACATTATTGAGTTTAGTTCCGTTACTAAAAAAGGCAAAGAAGAAATATATGCTATATTACAGCAATCTTTAAAGGAAAAGTAAGAACCGAGTGAGTTCTTTTTTTGTAAAGATTTTACTAAGTAAGAAAGATATGGTAAAATACCAGTTGAAATGGAGGGGTTCTAGTGAAAAAGACTGTTTGTTTAATTGGAAGACCTAATGTAGGGAAAAGTACGATTTTTAATCGTTTAATTAAGGAGCAGAAGTCTATTATTTTAGATACTCCTGGAGTCACAAGAGATAGAGTATATGGAGATGTTACTTATGGAGATGTTCATTTTTTACTTGTTGATACAGGAGGAATTGATTTAGGCTTAGGTGATTTTAATAAAGATATTAAAATGCAAGCGGAGCTTGCAATAGATGAATCAGATGTCATTGTTTTTGTTGTCGATGGAAGAGAAGATTTAACAAGTAATGATTTTGCTATACGAGATCTTTTAATGAAAACGGATAAGAAAGTCATTGTTGCTTTAAACAAATTAGATAATGTAGCGATGCAAGAAGAGAGAATCTATTATTATTATGAGCTTGGTTTTTCCTATGTTATTCCTATTAGTGCCTCTCACAATTTGAACTTTGATACCTTACTTGATGAAATTACTAGTGGGTTTATGGTTAACGAAGACGAAATTGATATGAGTTTAAAATTTTGCATTATTGGTCGACCTAATGTAGGAAAAAGTAGTTTAACCAACGCTATTTTAAATGAAGAGAGAGCGATTGTGTCCGATGTTGCGGGAACAACGCGTGATGCTGTGGATACAAAGTTTAAATATAATGGAGAAGAATATACGGTTATTGATACAGCAGGGATGCGTAAACGTGGAAAAATTTACGAATCTGTTGAAAAATACAGCTTGCTAAGAAGTTTAAAGGCGATTGATCGCTCAGATGTATGTGTGTTAGTTATTGATGCTTCTATTGGTATTATTGAACATGACAAGCACATAGCTGGTTATGCAATTGAAGCTGGAAAAGGATTGGTTCTTGTTGTAAATAAATGGGATGTTATTGAAAATAAAGATACCGAAATGAAAAAGTGGAAAGCATTATTAAAAAATGAATTTCAATTTATGACGTATGCTAAAACGGTCTTCTTATCTGCTAAGACGAAGAAAAGAATTCATACGTTAATGCCAGAGATTATTAGCGCTTACGAAAATAATCGAAGAGAAGTAAAGACAAGTCTTTTAAATAATGTTATTAATGACGCTACTCGTTTACATGATGCACCAGGTTATAAAGGAAAAAAATTAAAAATTTATTTTACTAATCAGACAGGCATTTGTCCACCTAAGTTTACTTTCCGTTGTAATAATAAAGGCTTAGTGCATTTTAGTTATGAACGTTATTTAGAAAATACAATACGTGCTAATTTTGATTTTACAGGGACTCCAATTGTATTACAATTTAAAAATAGAGGAAGTAAAGATGATTTGTTAGAAGAGGAGGAATAATTTTTTCTTTTTTTTCTATAATGTGATAGAATGAAAGTAGAGAAGTGAGTTTATTATGAATGAAAATCAACTACCATATAGAATATAGACCAATATCTATGTGGGGTTACTTTGGCTATCAATTGTTATTTGCTATACCTTGTATTGGCTTTATTTGTTTATGTATCTTTGCTTTTGGTGGGACACAGAATATTAATTTGCGAAATTTTGCACGTTCTTATTTTTGCGTATTTATTTTACTTGTTGTATTTGTTATCTTTATGTTTGCTTTAGGTATGATTTGTGCAGGAATTTTTGCTCTTTCTTAAGGAAAAGCAAATTCTTTTTTATTTTTGGTTATGAAAAGATTAAAAGAAGATATTTATCACTTAAAGTATGCTCTTCTCATTTTGGGGCTTTATTGTCTTTTTATGCAACTCCATTTTGGTACTGTTTGTCCTATCAAAGCCTTATTCCATTTTTCTTGCCCTGGATGTGGGCTTACACATGCTACTTACTATTTATTTGTCGGAAGATGGAAAGATTCTTTGCTAGCGAATCCTACTTGTATATTGTGGTTATGTACTTTCTTTTTGTTCTTTTATGATCGATATCGAACAGAGTTAAAAATAAAACCATTTCCTTTCTTGTTTATCGTGGCAAGTATCGTTACTCTTGTTTGGTATCTTAGTTGGAATTTTTTCTTTATTGTATCAATTAGAGAATCTTTCTTTACTTAGAGTACGTAAAGGAGCTTATTTAAGCAAAGAGGGACAACGTTATTGGTTAGAGAAGATTATGACAAAAAGAAATAAAGCAATAAAAATAATTGACATTTTCTTTATTTAGGCGTACTATTTTGTTAATTCGATGAGAGAAAACATGGTGAGTAAACTTTTCTTTAAAGAGAGTTCATGGTTGGTGGAAATGAATAAGAAGACTTACTTGTTACTATTTCTTGAGAGGTTTAATAAAACCCGGTTTTATAGCCGTTATACAAATTAAGAAAAATGAAGGATGGTACCGCATAATTTGCTCCTTGCAAGTTATGGGTTTTTTTCATTTATAGAGGAGAGATGATTATGGTTAATTTTAAAGAAGAGGAAAGCTTACATATGCTCAATCATAGCTGTGCTCATTTGATGGCACAAGCGGTTAAACACTTGTACCCAAATGCTAAATTTTGGGTAGGTCCTGTGGTAGAAGAAGGATTTTATTATGACATAGATTTGGGAGAAGATGTCATTAAAGAAGACGATTTGGCTCGCATTGAAAAAGAAATGAAAAAATGTTCTAAAGATGCCAAGCATATTATTCGTAAAGAATTAACAAAAGATGAAGCTTTGAATTTATTTAAAGAGGATTCTTACAAGATTGATTTAATTGAAAGAATGGATGAAGAGAATGTTATTTCTTGTTATACGCAAGGAGATTTTACTGATCTTTGTAGAGGGCCTCATATGTCTAATACAAAGGAAATAAAATACTTTAAATTAATTAAGTTTAGTGGTGCTTATTTCAAGGGAGATTCTTCTAATAAGATGTTACAAAGAATCTATGGAGTATGTTTTCCAACCCAAGAAGAATTAGATAATCATTTAAAAGAGTTAGAAGAAATGAAAATGCGGGATCATCGAAAGATTGGTAAAGACTTAGAAATATTTATGATTTCTGATTTAGTAGGAAAGGGACTTCCTTTATGGCTTCCAAAAGGTTCTGAATTACGTAGAAGATTAGAACGTTATATTACGGATAAAGAAATAAGCTCAGGGTATCAACATGTTACAACACCTTCTTTAGGAAGTGTAAATTTATATAAAACTTCTGGACATTGGGATCATTATAAAGAGAATATGTTTCCTAAAATGAAAATTGATGAAGAAGAATTTGTTTTACGACCTATGAATTGTCCTCATCATATGTTAATATTTGCTAATGGAATACATTCTTATAAGGAACTTCCTATTCGTTATGCTGAAATTGCAAATGATTTTCGTTATGAGGAATCGGGAGCTGTTTGTGGTTTAGAAAGAGTACGTTGTATGACGCAGAATGATTCCCATATTTTCTGTCGTCCTGATCAAATAAAAGAAGAATTTGCTGGAGTAGTAAAATTAATACTTGCTGTTTATCAAGATATGGGAATTACAGATTATACGTGCCGTTTATCGTTAAGGGATCCACTAGATAAAGAAAAATATTATGATGATGATGAAATGTGGATTAAAGCAGAAAATGAATTGCGAGAAGTTTTAAATGGCTTGCATATTACTTATTTTGAAGCGACAGGGGAAGCTGCTTTCTACGGGCCCAAATTAGATGTGGAAATTAAGACTGCTATTGGACACGAATTAACTTTGTCAACCATTCAATTAGATTTTTTACTTCCTCAAAAGTTTGAGCTTTCTTATGTAGATGAGAATGGGGAAAAAGTGCGTCCTGTTGTTATTCATCGTGCTATTTTAGGTACTTTAGATCGCTTTGTTGCTTTCTATTTGGAAGAAACAAAAGGATATTTGCCTTTGTGGTTAGCACCAATACAAGTACAAATTATTCCTGTTCATAAGGAATATCATGGAATTTATGCAGAAGAAGTTTATAAACGATTAAAAGAAAAAGGTTTTAGGGTAGAATTAGATAATCGTAACGAAAAATTAGGTTATAAATTGCGTGAATCAGTGATTAAGAAAATTCCTTATATGTTGATTTTAGGGCAAAATGAAGTAGATAATCATTCTGTTTCTTACAGAAGAGCGGGTAGTGAAGAGACAATTACTGTTTCTTTAGAAGAATTTATAGAACTCTTGAATCAAGATGTTCAAAATAAAGTTCGTTATGATAAATAGTAGAATATTGGAAGCTATTTTAGAAATATGTTAGAGGTTAACTAAAAAAATATGGATTTGTGTTCCATGTTTTTTCTTTTTTAAAAAATAATTTGGAGGTTTCTTTTGTTTTTTTCTTATGATATAATTTTGAATAGAATATGGGGATGTGTTTATGAAGATTATGTTAATGGACGAAACGAAGTTAGTTAATCTTGTATTGCCTAGCGAAATATTTGGTAATTATTGGGTAGTCAATGCGAATCGCGATAATTTGGCTAGTGTTGAGGCAATTGATGGCAAATGGGTGATTAAAAGCAATCGTGAAGTCAAAGTTTTTCGTAATGGGAAACATGAAGATGAAGTGGTTTTAGAAGAAGAGAAGTTTTATACTTTACGTAATGTTATACAAGGTACTAGTTATGTTATTTATGTTTGTCCTGCTTATGATAAAGAAGCTTTTCAATTGAACATATCTCTTTCTTCCCATGCAACCTATTATATTGGAAATAATATTGCCCAAGGGGGAGATTATCCTAATATCATTTCTTATGAGCAGCAAGGATTTGCTAGAAATCAGTTGAAACTAACTTATGAAAATGGTGTATATACTTTATATAATTTAAATCCACAAATTCCTTTGTATGTTAATGGTATTTTAAAAGAAGAGGAAGAACTCAAGTATGGGGATACTATTTTTATCTTGGGATTTAAATTGTCTATTGTTAAAGATATCTTTTATTTAAATAATCCAAATAAATTAGTAAAATATGATGCGAAAATGTTTATTAATCGTTCCATCCCTATTTTAGATTATACGAAAATACCAACAGAGAGTGATCCAATTATTGAGATGTATAAAAAGGAGGATTATTTTTTAAAACCGCCTCGTTTTGATGAGAGTATTGTGGAAAAAACAATGATTATTGACCCTCCACCACAAGCACAAGACCAAGAGGAAATGCCTGCTATTATTACTATGGGTTCCATGATTATGACAGGTATGAGTTCTTTAATGACAGGAATGATGACTTTCATTAATGTCCTAAATGGTAATGTGGCTTTAGAAGAATCTTGGCCTTCTTTAATAACGGCCTTTGCCATGCTTTGTACGATGCTTCTTATTCCAACACTTACTAAAATTTATAATAAACATAAGAAGAAGACGTATGAAAGAAAAAGACAAGCGACTTATAGTGCATATATTAGTAAAAAACGCGAAGAGTTCTTAATTGAAATGAAAAGAGAACAACAAATTTTAACAGAAAAATATATTCCTTTACAAGATGTTGGAGATATCATCTTATATAAAAAACGTAATTTATGGGAAAAGAATTTAGATGATTATGATTTCTTACGTTTGCGTTTAGGAATTGGTTCTATTCCACCTTTTTTCAAAGTAAATTATCCTGATGAACATTTTTCAATGGAAGATGAAGATAATTTAATGGGATATTTAAGAGAATTAGAACGTGAAACAGAAGTTATAGAGAATGTTCCTGTTAGTTATTCTTTTGTAGAAAAGTATGTTACAGCAATTATAGGAAGTCGCCATGTGACAAATCCTTTTTTTAGAGGGCTGTTACTACAAATGTTTGCTTATCATAGTTATGATGATTTAAAGCTTGTTGTATTTACAAATTCGAAGAATGAAAAGTTTTGGGAAGATGTAAAAGATTGTCCTTATTTTTGGGATGATCAACGTACAATGCGTTTTTTTGGAACTAATACAGATGAAATTAGTCAAATTAGTTCTTATTTAGAAGAATTGCTTGCCCAAGTAAAAGAAATTAATGAAACGAATAAGAATTTCTCTGATAAGCGAGTAGCAAAGTTACCCAAGAAGTTTGTTATTATGACTGATGATATTAACTTAGTTAGAAATGTAAGTATTATAAGAACTATATTAGAGAATACCGAATATTTAGGAATTAGTTTACTTATTAATACGGAAAGATTAAATGATTTACCTAATGAAGTAGAGCATTTTATTAGTGTAGATGAACGTAGTGGGGGCGTATTTGAAAAAGTACTTACTGATACCAATCGTGTTAATTTTTTACCAGATTTTATGGTTTCTTCTTTAGAAAGATATTGTTATATTGTTTCTAATATACCGATTGCGTTAAACGGAGGGAAATACATACTTCCAACAACTTATTCTTTCTTAGAGATGTATAACGTTTCGAATGTAAATCAATTAAATGCCTTAGGAAAATGGAAGGAAAATGATCCGATTAATACGTTAGCCGCTCCTGTTGGAGTTAATGAATATGGGGAACTTTTTAAATTAGACTTACATGAAAAGGCACATGGGCCACATGGACTTATAGCAGGGATGACGGGTTCTGGTAAGTCAGAGTTTATTATTACATTTATTCTATCTATGGCAGTTAATTACCATCCTTATGAAGTGCAATTTGTTTTAATTGACTATAAAGGAGGAGGACTCGCTGGAGCTTTTGAAAATAGAGAAACGGGGTTAAAACTACCTCATCTTGCTGGAACGATTACGAACTTAGATGTCAACGGAATTAATCGTAGTCTGGCCTCTTTAGAAAGTGAGTTAAAAAGAAGACAAGCTGAATTTAATAAAGCTAGGGATAGTGTAGGAGAAAGTACAATTGATATATATAAATATCAACGTTTGTATCGTAATGGACAAGTAAAAGATCCTATTTCTCATTTATTTATTATTAGTGATGAGTTTGCGGAATTAAAAGCACAACAACCAGATTTTATGGATGAACTTATTTCTACGGCTCGTATAGGACGTTCTTTAGGAGTACATTTGATTTTAGCTACGCAAAAGCCAAGTGGCGTTGTTAATGATCAAATTTGGTCGAATTCGAAGTTTAAGGTTTGTTTAAAAGTACAGGACCGAAGTGATTCGCAAGAAATGATTAAAAGACCAGATGCGGCTTCCATAAAAGAAACAGGAAGGTTCTATTTACAAGTTGGATATGATGAATTCTTTGCTTTAGGACAAAGTGCTTGGACAGGAGCACCTTATTATGAATCAGATGTACGAAAGAAAAAAGTTGATAATTCTATTTCTTTTGTTAATCATTTAGGTTTTCCTATTAAAGTAGTGGAAGATGGAAAGAATGCTTTTGCGGGTGTTCTTAAGGGAGAAGAACTTCCTAATATTATGAAATACTTAGTAGAGATTTCTAAAAAAGAAGATATTCATGTAAAACAATTATGGTTAAATGCTTTACCTGACCTTATTTTTCTAGATGGACTTAAAGAGAAGTATTCTTATCGAAAAGTAGATTGTGATATTAATCCTGTTATTGGGGAGTACGATGCGCCTGATTATCAGCGTCAAGGTATTTTGACAATGCCTATTACAGAGAATGGGAACTGGATTGTTTATGGTATGGCGGATAGTGGGAAAGATGAGCTTATTCATTCGTTTGTCTATTCTTGTATAACGACTTATATGCCAGTTGAATTACAAATGTATTTATTAGATTTTGGAACAGAGACTTTGCGTATTTATCGTAAAGCTCCTCAAGTAGGAGATGTTGTTTTTCAACAAGATACTGATAAAGTGATAAACTTATTTAAAATGATTTCTTCGATTATGGAGAATCGTCGTAAGTTATTTTCTGATTTTGGAGGAAATTACATAGGGTATTGTAAGACAAGTGGAAAAGTTGTTCCGAATATTATTGTTGTTATTAATGGTTTTGAATCTTTTAACGAAAATTTTGGGGATAATTTACTTGATTTATTAGTTACGATTACTCGTGATTGTCAAAAATATGGTATTTATTTTGTGATTTCTTGTAGTAGTGCAAATGGAGTACGAAGTAAACTTGCACAATATTTACCTAATCATTTAGTTTTACAAATGAATGATAAGTATGATTATTCTTCTTTACTAGGAAGAACAAAATTAGAACCTTCTTCTATCTTAGGAAGAGGGCTTGCAAAACTTGATCAAATTTATGAATTTCAAACAGCAGTCCCTGCTCAAAAAGAGCAATTAAATACTTTTGTATTAGAAAAGATAAAAGAATTAAATACAAAATACAAAAACGGAGCTCCTAAGATTCCTGTGCTTCCAGACGTGGTTACTATTTCTTATTGTAGTGATGACTTTAAAGGATTACAAGCGGTACCAGTAGGAGTGGAAAAAGACTCGTTAGGTATACGTACTTTAAATGTTTCTAAGAATATGGAACATACCATTACAGGAATGGAATTTGAAAATATTCGTGTATTTGGGGAAATGATGATTAGACAATTTGCTAAAGTTTTAAATAAAAATGTATATGTATTTGATGCAGAGAAAGCATATAAAAATATTTCTTCTCTTGTTACTTATTATGATACAAATTTTGCTTCTACTTTTAAAGAGTTAGCTGATTCTCTTTTAGAGATGTATAGTACTTTTGAAACAAGTGGATTTGATGCAAATGCCTTATCTAAGTATGGAGATTATGTTGTAGTTATTACTGGAATAGAGAAATTTAAATTGTTACTCGGGAATGCTTTTACAACTTCTTTTAATGACTTATTTGTTAAAATTAAGTCAATGCCTAAGGTGCATTTGATTCTTGTTGATGCGATTGATAATATTAAAAAGTGTGAATTTGATACTTGGTATAAAACGATTGCTTCTCAAACAAGAGGTATTTGGATAGGTGATGGGTTCTCTAGTCAATTTAGTTTGAAATCTACTCTTAGTACTAGACAACTTTCTACTAAACTTGATAATACCTTTGGTTATTATATTGACGGAAGTGTTACTGTTTTGTTTAAAGCAATTACAGAAATTGGAGAAGAAGATGACTATGAATCTCTGTAGAGAGGAGTTATCTTTTTTCTTTTTAATTCATTGACTTTGCCTCTTATTTAAAGTATTATTAAGAGTAGATAATAGGGTGATATTATGAACAATAAGGTTTGTGTTAATTTGGTAGTTCCTGGAATTGAGGAACGATATAATGTTTTTTTACCGATTAATAAAAAAACATTAGAAGTTATCTTCTTACTTAATAAAGCGATAAATGATATGACAAATGGTGCTTTTCCTATGAGTGATAAATTGTCTTTAATTAATGCTTTAGATGGTTCTATATATGATGTTGATCGAACAATAATAGAAAATAATATTTTAAATGGGGCGAAGTTAATTCTTTTATAGGGGGCATATATATGAATGAGATTTTTGGTTATAATACAGAAAATTTAAAGAAAATGGCGGATGATTTAAATCAACAAATAGGAGTTTTTAAACAAAATATAGAGATGATATATCATGCAATTTGTACTACTTTAAATAAAAGTGATTGTTGGCAGGGAGAATCTTATCAAAGTTTTAAAAATTATGCAATGATGTATAAAGATAAAAATCTAGACCCTCTTATTCAAGAGATTAATCGTTTGATTCGTGATTTAGAAAATACGGCTTTACAAATGGAAGCTAATACGAGTAAGAATATAAATCTTTTTAATTAGGAGTGGTTTGATGCAAAATGAAGTGTTTCAGTTTACAAATGTAAAGAAAGTGCTTGATTCGATTGATATTGCTAGATTAAATGCGCAGAATGCTTTAGAAAATGGAAATGCGATTCTTCATGACACATTAGGTCTTTCTCTTGAATCCTCCTATATGGCTATTGCTGGGGAGAATGCTAAGCGTATTCAAGATAGTTGGGAGAATTTGTGTAATAAGTTTGATGAGTTTAATCGTAATATGGAGAGTATGATTTCTAAGGCGCAAGAGGTAGTAAAAAATAATCAAGAGTTAGAAAATACAACAAATATTGAAATTTTAGATGTTTAAAAGGAGGAGTTCTTATGGAAGAAAAAGCTTATACATTCCTTGTTGATAGTGAACGAATGGATGAACTTTCTTTGATTCTCCATAACTCTTCTAAAGAATTACAAGAAGTTATAAATGCTATTTATCGTAAAATAGATGAGATGAGTTCGGCATGGAGTGGAGTAGTCTATCAAGAATTCGTTCGTACTTGTGCAAGTTATAGAAGTGCATTAGAAGCAAATGTTATTCTTTTAAAGGCTTTTTCTACTTCGTTTAATAAAATGAGTAGAGATGGAGAATTTCTTGAAAAAAATATTTCTTCTTATTTAAATAAGGTACAAAATAGTATTTTTGTTTTAACCTATGATAGGGGTGAGGTAGATGAGTAAACAAGAAACTTTTGATTTCGCCTCGATTCAAAATAAGATGGAAGAGTTAGAAGAATTATTTTTACAATTTTCTAGTATATTGACTTATGTAGATGACACGATTCATGAAGAGTTAACGGATAAAGAAAATTCTACTTTATTAGGAGATGCTGGAAGTACTTTCTTAAAAGTTTGGGAAGATAATTCTTCTACTTTTCCAGACTTTCAAAAGAATTTTGCAAAATGGAGTGAGTTGGTTGCTAAAATATCTTTAAATAATAAAGAAGCAAATCAGGATAGTGGGCAACTTATTAAAGGTAATGTAAGTGTTCAAAAAACAGAAAATGGGGGACATGCAGTGACGAGAGTTCTTAAAAGTGGAACAACGACAAAGTTTTACGATAGAGACAATCGTCCTGTAAAAGTTGTTACGGAAAGATTGAATAGTCAGGATTGTGTAGTAAGAACGACAAAAACAAATCATTTGATTGTTACAGATATATTAAAAAATGACGGATATAGTGTTAGCAGTAGTGTTGCCCAAACAAGTGAAGGGTATTATAAGATTGTACATGAAAATGGATTTAGTGAGTATTTAGATCAAACGGGAGCTAGTATAGACGCTCAAGAATATGCTTCTTCATTACAAAATCATATGGGTGTTTCTTTTTTGAAAGAAGAAAAACCATTTAAGGAAGAATAGGTGGTGTTATAATGGATGAATTTCTGGAAACTACGCAGCGTGCTGTTGCTTATTTGGAAGAAACTTTAAGTCATTTTGAGTCTGCTATTTCTTCCCTTGATGGGGCGGTTGTTTTAAATCAAAATGAAGAATTCATTCAAGAAATTATTTCTCGTTTGGAAGGAGTATATGATGATATTGTGGCTGAAAAGGATAGTTGTTCTGATGCAGCTGAATCAATAAAGGATATACTATTTTCTAAGGAAGAGTAGGTGGTGTTTTATGGCGATTGTTAAGATAAATAAAGAGGCTCTTTATAATCTTATTGAGGAACTAGAAGCTACCCAGTCTCAAATCTCTAACGCAGAAAAAATGTTACATATTAGTTTGGAATTGGCTCGAGATGGTTTTACGGCAATAGAACCAGATTCTGTTAGCGATTATAATGATGCTGTTGAAAGTATTGGCATGGCTTATGAAAAAATGCTTGGCTATAAAACGCAGGTTGGCAGTTCGCTTTACTATTTTAAAGGAATACGTACTATTTTGGAAGAATTTGAAACAGAATATGCTAATAAAGATATAGATGATTTATTAGATAGTGTTGAGGGTGGAAAAGAGCTGTTATCTTTTTTACATTTTACTTCTAAAGAAGAGGGTGGTGTTTCCTTGTACTTTGATTTAGATGGAAAAAAAGTTACTATTTCGGAGATGGTTAACTCTTTTTATACTTATACAGGTGCTTCTATGAATGCTAATATTGAAGGGAGAATTATGTCTTCGCAGATGGGAACTTCTTTTGATGATGCTATGCAAGATAATTTATTACAAGGAGTGAATGGGTTTGTTAGTAATACATTAAATGAAGGGTATTTCAGCGGATTTAGTGATGATCTTTTATCTCGATTATCGAATGAGGTTGGAACTGAAGTTGGATCTATTATCACCGCTAGTACACCTGTTATGACTCCGTCAAGTAGTGCTAATTCTAACCTACTTACGATGGGCGTTGCGGTAGGAGTTGGCTTGTTAGGTGCTTATACTTTAACAGAACATCTGCCAAGGAATAAGAAGAAATATAAAACAAGAGAAGAAGTGACTTTCTCTATTCAAGAAATGATAAAAAGAGATTTACAAAACAAGGAAAATGGAAAGGATGTTTGAAAATGAGGGGAAAATATTTACCAATAGGAAGTGTTGTCTTACTAAAAGGCGGAAAGAAAAGGGCGATGATTACAGGTTTTTGTTCTGTAGCACAAGAGAATCAAGAAAAAATATATGATTATAGTGGATGTGTTTATCCAGAGGGGTATTTGAGTTCTAATCAAGTTTGCTTGTTTGACCATGAACAAATAGAACAAATCTATTTTGTTGGATATGAAGATGAAGAAGAAGCGATATTCAAAGAAAAATTGAATAAAATAGTTACAGAAGTAGAAGAGAAAAATGGGAAAGCAGAAGAATTTGAAACGCTTCAAGAACAAGACGACTCTTCTAATGAAGAGAGTGCTATTAAACCATTTTCATAAAAGCCAGAGATGGCTTTTTCCTTTGTCATTACATTGACTTTTTACATGATTTAAGCTATTATTTATAATATAAGGTGAACTATAATAAGGGAAAGGAAAGTGTTCTTATGTCTGATGTGCGTAATTCAGTATCAGTTGAAACATTAAGTGAACCAACTTCTGCTATTCCATCAGTGGGAAAAGGAGGGAATGTTTCTTCTATCGTAAAAAATTCATTAAAAGGAGTAACAGACACGATAGTTACGGCACAGGATGAATCACAAAATGTAGAGCAAGTTTCTATTAATATGCCCACTTTTTGGGAGGCTTCTGAGAATGTCATTGTTGGGTCTTCCGAGTGGGAATCTTTGGTTAGTCAATTGCCAACAGGAAAACAAGCTTTTGTAGCTTCTTATAGTCAGATATATACAGCAATAAGTCAAGCAACAGCACTTGGGAATTATGATTTTAGTGCGAATTCTGCTCATTTAGATGAAATGTCTGATTTTTTAGAGAAAGTTTCCCAAGAAATAGAAGAAACAATTGAGCAGATTTATGCGGAAATACGTTCTATGAAAGAAAATGGAGACTGGGATGGAGAAGCTTATGATGCCTTTTATCAAAAAACTCTTGCTTATAAAGAACCTTTAGAACAGTTAGTATTACTTATTAAGAAGTTTTCTGGTATTTTTTCTGCTGTAGGAGAGGAAACAGAAAATTTAGCTAAGAGTATTACTAGTGTTACTAATAGATTGAATGAATAATAAAACATTTGGAGAGGAAGAATAATTATGGCTACACATTTTAATTATGGAAATATGCAAGCACATATGAAAAATTTAGATGCAAATTTTGCTTATTTTGCAGACACACTAAAAAAGGCGAATGATTTAGTTAACGATTTTGTAAGTGTATCTCCTTCCTCTTCTATCTATGGAGAAAAAGCAAAAAAGATATTAAATCTATGGAATCAGAATGCTTCTACATTTGGAGACTTTTATCAAAATTTTGAGAGTTGGTCTGCCTTACTTGTTAATGCTTTGGATGAATATAGAAAATTGGAAGAAAGTATATTTTCAGCTAGCCAGACAATGGGAGATACTGCTGATGGAGTAGCTAAATCTCGTGAACAAGTACGGGGAATTTCGGCTGGTAATGGTGCGTTTTCTTTACCAGATGGTTCTACGATACAATATTTAAAGGATGAAAAGGGAGAGACGTATGCTCTTTTAAAGAAAAATGATATGACGATAAAAAGAGTTTTTCAAGAAGATGGTTCTTTTTTGGATTATGATTTAGATGGGAATTTGTTAACTCCTGTAACCAGTGAAGTATTGGATGAAACTTTTATTTCAAAGGATGAACTTGGTGAAACGGTTACAGTGTCTTCTGGACAGGCAGTTAATTTAAATGGAGAAAAGTGCTATTTTTTAGTGAGAGATTTTAATGGAATTGATTATTATGTAAAGAGTAAGGATGCAAATGAGCAAGTTTTTATTGCTGATGCAAATGGAAGTTTAACTCCTTATGCTTCTTCGAATAACGATGAAATTATTTCGAGAGAAGATTTTGTTGACAAAGTTAAAGATTTTGGAGCTTATAACTGGAATATAACTTATAACAATGGCACTTCTCCTTATCAAGCTATTGGAACTCAAGTAGATCCTTCCTTTACAGAAAATGTAAAAAACGCAGATTATACAAATGTTGTCTATGCTCCCGAATATTTACAATCCCCTGCAAGTTTAGAACAATTAAAGGATGTTATAAAAGAGGGGAATGAAAACTTTCCTTCGGTTGTTTATGTAGCTCCTGGACAATCTATAAAATATGATGTTCCAAAGAATATGACGGATAATGTAATAGGAGGGGGAGAAGACGGAACTTATTTGGTTTATAACCCAGAGATGCAAGGGTATTTTAAAATTGATAAGAATGGAAGCTACAATACAAGTAGTGGGATAGAAGAAAGAAATGACTGGTGGATACCTAAAGAGCAATTGTTAAGTAATAGATTAACAATAAAAGATAAATAGAAGGTGAAACTTATATGAAAGAAATAGACCAATGTCGTACCTTGAATGGGGCGATACCTAGAATTGGGGAATTAGATGGGCGTTTGACGAAATTAATAGAATTGTGTAATGCAGAACTTTTTACAGATGATTCGAATAACGTTGAAATATTAAAAGCGAAGCTGCTAGAAGCAAAAAGTAACTTGTTAGAGGCGAAAAGTTCCTTAATGGGACTAGCAAAAGATTTGGAAGATAGTAGTCCTTGGTGGTAAAAAACAAAATAGTTTAGGAGGTGTGAAAAGTGGTTGTAAGAGCAAATAAAGATTCTTTTGCCTTTATCTATAACGAGGCTTTTCAAATTGCGGATGATTTGTATTCGTGTATTGGTACAGTTATGAGCTTTTTAAATAATGCATCTGGAATGATTCCTAATACAGATTATGAAGTAGAACATGAAGATATAGATCCCGAAGGAAATCCTTATACTTATACAGAGAAAATAGAACGTTGGAAAAATGAAAAAGCCATTTTTAGAACTCTATGTAATGCTTCCAATGGTGGGCGATGTGAACCTCTTCGTATGGCAGCGGTTAAGATTCGTAAGGTTGGGGATTCGCTTGAAGAGATTGAACAACTATTACGTGTTTTTGAAGAAGATGGGGAGCAAAGTGTATCTTTACAAGAATTGGTTACTTCTTCCTATTTGTCAGTCGAATTAGTTGATGGTGTTGAAACTGTTTATTATGATTTTGACGGTGAGAAACTGACCATTGCAGAACTTACAAATGCTTTTTATACCTATTCTGGAGTAGCAATGGATTCGCAAGTGCAAGGCTATTTAGGGGATTCTTCCTTTGCAACAAATGCTGTTCTACAGAAACAAGCTTTAGATGATGTACAAGCATTCGTAGGAACTGCCCAAACAGCAAGAGCTTTTGGAGTTGCTTCTATGACGTCTATTCAAAATGTAGCAGAGTCACTTGGAGTTAATACTTCGCTTACAGAAGCTACTAGTGTTTTAAATGATAAAGTAGACACTAATATACAATCTTATATTACAAGTCAAGCAAGTGTTGCTGGATTTGCTCTTATTGGAGCTTATGCTTTAACAAGTGGATTGTTTAAGAAAGAAGAAGAGTCTGAAGCGTCCTTAAATATTGAAACTAAACAACCTGCCTCTTTTGGGAATTCTGTTCAACCAATTTTAGGAAATTCTTCTTTAGTAGGCAATAAAGATGCAGAAGTTGCTTATCAAGAACCAATTTATCAGCAAGGAGAGATGAATTCTTCTCCTTCAGAGGAGGTTTTACCAGAAATAGTTCCTATTACAGAAGAAAAGATACCTGCTATAGTATCTTCTTTGGAAGAAGTGGATTATGACACATTAGCAATTGAAGAGTTTGAAACTTTGGATATGGAACAGATTACAGAAAGAACAACTAAAGTTATAGAAGAAGCTTTACAATTATATGAAGCAGAAGATAAAACATTATTAAAAGAAAAATTAGGAAAATTTGGGTATAGTGAACCTGAAATTGAGGCTATTTTGGAGAATCGAGATTATGTTCTTACTGCTTTTATAGAAGGAGACCGAAGAGAACATTTAAGCGAAATTGCTATGCGTTTGGCTGACCAGGATGGTATAAAGGATTTTGACACTTCTTATGATGATGGACAGCATTATACGGATTTAATGGATGGAACTTCAAGTGACTTTATTGTAGCTATGGGAAGTGACGCCGAAGTAACAGATGCTAGAAATGCTTATTTTGCAGCGAGAGATACTTATGAAATAGCAATAGAAGAAACTAATGTGTCTATTGAAAAAGCACGAGAAGTTGAATTGGAATTGGAGACGTTGCAAAAAGAAATTGGTGTTGACCAAAGTAGATGGAATGTTACGCAGAGAGAAAAATATAATGCTGTTGTAAAAAAATATAATGATGCTGTTTTCGATTCGCAAGAAAAAATTTCTGGTTTTGAAGAAGCAAAAGAGTCTTATACAAAAAGTAAGGATGTTTATTATAACGCCAAAGAAGACTATTTGAAAAAAGTGAAAGAAGAGCGTATTGATATGAGGGATGAGGAGTCGCTAAAAGAAACGTCGTCTGTCAAAAAAGAGGAAAATAATTTGCCTAAACAAACAGATGATACAGAAGTTTTGTCATTGGATAACGAAGATTTGTTAAAAAACTTAGCTATTCAAGATCAATCCTCTTTGGAATTTTTGGAATAAAAAGGAGAGTTTAAGATGAGAGAAAAATATTTACCGATAGGAAGTGTTGTCTTACTAAAAGGTGGAAAGAAAAGAGCGATGATTACAGGTTTTTGTTCTGTAGCACAAGAGAATCAAGAAAAAATATATGATTATAGCGGATGTGTTTATCCTGAAGGTTATTTAAGTTCTAATCAAGTTTGTTTATTTGATCATGAACAAATAGAACAAATCTATTTTGTTGGATATGAAGACGATGAAGAAGTAATATTTAAAGAAAAATTAAATAAAATTGTTGCAGAAGTAGAACAGAAAAGTACGAAAAAAGAGGAAGTTGAAGCGTTACAAGGACAGGACGACGCTTCTAGACAAGAGAGTGCTATTAAACCCTTTGCTTAAGAAAGTCGAGAATGACTTTTTTTTCTTGCTTCTTCTCTTTTAATATTGTAAAATGTATATATAAGAATATAGTGAGTATAAAGGGTGTTTTGGATAAATGTCTTAATTATATTCTTTACAAAATAAGTATATTCTTATAGCAAAATAGGAAATGGAGGATTTTATATGCAACAAATGAGTTTTGATCAACAATCTTTAGTTGAACAAAGAGATACGGATGTAATATCAATTGATTCAGCAGAAGTTACTTCTACTGCAGGAGCAATTAGAGGATTTGCTAATGATTTACAAGGTATTGTAAATGAATTATCTGATTTAGCAAAAGGTTCATCTGAGGTTTGGGCTAATAATGCGGGAGATTCATTTAGAAATCAAGCTGCTAAAGTGCAAGCAAGTTTAAGTGAATTTATTAAAGCGATTAATGCCGACGGGAATTGGTTAGAAGAAATTGCACAAGGTGCACAAAGTACAACTGATTCTATTGCTGCTACTTTTGAATAATATTGAGAGGAGAAATAAACTATGGGAGAAAATATTACTAATCAAAGTGGTTTGACTAGATTTATTACAGATAGTGAAGCTACTGTACAAAATTTATATAAAAAATTACAAACTGCTGATAGTGAACTTGCAAGTTCTTTGAATTCTTATCAAGGTACTTGGAGAAATAAAGTGGCTAATACTTGGTCTAGTCACTATGCAAGTGCTGTTGCTGAAATAGCAGAACTTTATGATCAACTTGTAAGAGCTGAAGCTGGTATGAAACAAATGTCTAACTGGTCAGACAATGCGTAATAACATGTGCTACTTATGTAGTACATTGTAAAGTGCCAATTCCATTGACACTTTACAATGTATTATATAAAGAAGGAATTCATAATTCCTTTTTTCTAAATATATATGGATGCATAGAGGTGAGAAAGAGTGGATTATACAGATTTTGCAGTTGGTCCAAGAGGTGAGACTATATGTTCAAATGCGAGTGGAGAACTTTTTTATTTGTCGGATAGAGGAGGGTATGTTCCAGTAAGACGTGAAGAAGATATCAGGATGGGACTTCTTGGTACTTTTGATATAGTTACGAAAGACGAGTTTTATGATGCGGGAAATCTTTCCATTGGTGGTTATATAGTAGATCCCGCTGATTGTAAGCCAGTCTCCCCTGTAACTTCTGATGCGCTTAATGATAATTATATATATACTCCTAAAAATGCTATTAATTATTCTTTGAAACAACAAAATAAAGCGGAGTCAACTACCTCAAATAATATCGATACTACTTTGAAAGGAGAAGGTGTTGCAGATACTAAACATCCTTATCAAATAAATAATACTCTTTTAGGTAGTGATAGTAATTCTTCTGGCGCGGATACTGAAATAGATGTTTCTTCTACAAATGAAACTGCTACATTTTCGAAAGGAGAAGATGTTGTCTATAATAAGCATCCTTATCAATCAAATAATACAACTTTAGGTTCTACCTATGGTGTGTCAGGTTTATCTATGAGATTGTCTAATCATTTGGCGAATGAAATTGCTTTTAATCTAATTAGTGAGAATGCAAGTGGTGAAGATGTAGGTGCTTATGTAACTGACAATTTCTCTTCTGCTTTGCAACCTACTCCTGAAGAAAATACAAATTTAGATAATACAAATCAAAATTCATTTGATTATCCATCTAGTTTAGAGACTTCGGCTAATGGAGGAGGATGGGATTTTACAGCGGATAGTGAGATGCAAATTACCCTTTCTAATCAATTAAATACAGCTGCGGATAAATTTGATAATAAAGTTTCGATGATGTATAGAGAAATAGGCAATTTATCTAGTTCTTGGGTTGGTGAAGACTATGATGCTTATTGTAATGCGACGAATGGGTATAAAACAGCTTTAGGAGACTTGTCCGATTCAATACGAATGTATGGGAAACATTTTGAAAAAATGGCGGAAACAACGGATGAATTGTCATCAGAATTAATAGAAATTGTAGAAACATGTACGCATCGTCATGCTGGGTAAGGAGTGATAATATGGCTGAGACTCGTAAATTTGATTATGTTGCTGTCTCTAATACTTTTAAAAATATGACAGAAATTACAGGAGATGCGAGCACTCCTGATTCCATTGCAGGAATTTTACATGATATTGATAATGTTTATCGTGAATATGTTGATAAAAATGATATGGCAATTTATGGAGATTTAGGTAAACAACTATTGTTAGATTGGGATAATACTTCTTCTGATTTTCCGAGTTTTGTTACAAATTTTGAAAATTGGGCGAATTTAATAGCGAATGCTGCTGGAGCTTATCAACAATTTGAACAAGATATAGCTAATACGAAAGTTAATAATCCTTTAGGAACTTCTAGTGCAGGATTGCAACAAGCTTATACTTCTATTGGAAATTATTCTGGATATGATTCTTCAGCAGCTTTGAATGTACATTCTTTTGTTGGATTAAGTGGTATGGGGTATATTGATACAGATATGGAAAGTTATGAAAAGCAAAGAAAAACATCCGCAATGTGGTCTTTTGGTTTAAACGCTGTGTCTACTATTTTAAGTGTAATTGGTGGAGGTAAAGTTGTTGGTGCTGAAAGAGCTGCAGGAAAAACGCTTACTACAACAGTTAATTCCATTGCTCAAAATGGTCTTCGTGGGACTCTGAGTAGTTCTTCTAGTGCAGCAAGTAATGTGGCAAGTAATGCTGCGAGTGAGGTTTCTAAAGCAGCCATGAAAGAAGCAGATGATGCTGTTACAGCTGCTGCAAACAATTTAGAAAATTTAATGAAACCTGATAGTGGAGCAACACAAGCTATGATTGAT
>CAOJRT010000016.1 GCA_948442255.1 uncultured Caryophanales bacterium | reverse complement strand
TTACTATTTGTACTTCACAATTATATCACATTATTTTATATTTTATTTATAAATGTATCTAAAATATTATGATATTGACTACTTAATTTTGATATATCGCCATTTTTAGAACTATGCGACATTATAAATTCTTCTATGCTCATTTCACATTTTCGTAATTCTTCTTTGCTATATTCCCTATCTTCTACATTTATTCCTGCTACTTGTAACAGTTCTATTTCTTCATTTTTAAACTCTTTTTTTAAGTTCATCTTTGATCCCCTCTCTTATTCTTTTATTGCTACTAATAATTCATTATCTTTTACTATTCTCTTTTGTTCTTTATATGTAAATTTTGCACCAGTAAAAAATACTTTGTAATATAAATTTTCTAATCTTGTTTTGCATAAAGCTAAAAATTCATCTGTTTGTTCTTCAGTTAGGTTATGTTTTACTCTTAACTCATAAAATGTAAAAATAATCTCATTTTGATTTATATTCATTTTGCTATTTATTAGGCTTTCTACAAATTGTGTTGTCATTGCTTTTCACTCCGTTTCTTTTTGAATTATAGCACTTATTTTTGATTTTGTCTTTAAAAATGACAAAAAAATAATAGGAATGGTACTTATTATTTCTAACAAATACCATTCCTACTTATCTCTCAATTTCTTTTCTGTAAATGATTTTATCTATTTCCTTTGAAGTAATTTCTTTTTTATTTATTGTTTCTCCTCTATCGTTTACTATCTCTGCATAATATTTTTTTCTTTTATATATTTCTAAAATTACTGCTTTATTTTTGTTTTTCAACTCCACTACATCAAATTTTTTTATCTTCATAATATATCACTTTCCTTTATTGATATGCTGGCGTTCCATAACCTAAAATAACACTACTGCTCACATCATAAATATTTTGTTTACACATATCTCCTGTTGTATTTCCCTCAATAGTATAAACCTTATTGTTTTCTACTTTTTCTACAATTCCTGTATGATCTGCCTGTCCGTCATTGCTATCTGCCCAGTCAAAAAAGATTATATCTCCGTGCCTTTGGAGTATAACTTCCATCTTGCCATAATCCACGATTTTGAAACCAAACAACTCCCTCACTCTGACAACCTGCATACTTTGGAACTATTCCTGCATTTATATAACCGGCATTGTTCGGCACACCAAGAAACAAAACAAGCACACCATTCAACCCTAGATTCAAAACCATACCAAGACCAATAAGGCTCTCCGTCCTATATTTCCTATTTGTGAAATAGCAACTTTTACAATATCACTATTTCCTCCTCCATATATAAGACTTGACCAATTACTAGCATATTTTTCATTCATTAGTTCATTTAACTGTTCTCTTTGTGCTTGATTAAAATTATATTGATTTGATATTTCTTCTATACTTTTTACTCTAACTGTAAGGTGTAGTGTTTCTTTAATTACTGTTATCTCTCTTTCTCCACCTCGCCCATCTGGAACTTTTACTTTTTCTTGTCTTTTATCTACTACCTCATTAAATTCGTTCATATCCCAGAATACTTTTTTTAATGTTTTTGCTCTGTTATCATCCATAGTCATAACATCTACTTTATAATCTCCATTGCTTATCATTACTGTATAAACTGCTATTACATCTCGCCAATTTGCTCTTGCATATTTAATATCATAATCTGCATTAGGGTGTTGTCCTTTCTTTTTTTCTATTTCTTTTGAAAATTCTGTATTTAATTCTGCCATTACACTATTTACTGTCATTTCTCCGTCTTTCTTCTCATTGGCAAAAAAGATTCCAAATACAGAACTGCATATCATTGCAATTAAACATATTACAACAATAACTACTACTGCTACCCAACCTCCTGCAATAATTGCTGAAACAAGTGCCTTTGTTGCTGCAATTATTGCTTTGATTATTGCTATTGTTGTTTTAATTGCTACTTTTGTTGCTTGTATTGTAGTTTTTACAGCTTGTTTTGTCATTTGTGCCGTTCTTTGAGCTAGTTTTACACTATTTTTTGCTACTTGCTTTGTTGTTTTTATTGTTGTTTTCGCTGTCTTTTCTGTTGTTTTAACTGTGTTTTTTGCTGATTTTACTGTGTTTTGAACTTTTTTTATATTTCTTTTTGCTTTGTTTATTGTGATTTTTCCTTTTCGTTTTACATTTTTTATTCCTTTTTGTGCCTTTTTTATCTGCACTTTTCCTTTTTCAATATTCTGTATAGTTTTTTCAAAATTTTGCTTTCTTTTTCTATTTAATCGTGGTGTATAATAAATAATATCGTGCATTGTATTATTTACTTTATTTTCTGCATATTCTTGTGCTGTATTTTCGTTCTTTTCGTAATTTTCTTTTGTTTTGTCTTTTACACTTATTATATTTGATTTTAGATTTTGTCCCATTATCGTTGCTCTATCAAGTTTCTTTATACTAATTTCTTCTTTTTTCTTTGTTTTTATATCTGCCATTGCTATTCCTCCAATCCTGCTTTTATTTTCTTTGCTACAACTACTAATCGTCCGTTTTTGTTGGAATATTCACAAGTGCTTAATGTAATCAATTTATCTCCATATTCTGCTGTCTTTTCTGTTTCATAAAAAGAAAGCTCTTTACATTTTTTTATAAATGTATCGAACTCCTGCTTTGAACTGCTATTTACAAATTTATAATATTCAAAACCTGTATAAGCAACTGTTTTGAATACTGCTATTATTTCATAGTCTGCATTTTCATATATAGTATTGAAATTTATTACTTTGTGATTATTGTAAAATTCTTTCTTTTTATATTTTTCTAATTCTCCAAACATTTGATTATTCTTAATATGATGACCATATATAATAACATTATCACTTGCTTGCACATTGCAATATTCTGCAATATAAGGTGTTCCTAATTGAGAATATTGTTTATAAAAGTTTTTTCTTAAATAATAATCTTTTCTATTGCTTTCTGTCTGCATAACAGGGTAGCTTATATTTGTGTTTTCTATTTCTAGCCACCCTACAAAATCATTATTCAAATCATATAGTTTTTGTAAATTTATACTTTCTTCTTGTTGTTTTTCGTTTTGTTCCTCCTGGCATTCCGTGATAATGTTCTCTAATTCTTCAAAAACCTCGTTTTGCTCTTTATCTTTTTTATAATTTATTATAATATAACTAATGCTAGTAACTAAACTAGCTACTAGCATTATAACTAAAAATATATAGAACTTTTTATACATATTGCTCCCTCTTTCTATATAACTTCATTTAATTTTGTTGTCATCAATTTATAGAGTTCGGTATCTTTTGGAAATTTATTTACAAAAGGTATTAGCGAATTTCCTATTTTTAATAATCCGTGTCCTGCCTCTACATTTGTTATAAAACTCAACTGTTGGTCTGATATATTTAATAGTTTTGCAAGTTCTGCTCTGTCTGTGCTTGCTTGATTAAGCATTATGATTAACTCACTATTTGCAAGCATTGTTCTTGCTAAATCACTTCGTAATAAATCTTCTACATTTTGTGTAATACCAGTACAGCAAGCACCATATTTTCTAACCCTTTTCCATAATGTGAAAAGGAAGTTAGCTGAATATTCATATTGAAACAAAAGATATATTTCGTCAATATAAATATATGTGCTTCTTCCTTTTTGTCTATTTGCTGTTATTCTATTAAAAATGCTATCTAGTATTACTAGCATTGCAATAGGCTGTAATTGTTTTTTTAGTTCTAATATATTATAACAAACTAACCTATTATGAATATTTACATTCGTTTGTTTTGCAAAAGTGTTCAAACTACCATTACTAAATAATTCTATTGCAAGTGCTACATCTTTTGCCTCTTTTTCATTTTGTTTTAGTAGTTCTTCTCTAAAATCTTTTAGAGTTGGTGGCTCTCCCTCATAATCATTATCTTGATATTTTTTATATACATTTGCCGTACATCTATCAATTATTGACCTTTGTTGTGGCTCTAATGCTTTCCCCATAAGTTGCTCACATAATGAAAGCACAAACTCTGACTTCAATACTATTGGATTCGCATTATCTCCATAAAATTTATTCATATCCATTGCGTTTATGTGATTTTTGCTTGTTGAAGATATTTCTACAAGCTCTCCTCCAAGTTCTTTTACAAGTCCTGCAAATTCATTTTCTGGATCAATGATTATTATATCTGCGTCTTTTTCTTTTAACATTATTGAACTTATTTCTTGTTTAGCTGTAAAACTTTTTCCACTTCCAGAAACTCCAAGTATAAAACTGTTTCCGTTTAATAACTGCTTTCTATCTAACAATATCATATTTTTTGAAATTGCATTTTGTCCATAATATATTCCGTTTAGGGTGCTGTACTTCTTGCACTTTAAAAGGCATAAATACTGCTAGGCTTTCTGTTGTTAATGTTCTCAATGTTTCTATTGTTTCTATTCCTATTGGTAATGTTGTGTTTAATCCGTCAAGTTGTTGAAACCTTAATATACCAAACTGGCACAAATTTTTTCTTGCTGTTGTTAATATTGCCTCTGTTGTATTTTCAAGTTCTTTCTCTGTGTCTGCTATAAATACAACTGTAATTAGTCCTAAAAACATACGCTGATCTCGTGTCATTAAATCATTTAAAAAATCTCTTGCCTCTTGTTCTTGTTGCTCCATATCAAATGGAACTGACGCAAGAAAATTATTATTTTCGCTTTGTTTTCTTATATAATTAGCTTTGTTTGTTTCTACTCCTAGCAATATTCGTTCTGCGTCTTTTATTGCCTCATCTGTTGCTACTGGCGATATATCTATTGTTAATGTTAAGTTTTTACTAATGTCTGTTAGCTCTGCTATCATACTGTCTTTTATAAATGAAGCATACTCTTTTAGGAATATTACTCTGCCGAATTTATCTCCCATTTTGAAATAGTCCTTTTTGAACTCAAAACTGTCTGGACATATATAGTCTTTGAAACTGTGTCCTTTTTGCATATTGTCTATCATATCAAAATTAAAACTGCTTTCCTCTCCTATTCTATAAAAGTTGTGTAGCATTTTTAGTCTTTCGTTTGAATCTAACTCTATGCAAGCTGAATTTAACTTTTTAAAATGTTTATTTAATTCTACTGCAATTCTTCTAAAAGCTGTTCGTGCCTCCTCCAAGTTTTTCTTTTTGATTGTTATTGTTATATACTTTTCTTGCACAATTCCATTACTTGTTTTTGCTCCCTCATCAATTAACCTATTATATTCACTTCTTAATCTATCAAGTTTGTCTTTTTCATTTTCTATTTTAATGTTATTCTCTATATTTTGCTCATTCATTTTGCTATTTAATATACTAATTTTCACAAGCATTTCACACTCAAAAGAATTAAGTATTTGCATATAGTCTAAAAACATTGCCTCTTTATCTTCCTCGCTTGCTACAATGTAGTTAATATCTGTAAATTTAAAAGTTTTGGAATATTTATTTTTTCCTACTAAAAATACTCCATCTCTCCATATTCTTTTAACTGGTATGACATCTTGCACACCCTTTGGAATTATATATTTTTCCTTATCTTTTTTGAATAAATCAATTATTTTCATAAATCCTACCTCCTTTTTAAGAGGTAAAATCTCAATACTGTTTTTCTTTAATCTTGTTTATTGTCTATTTTTATTTTCTTTTTGCTCTTTTTCTCTTTCTTATCTTGTTTTACTTTTTTAGCTTTCTTCTTGCCTTTTTCACATTGCCTATACATATCTAAATATAGGTTATTAGGTTTGAATACTAATTTTTTAGGTGTTAATATCTCTGACTTGATCCAAGCTTTCAAAAACTTTTCTGCTGTCATTCCGTTATATTTTACAAATCCTAATAACGCAAAAGGAACTGCACCTGCCATACATAGCCACGATACAGTTCCAGTATTATTGAATATTGGCTTTGTTATAAAATATATTCCGACTGCTACAATACAAGCTAATGCCGAACATACAAATTGCCTCATTGTCAGTCCAAAAAATATATTTTCTTTGTACTGCCTTATTTCCTTATTTATCTTAACTTCCATAATTTATACACCTTTCTCTTTTATCTATCTTCTCGATTTTTCTTATTTTTGACTTTTCTGTTCATTTCTTTTTCCATCTTTATTTTTATATCATCAAATTCATTTTCATCAATTAGCTTATATTCTTTAGGCTCTATTTCTCCTGTTTGTAGTTTTACTAATCTATCAATAATCTTTTCTCTAATTTCTGGTTTTACTTTGTCCAAATACTCTCCCATTGTTGTAATATCTGGCTGATATAAATCATTTCCCATTTTATAAAATTTTAGATCTACTAATCCTTGCTTTCTATTTATATCAACAATAAAATCTGGTATATCATCCAATTTTATAATTACTTCATCTATTCCATCATCTGCAAAGTATAATTCTTCTTTATTAGTTATAATATTTCTTATTTCCTTTTCATCATAAAACTGTAATTTGCTTGAATTATCTTCCATAACGCTTTTCTCCTCTTTGTTTTCTTTAAAAGTATCTGCTAGATTTCCTCCTGCTTTTACTTTTTCAAAATCTTCTTTTGCTTTTTTTAAGTCATCTCCATAATAATAGCCATAACCCCAGTCTACTTTCTCATTACTAACTTTATAATTAAAAGCTACTATATATTCTTTTGTTCCATCTTTAAAGCAATGTTCTACAAGTGATACTGGCTCGTTATTTCTTTTTCCTGTTTCAATAATACATTTATTATCTTTGTGTGAATAACATAGGTATTCACTTTGTATAATTTCTTGATTATCATTAACCCATTCTTGTAACATTTCATAAGTAGAGTGTTTCATATCTTTATAATAATCAGTTTTTATAAATTTTCTTGCTAAATAATCACAAAAATCATAAGCTATATCACATTCTAATGGATCTGCTGTATCTGGTCTTGTTAGCATTTCATTTATTAAGTCATACCCTAATGTAAATGCAATATAATGTATCTCATTTTCTTCTTGATATTTTCCTCTTGACATTTCCATTACTCCGTTATTATCAGCAATATAATCGTTGCTATATTTCATAACATCTGTTAATTCTGTATCACATTCTTCCTCTAAAAACTCCTGTGTTATTTCTTCATCTTTACAATATTCTAAATATTTTTGCATTCCCTCTTTATGAAAAATGCCATCTATAAACTCATAACTTTCAATTTTTTTCCATATTATGCTATGGTATTGTGGAGTTATAAATTCTATATTCATTCCATTTTCTAAATGTCTAAATATATTCATATCAATATCATAATCCCATTCTTGTGAATATTCGCACTCATAATTTTCTATATCTATTGCAACTATATATTCTTCATTTGAAGCTATTGCAATACCATTTTTACTATTGTTTTTATCAACAATTAAACAATGTATATTCATATCTTTAAGCTCTTGATTTTCATTTAGAAATTGTCTAACATTATATAAAATAATATCTTTTTTCTCTTTGTCCATATTTTTTATCTGCTCCTTTCCTGTTTCTTTTCTTCTTTTTCTGCAATTTTTATCATCTTTTTTAATTGTTCTGTCAATACATTTTTAGGTACTGAAGGATTTGACATTTCTAACTGCCAATTTATCTCTCCAATTATTTCATCAATAAATTGCTTTCTAGTTGTAGTCTTTGGTAGATAACCCATTCCATCTTCAAAATGTATCTTTTTTGCTATTTCGTGCAAGTCTTTATTTCCTTTGATTTCTTCTATCAATATATAATTATCTTTAGTATTTTCACTCATAGCTTTCACAACCTTTCTCTAGTTTGGTATTTCTATCTGTATTCAATAATTTATACTTTTTTATGCCATCTAGTGTAATTTCATAAATTGCTACTTTTTTACCTGTGTATTGACATACTTTCTTATCTGCTGATTTTACTAACCCCAATTTTTCTAATTCTGTAAGGCGTGGTGCTGTGTAATTTCGTTCTGCACTTGGTATTAGTTTTAATTCAAACAATTCGACTGCTATTTCTTTTGCTGTTTTTTTCCCTTTTATAAGCCTATTTAATATTTGTGCATACCTTATTTTCTTTTTTAACTGCATATCTTCAAAACTTAATTGTCTTGTTTGGTGTGTTATTGTACTCATATACTTTCCCTACCTTTCATCTATAATCCCATCATTTCTCTTACAACTCTATCGCTCATTTTTATAGTTCCTACAAGTACCAACATATTGAAAACTAGCTCTCCAATATAGCTCCATACTTGCGTTGCAACAGGTGCATTCATATCAACTGCTGGTGGTGTGGACGCAAATAGTGAAAATATAATACAAGAAAGCACAATAATTGCTCCCTCCATACATACTGAAGTATAAGATTTTATAAAGCTCTTTGCCACGCTTTGTGATGGCTCTCCTGCCATTGCTGAAAGTGGAATCGGTGCTATTGCTGTATATAGATAAAGTTTGAAAAACCTACCATAAACACTCATTATCATTACAAAAGAAAGTACAGTTATAAATAGTCCACCAATAATCGTAATTGCCCATAATGGAATACTCTCGAAAAATCCGACAACTTTCTATTGCTGAAATTATTTCTGGAGGTATAACTGTACTTGTGCTATTTCCAAAACCTGCTGAACTCATTATTGTAGAACTTATGCCCTGTACTATCTTAAATATTGCAAGCATTAAATCTAGTCCGTAAACTACTATTGTATATGCTATTGCAAACCTCAAAAATAGCTTAAATGCGTGTTCTGGCTTTTTTACTTCTGAAAACGAATTACAAGTCTTGATAACTCCTGCTAAAAAGAAAATGACAAGCAATGCTAGTCCGTATTGCTTGTACTGCTCCGTGTATATTAGTAATTACATTCCATATACCACCGACCTTTAAAATTTTCTGGTGTTTGTGAAACTAACTGCCATATCTCGCCTAGTTTCCCATTCCAAGTATTGATTGCGTTTTGTAGATTACCTACAATCCAATTATCACTCAAATTTATCGCCTCCTATATTTTTTATAGGAGGGCAATATCTCTTTTATTGTTTTTCTTCAATTTTCTAACCTAGTATTAGTTCTAGTATTTGTTTTGCAAAAGCTATAATTACTCCACCTGCAAGAGTCATAAATCCATTTGCTCTTTGTGATGGATCGTGTGATTTTATAGCCATACCAACTTGCACAATTCCCCATAATAAAAGAATTGCACCTATTGCACCTATAATTTGGTACATAAAGTTTTTTAGATTATTGATGACAGCTAATGGGTCATCTGTTGCAAATACTGTATTGTTTCCAACTAATAATACAGCTCCAACTGTAAAAATTTTCATTCCTATACTTAATAATTTTTGTTTACTTATTTTCTTTTTCATAAAAAATTCCTCTCTTTCCGAGAGGGCATATTTATCTTATTTTGTTTTTCTTCAAAATTAGTTATCTTTTTTAGATTCTTTCATAAAGTATTCATCTATTTCTTCATCAATTAAGATTTCATAATTTCCTATATCTTTATACTCTTTACATTTAATATCACTTGTATCGGTATCTATTGATATAGTAGCAATAGCATTTTCTGTATTGCCGTGTATATAAGTTTTGTACCCTCCATCTTCTGTTAGTTTGATGTTTGGGTGTGCAAATGTGTTATATTTTAAATCTATTATTGGTCTTTCTCCTCTTATAAATAATAAAGCATACTTATTGTCTAGCATTCGGACTTCATCTGGTGTCATTAACTCTCTACCTGCTATCTGGTAGTTTGTGCTATAACTTCCAGAATGTCCTGTACTTTTTCCGATAGGTATTGGTATCAATAGTTTCCTTTCCTAGAAGTTCGCTGATATACTTGTGTGTAGACTGCTCATTTCCGTCCGTAAGTATAACAGTTCATCACAGTTGCCGTACAATGCTTTCCCATTGTTTTTCAAACAATGTTTTTAATTGTGCAAGATTCTGCAATATTATTGATACTGATACACCTCTTGAACGCATTGTTGCTAAAATCTTGTCAAAATCGTCTGGCAATGATACATTTGCGAACTCGTCCATTATAAAATGCACATTTACAGGCAATGCACCTTTGTACTTGTGGTCTGCTATATAAAATAATTGCTGAAATATTTGTGTATATAGCATTGAAACTATAAAATTGAAACTCGTGTCATTATCTGGTATTAACGCAAAAAGTGCTACTTTCTTTTCTCCAATGCTTGCAAGCTCCATTTCATCTTCCATTGTTAGATTCGCTAAATCTCGCAAATTAAACTTTTCTAACCTAGAGGCTAATGTTATTTGTATTGATTTTAGTGTTTTTGCCGAACCAGAATGATAGCTCCTATAATATTTTAGTGCTATGTGCTGTGGGTTTATTTCTTCTATCATTTTAAATAATTCGTCTAATGGGCTTTCGTATTCGTCATCATCTTCTTTTACATCTCCTGCCCTTAATAGTTCTAATACCATATCAAAGTTTTGTTCATACTCTGGAGCTTCATATTTCAATAAAAAGATTAAAGACATAAGTAGCATTGAGGCTGATGTGTCCCAAAATGGATCATTGCTTTGACTTCCGTTTCGGTGTTGTACTCTTAAACAAATTCGTTACAAGTCTTTGAACATCATTGTCAGTTTTTAAATATTTGAACGGATTATAACCATAACTTAAATTCATATTGATTAAATCTAAAACTTTCACTTCAAATCCGTTTTTTTCTAGCATATACCCTGTGTCCCTTAAAATTTCTCCTTTTGGATCTAAAATGATATAAGAATTGTTAGAGGCTTGTAATAAGTTAGGTTTTGCATAAAACAATGTTTTACCTGCACCGACTTCCGACCGATTACTAATGTATTTAGATTTCTTCTGTGTTTTTTAGCATTTAATCCTAGTCTTATATCTTGTGTTAGTATTCTGTTTTCGCTTTCTGGTAGTTGCTTATATTTTTTATTTATTTCTCTCGTATTTCCCCATTTCGCTGATCCGTGTTCTTTACCTTTTTTATAATTCTTTCTAGTTGAAAAATATGCTCCTATTCCTATAAAATAAGAAAATAAAAAAATAGCAACAGTTTTTGTGCTATTCTCTACAATACTTATTTTAAATGGTGTGTTTAGTGCTACTGGCAACTCATTTATTATTTTTGCAAGTCCTCCGTCTAATAATGGTGCTACTAAAAGTGCAAGCCATATAACAGGTATTATTCCAATAATAGTTAGTATTACATATATTCTATTATCTTGTTTCATCTCTATCTCCTTTTTTTCGGTGGAATATTCCCTTTTGCTTTTTAGATGGTGCTTTCGCAACTTTTATAATAACTTTATCTATTAAGTCTGTTTCTTTTTCTTGCTGTCTTAATTCATTTTTCATACTTAATAGAGAATTTATTATAATTGCATAGACTATTCTGTCCATTTCAACTACTCTTTTTTCATCTTCCATAGAACTTCCTACCTTTCATATTCTCTATTAGTTTTGTTTCTGTTTTGCATTCCTACATCTCTGTCCATTCCCTCTGTTAGTATTTCAAAACATTCTCGTCCTTTTGCTAATTCTGTCTTTATTTCTTGTGGTGTCATTTGTTTTAGTTCTTCTGGTATTCTTTCAAAATTAAAGTCTTTCGTTGGTAGTCCATATCTTTTGCATACCATATATGCAACACTTTCATTTTTAAAAGTATTTAGCTCTGAATCTGCAAAAGATAATGTGTGAATACTTGCAATTTCTCTTACTAACCCACTAATTATTTGTTCTACTTCTGCTCTTTCTGCTACTTCTATAATTCTTTCATCTGCATTAAAATTAACTAACTTATTAGCATTTGAAGTATTTTGTACTGGTCTTACTTCAACTGGCGAAATAGATAATATTGATTTCATTATACTTTCCTTTGAAAATGGAACTGTATTTAATTGTCTTTTTACTCTCATATCGGAAATATCATATACATTTTTAGGATTATAGCTTTGTGCCTCTGTTCCATCATCTCTTTCGTAAATATCTCCCTGCTCTAATATAATTATTTTGTTAGGCTTTCCTGCAAAATTTATATTATCTTTTTTCCACCCCTCTGCGTCTTTTAGTTGTGTAGCTTTTGGGTTTTGTGCTGTTACAAGTAAAGCATTTCCTACTGAATAAGTTGGAAATTTACTTTGCACATTTAAGTAGTTCTTGTAAAGTTCCCCACTTTCTGTTATTTTTGTTGCCATTTCATCTTGTGTATTATATGCAAATTCTCTGTCTTGCTGTTTTCCTTTTCCCCATTCTTCTGCATTAAATTCTTTTTTGTTACTTTGCACATTATTGACTGCACTTTTTATAATATCGTTTATCATACTCATAAGCTTATTTGCTCCTTTCCTTTTTTCTATTTTTCTTTTTAGGTTGTTTGTGTTTTGTTTCGTTTGACTTTTCTTGTTTTGGTGTTTCTTTTGTTTCTTCTTTTGCCTTTTGTTGTTCTTTTTCTTCTCTCTGCTTTTTTATTGTGTCTAACTTTTCCATTATTGATGGCTTTTCTTCCTTTTTAGTCCCCTCCATCTTTTCGTTTGCTTTCGATAAATTCTCTGATGGAACTTCTTTCTCCGTAACTGGAATGTTACTGGGGTTAGTGTTCTCATTTTCCTCCTTATTGTTTTGTTTTTTCATTAGTTTGTTTAGTAAATCTTGTGATGTATTTTTTTCTTGAATCTCTTTTTGAATTTCTGTTTTTTCTTTTGGTGCTTGTGTAGGATCTTCTATTTCTGCTTTTTCTAATACTTCATCTAATTTTGACTGTTCAACTGTTGTTAATTTATAATTTTCTACTATTCTATTTGTTAAAACTGCGTCTTCTTCTCTAACAACAATATCAATAATTCCCTCTTTATTTACTTCGCCTTTTACAAATATAGCACTATATGGAATTTTGTATTTTTTAGCACCTTTTTTGAAATCTTCTAGGTCTTTTTTTTCAATACTAAATATTTTCAAGTTGCTCTTACTTTTTAGCATTTTATTTAGTCTTACTTTACCTGTTTTGTGTTCGTTTCGTTCTTTTGACATAGCATATAACATTACTGCTATTTCTTTTGTCATATTTCCTGTTAGTCTAGCTACCACTTCTGTTCCATCTAACATCATTTTTACAAATTCATCTGCTGAATCACTTGCTGTACTCATAACTTTTTCTCTCCTTTCCTTTTTGGATTTCTTCTTTCTCATCTAATTCTTTTAGATTTTGTTTTATCTTTGGTACTCTTGACTCAATTTCTTTACACATTTTTATTTTGTGTTTTAGAAATTGAATTTTGCCTGCTATTTGAGAGAGTTTTGTATAATTCTCTTGTCTTTCTTCTTTCTTCAGCTTGGTGTTCTGATAGTAAAGTTTATCTCGCTCCTCCTCGAGATTTTTAAGTTCTTCATTTAGAGTATTCATATATAAAGAAAGCTCCTTTGTAGTCTTAATATCATTACTACAAAGAAGTCTTGCTTCCTCTGATATTCTTTCCATTTTCTGCACATCTGCTTTAATGGAAATTGGTGTTTTGTGTTTCTTTTCTGTTTTAGGGTATATCTTTAATAAGTAACAATAATATAAATATAATGCTTTAATTCCTTTTGCTTTTTTCTTGTTTCTTATATTCCCTTTATAAATATATATTCTATTTAAACGCTTTTCTGGAAATGGTAGTTTTATTGCTTTTTCTGTTTTTATTCTTGCCTTTATTTGTTCTACTGTATAATCATCTCCAAACGCTCTTGCTACTCTTATATTTTTTGTATATGGATCTTTCCTTATACTTAACTTACCTGCTCTATAAATAAGTTCATAGCCCATTGCTTTTAGTAAATTTTCAAATTCTTTATAGGTATTTGACTGTGTAATTGCATAATCAATATCTTGTTTTGTTTGTGTATGATAATTATTTTTTTGCACATACCCTTTATAAAATTGCGTATAGTCTACTTTATATTTTCCAGTAGGCTTTTCTTTTAAAACAGAAAGTCCATATTCTCTACACAAATTATCTGATGTTTGCCTCATTAGTGCATAAGTTTCTAACTTATTATAGTATTTTAGTCCGTCAACAAACGATACAGAATTTAACAAAAAATGATTATGAATGTGATTAGTATTTAAGTGTGTAGTAACTACAACTTGAAATCTATCTCCCCATAATTCCTCTGCAAGTTTTACTCCAATTTTATGAGCTATATCTGGTGTTACTTCGCCCTCTTTGAAAGACTGGAATGCGTGAAAAGCTAAAATACCATCTTCTTTATCAAATAGCTTTTTTGTTTCCATCATTTCTTGCACAACATTATCTTCACTACAATTTATTGCTGTAACATATAATTGTTTTTCTGTTTTATATGAGGCTTTTACATATTCTGCAACTTTGTGTAAATTATAATAACTGTCTGCGTTAGTTTTCTTTTCATTTACTACATAATCAACTACATTATCTAATCTTTTTTCTATCTTCCATATTTTAGTTGTTGCCATTATCTGCCCTCCGTTATTTCAAATATTTTTCTACTATTCTTGATCTTAATTCATCAATTCCATCTAGTGTTTTATACACTCTTTTTGTATCTAGTTCTTTTGTATATTTGCTTAAATCTTTTATTGTTTTTATTTCTTTTCTAAACTTCAATAATTCTTTCATTGTTTCGTAAAATTCTTGTGGTGGCTTTTCCTTTATTGTTGTTCCTGTTATTAATTTTCTTATAACTTGCACTTCTGTTTTTCCAGATAATTCACTTAAATTTTTTAATGAATTATTTTCTGTTTCATCAAACCAAAAATTCTTTTTTATTCTTCTTTTTCTCATAGCTTTTCCTTTCGTTTTTTATATTTTAAAGTGGGGATTGGGGCAACTGCCCCATAAAGTCGAATTTTTCTAGGGAGGAAAAATTCATTGCTTGTTAGGACTCTAACTGGTGTATAATTTCGTCTATTGGTATATAGTTTTTACACTTATCACATACAACTCCTACATCTTCTTTTGGCAAATCATCTTCTATTTCTTCATTTCCTTTTTCATAAGTTTCTCTATCAATTTTGCTAATAAAAAAACTATTTTCCTTTATAAAATTCTCTTTATCTTTTACATTTTCTTTTCCGTTTTCATCAATAATTTTTTCAATATATATAAATAATTCTTTTCTATTTTCTAAATCTTCTGTAAAAAAGTTTTCATCTTTTTTTACTACTTTTTGTAACATTTTGAATAGTGCCTCTGAATGACTTTCTGCACTAATTTGTATCTCTATTTCTTTTATTCTTTTAACTAAAAATTTATATTTTTTCATAACTTATCGTGTCCTTTCTTTTTCAATTTTTTTAATACCTTTTTTCAAACATAAGTATTCGTTTACATCTTTTCCATAAGCCATTGGTCTGTCAAAAACTTTATATTTTTTACTCAATACTTGCTGAAAAAAAGTGCTTGCATTTCTTCCTGCTAAATCTCTATCTAGGTGCAAATGTACTTCATTTACATTAGGATTTTTTTCTAAAAATTCTGTTAATGAAACTGGAATTTTTGTTTTTTCTAAATCATATTTTGAAGAATAAATCCCACCTAATGAGAGTAAATTTTCTTCTCTCCAGTTTCTATTTTCTGAACTTAAAAGAGTAGCAAATGATAATAAATCAATGCTACTTTCAAATAAATGAACTATATTATTTTCTTTCTCTGCTTTTATCTTAAACGAATATTTTTTGTTACTTCCTGTTGCCTCTCTCATAAATCTTTCTTGATTAGTTGCTCTGCAAAAAGCATAACTTGGAATTTTATTATTATCATAGCCAATAAACACTACATTGTTTGTTCTTTCTTCTTGATAAAGCAACTTATTTTCAATGCAATATTGTATAATTTCTTTGTCTATTCCTCGACTCAATAAATAGTTTATTGCTCTAGCATTATTACTTGCTTTTACTGGTATTTTTAATCTTCTTTCGTGATTTTTTTCTTCCTGTTCATACTTAACAGGAGCTTGTATTTTCATATTTCCTAATACAGTTTGTACTGCATTTATAAATGATAAATTTTTTACTATCATTAAATAATCTATTGCATTTTTTCCACCTACTCCTTTTGAAAACCAATACCACAAACCATTACTAATTTTTAAGCTATCGTGTTCCTTTGTTACAAAAGTATTTCTGCATACTGGTACTAACTGACTAGGCTCATAATTTTTCAAATAAGTAAGTAGATCCACTTGTCTTGCTTGTGCAACTATTTCTGGTGCAATATATGGCATATCTACACCTACCTTTCCCTTTCTTTATGCTTTTTTTCTTTTATAACTTCGTCTTTGTATTCGCTAAATTCTGCCCCCATAAAGTTATCTTCATTTAATATATATTCTTCATTTTTATATCTATCTCGTGCAATACTTATAGCGTCTTCTAATGAATCTGCTTTTATTTTAACAACTTTTTGTAAAGTTTCTTCTATTTCAATTTGATATACTTTTGACATTGCTTTTACCTCTCTTTTTCTTTATTTTTATTTTTTAGTTGATTATATTCTTTGACAATATTTCCTAAACTATCTCCTACATTATCTTCTAAATATTCCCATATATTGCCGTCAGACTTCTCATATTTGTCATACAATTTTTCTAACAGATTATCGGTTTTTAGTAATACTTGTATTTGCTCTTTACTAAAAATTATTCCATCAATAATATCTCTTATTTGCTGTTTGATATTTATTTTATATGCTTGCTCTATAATTTCTTCTGGTGTATAGTTTTTTATTAGATTTTGTTTATAATTAAATAATTCTTGGTCAATTTTTTTCATTAACATTTCTTTTAAATCATCGTAGCTCATACGCATTTCTCCTTTCTAGTCATTATAAGGCAGTATATTTTTTTCCATATAACTTTTATATGGATCTTCTGAATTATAATAACTTTTTTCTTGTGAATAATATTCATTATTAACATCTGTATATTTTTTCATTGTTTCTTTTTCAATTTGTTTTATTTTCTTTTGCTTTTGAACTTCTTTACGATTTTCAAGATCTAACTCTTGTAATTCTAATTGTAATCCTGCTGATTCATTTTTATATTTCCTTATTTCTAATTTCTTTTTTTTGTATTTTAGTTCCAATTCTTCTAGCTCTTTGTTTGCTCTAGCAATTTTTATATTTAATTTTCCAATTTTTTCTGTTATATCTGCTCTTTGCAAACTTATCACTTCCTTTTATTCTAAATAATAAAAAAGAAAATACTAATTTCTTAATATCTTCTTTTTCTATCTTACATCTCTGTTCCTTTTTACTTTTCTTGACTTTTCTTTATCAAATAAATTTTGACTTTCTGTTATTTTCTCTGTTTTTATCAAATTACTTTTTTTATCAAAATAAACCATATCTTTAATTGTTCCATATTTTTGATGTTCTAAAATTTTATTATAAGTTTCTTTATCTTGTGTTCCTATAAATACCCTAGTAGCTCCACTATTTCTTGCAATATTTTTAAAAAATCCATTTAGATTTTCTAATTTTTGATTAAACATTTTATTTGGAATATCTAATACTAATCTAATATTACATTTACTATCAGTTAATATTGCTGTTGAATACTCTTTTTCATTTTGAATTTGTTTCAATAAAGCTACTAGCTCATCACGGCAAGAAATTTTAATATTATATAATGTATTTTGCTTTAACTTTTCTTCCATATTTTCTAATGTATCTTTTTTTAAACTCTTTTCCTTTGGCATTAAAATTAAACCTTCTGAATTTTCTTCAATAATTGAATATTTATCTGTATTTCCTAACACAATGTGTCCTAAAAATCCCTCTACATTAGCAACAAAATTACGAGTTATTTCCATATCTTCTTGCGAGGGTTTAGCTGAATTAGAAGAATGATTATGTGCCAAATAATAACCATCTGCACCTAATCTCTGTATTCTATTATTCATTTTTTCATAGGTTTTTATTGGATTGCGTTCAAATTTTTTTCCATTAGAAAAAAGGATTACGGCGTCTGGTATTTTACTTGTAATAGCTTCTTGCCCTACTATTTTATTGTCTTTCATATAAAATACTCTAAATGTTTCATAACGAGAATCTCTAAATATATCACATATATTTACAATATCTTTTGTTTTCTGTATTTTTGAATCACTTAAATCAATATACCCTCTATTATTAACAGTCATATTTTCTAATTTGTTATAAATTACTTTTACATTGCTATTCACTTTTTACTCCTTTCTAGCAAAATTTTACAAAAATATAGAAGATACTAAAAACTTAATATCTTCTATACTATAATTACAATAATCTCATCTGTTTTAGAAAAAGCAACATTTCTCTAGCTCCCAATTTAAAGTTTTCTATTGTTTCAATAGTATTTATATCTCCCTCTATTTCTAACATATCTAAAACAGCTTTTACTTCATCTTCTGTTAATTGTACTGCCTCTTTATCTTCAAAAATTGCTCTTATATTTGGATTATCTGCTTTTACTTTTTCTCTTTTAACTTCTAGCTCTTTATATTCTGCATTTTCTTTTAACATTCTTACTCTATTAGTATTTAAGTAATCGTAAAAATCATCTGAATATTCGTCAAAGAATACTGTTTTTGTTTCTATCTCTTTCTTTTCTTCTTTTACTTCTGTTTTTACTACTTCACTCATTCTTATACAGTCATAAGCTCCCAATTTGTAATACATTTTGTTCCAGAAGTCATCATCATCTCCAGTTGCTAATTCAAATTTATTAAGCAAGTTTAGTATTTCATTTTGTTTTTTCTCATCTGTAACAACTTCTTTAATTTTTTCTGTTAGCTTTTCTTCAATAGCTAACGATTCAAGTTCTTTTTTCTGTTTTGACATCTCCTTTAAAATATTGTCTGCAAACTCATCTCCTTTTAGCTCATACAGTTCATCTAAAATGTTCCTTTCTAAAAATTTTTTCATAATACATTTACCTCCTATGGCTATATATTATGTTAAGTTTATATATAAAGGAAATGTGCAATATGAGAAATTTTTTCTTATTTATACTTTTGATTTTATCTTACATATTCTCTACTTTTACTTTTTGAATATTCTTCTATTTCTTCGTTTTCTTCATCATCAATATCTATTACTTCTTTTTCCTTTGTATCTCCTATTTTTAGTAGCTTATTTACTTCTTTTAATCTTGCTAAACTTTCTTGTAGTTCCTGTTCTTGTGCAAATGGAATTGATAATGTGTCTTTTGCATTTTTACATTGTAATTCTAAATTTTGTAACTTTTGCTCATTGTTTTCTAACATTTTCTCCATTGATTCTAAAACATTATTGATACGAGTTATTACACCTATTTTATCATTTCCCAATGTTGCCCTATAAGTTTGTATATTCTTTAATGCTACTTGAAATACTTTCTCAAATGTATTGAACTCTAAATACATTTTGAAACCTCTATAATCTCCTATATATACTCCTTTTGTATCTTTTACACTTTTACATAGTTCTAGTATTTTTTCACCTGCTTTTGCTCTTTCATTATACACTTGTTCATTTATTTTCATAGGAGAAAAATTATCTGCATTTATAGTTGTATTTTCTTTTAGATATTTATTATCTTGTTTTAAACTTTCTATTGTTTCGTTGCATTCTTTTATTTCTTGTGGGTATTTTCTATTTACCATTTCTTCTAAATCATATTTTTGACTCAAATAACTTTGTTTTAGCATTTTTAGTTTTGTTGTTTTTGCCTCTAACTCTGTTTTTTCTTTAATGTGTTCATTTCCGTGTTGCTAGTGCTTTTATTTCTGCATAGTCTAATGCTCTTTCGTCTATATCTTCCATACTTCTTATAGGTGTTTTAGAAGTCATTATTTGACTTGTAAATGTTTGTTTTTGCTCTATTAACTGATACATATATGCGTCAAAAGTTCCTTGCGTTACATAGTTATAAATATGAACTAATTCATTCATATTTCCCTGTCTTACTGCTCTACCTATTCTTTGTATTAGATTAGCACTTGTCCACGGACAGTCTAAATTATGAAGTGCTATAATTCTATCTTGCACATTCGTTCCGAGCTCCCATTTTGAAAGTGCTACCCATTAAAACTCTTATTTCTCCACTACGCACTTTGTCAAACAATTCTTCCTTTTTAGCCTCTGATGTTGCCTCGTGAATAAATGCAATTTCATTCTCTGGTATTCCTTTCTCAATTAGCTTTCTTTTCATATCTGTATATACATCTGTAAACTCTCTTTCTTTGCATTTCCATATTCCATTTACTAATTCCATTTCATAAGGATTATCATCTGCACCTAATGACTTTGGTGTAGATAAGTCGCAAAATACAAGCTGTGTAGATTTTTTATCTTTTGTTTTTTCCCATACTTCATATACATTTTTTACACAAGTATTCACTTTGCTATTTTCATCATCTGGTAACTGACTATTTATAAGTCTTTGATCCAGAGCTAATTTTCTTCCCTCGTTTGTTATTGCTAACATATTATCTTCCCAGACTTTAACAACACCTGCTCTAATTTTCTCTGCTCTTTCTCCTAAATCTGCTACCATATCTTTTTGTATTTGTGTTGCATTTACTGCTACATTATGCTTTTCAACTTCTGGTGTTGGCAATTTTAATGTTTCTGCTGTTTGAATGTCTGCTACTTCACGAAACATTGTCATTAGTTCTGGTATATTATGAAATTTTGCAAATCTTGTCTTTATTTGGAACTTGTCGCCCTCTGGTGCTAATGTCATTGCTGTAACAGTTTCTCCAAATGTACTTGCCCAACTATCAAAATGTTGTAAGTGATTTTTTACTAATGTATTGTATTGCAAGTATCTCTGCATTGTATATAATTCTGACATACTGTTGCTGACTGGTGTTCCTGTGGCAAACACAACGCCTTTTCCTCCGTGTTATTTCGTCCATATACTGACATTTCATAAACATATCGGAACTCTTTTGTGCGTCCCCACTTTGAACTCCTGCAATTTTTTTCATTTTACTTTGTAAAAATAGGTTTTTATAATAATGTGCCTCGTCTACAAATAGTCTATCAACTCCGTAGCTGTTCAAATGTAATTACATCATCTTTCTTATCTGCATTGTTTAGCTTTTCTAACTTTGCCTCTAGTGCTTTTTTTGTTCTTTCTAGTTCTCTTATAGTAAACCTTTCGCCCTCTAGTGCTTTTGTTTCTTCTATACCCTCTATTATTTCTTCTATTTGCGACTCTAAAAAATACCTCTGCCTTTCTATTGACATAGGTATTTTCTCGAACTGGCTGTGTCCTATCAAAATTGCGTCAAAATCTCCTGTTGCTATTTTAGACACAAACTTTTTTCTATTATTTTTTGAAAAGTCTTTCTTTGTTGTTACTAAAATATTTGCTGATGGGTATAATTGTAGGAACTCATTTGAAAATTGTTCAACTATATGGTTAGGAACTACAAAAATGCTTTTATTACATAGTCCTAATCGCTTGCTTTCCATTGCACTTGCTACCATTTCAAAAGTTTTTCCGAGCTCCGTACCTCGTGAGCAAGTAAGGTATTTCCATTATATAATATTCTTGCAATGGCATTAACTTGATGTTCTCGTAATTTTATTTCTGGATTCATACCATAAAATTTTAGATGACTTCCGTCATATTGCCTGTTTCTTATACTATTAAACTTTTCATTATATAATTTTACTAACTTTTCTCGTCTGTCTGGATCTTTGAAAATCCATTCTTCAAACTTCATTCTAATTTCATCTTGTTTTGCTTGTGCTATTGCTGTCTGTTGCTTATCTATAACACTTTTCTCATCATCTGTTCCAACATTTATTTTTTTATATATCTTTATATCGTTTAGATTTAAAGTAGTTTCAATTATTTTATATGCACTTGCTTTTTTTACGCCATAAGTTTTTGTTGCTTTAACTCCTTTGTCTACTGATTTTCCTGTAACATTCCAAGCTCCTGTAAATTCAGAGTAATGAACTTGTATCTTTTTCTTGTCCCAATAATCTGTATCTAGTAATTCATATATAAATTGCTCAATATATTCTGGTGGTATCCAAGTAGCTCCTAGTTTTACTGCTATTTCACTTGCTTTTATATCTTCTGGTATTACTTTCTCTAACTCTCTAACATTTACTTCAAATTCTGGATTTCCCTCTGCAATTCTTCTTGCAATATTAAGTTTTTCTCTTACATTTCCAGATAAATACTCATCTGCTGTTACATACTTTTTTTCTTCAGCAGGTGTATCTGGTATTCTAAATATTTGCCCCTCTAAATCTTTAACAAGTTCATCTTCTGTCTTATCTGTAATAGACTGCATATATTCCATATCAACTTTTGCTTTTTCTGTTAGAGAAACAATAAGTGCCTCATTACTTGTATCTACTTTTGTTATTTCTTTTTTGGCTTTTATTGTTTTCTTTGAAAACATATCTGCTTTTCTTTGGAAATTACCTTTTGAATCTGTTATTTCTAATGAGCATAATAAGTAATAGCTACTATCTTCGGAAAATGCTTGATTATTTCCTCTGCTGTTTATTCTTCCATACTTCTTTACAAAATTATCATATAACCTATTTAATCTTTCCTGTTCTATTTTTATTTCATTGTCGCTACTATCATCAACTTGTAGGTCTATAAGTTTTCTGGTGCAATCTCGTATTTCTACCATACCTTTTATTCTATTTTGTGTTGTTTCTGGCAAGTCTTTTTCAAACATTCTACTATTTTCTCTATAATATACTTTGCCGTCAATAACAGTATAGGAATAATTTTTTACTGTCGGATCTGCCTGTATAGATTTTTCTTCATCTTCTATTAGCTCGTCTAAATCGTATTCTTCTATTTCTGATTCTATATTTGAAATAGCATTAGATAGCATATAATCTAAATCGCTACCCTCTATCATTTTACACTCTGTTCGTTCTCCTCCATATTGTGAACTTTCCTTTGTCATTGTTCCCATTATCATATTAGGATTATCGACAAAATATTTATTCATTCTTATTCCATTTTCAGTTGTGTCAAGATTTACCCAGTCATCTTCTATATCTGTGATTTTATCTCTTTTCTTTAAGAATATAATATCTGATGTTACTTCTGTTCCTGCATTACTTTTGAATGTATTGTCTGGTAGTCTTATTGCTCCAATAAGTTCTGCTCGCTGTGATATATATTTCCTAACACTACTATTTTCTTTGTCCATTGTTCCTTTACTTGTAACAAGTGCTATTATTCCTCCGTGGGCGAACTTTATCTATTGTTTTTGCGAAAAAGTAATCGTGTAAAACAAATTTATTTTTGTTATATCTTCTATCATTAGGCTTTATTTTATTATCAAAAGGCACATTTCCTATTGCAACATCAAAAAAGTTATCTGGCATATTTGTTTTTTCAAAAGGTTGTATCGCAATAGTGGATTTTTGGTATAATTGCTGTGCTATTCTTCCAGAAATACTATCTACCTCTACTCCATACATTTTGCAACTGTCATTTAATTCTTCTGGTAGCATTCCTAAAAAGTTACCTACTCCGACAAGATGGCTCTAAAATATTTGCTTGTTTTAGTCCCATATTTTGTAATGCTTTATATATATTTCTTATAACAACTGGTGGTGTATAATATGCTGTTACACTTGAAGCTCTTGCATCTTTGTATTCATCTTCAGTAAGTAATTCTTTTAATTCTGCATACTCACTTGCCCAACTATCGTTTTTATCTTCAAATGCTGATTTTAAGCCACCCCACCCAACATACTTACTCAAAATTTGTTGTTCTTCTGGTGTTGCATATCTATTTTGTTCTTCGCATAATTTTAATACTTTTATAGCCTCTACATTGTTTCTATATTTTTCTTTTGCTGTTCCTACACCTAAATTATCATCTGTAATTCTAAAATTATTTCTTTCTTCAGTAGGTATTTCAGGGTGCAAGTCAAAATATTCAATATTTCTGTTCTTTTTGATTAGCTTTTCTGCTATAATTTCCTGCTCTTTTATATTTTCTATTTGTTCTTCTGGTGTTACTTCGTTTGGTTGTTCTTGTTGTTTCTCAAAGTTTTCTGCTAATGCCTGTGCTAAATGTCTAAAATAATCTACTACATCTCCATTATGAAAATCTATTTTGACTATCATATCTTTTATTCCTGCTTGTTCTTCTGGTGTAGTAGCTTTTATATTAGCAATGATATTTCCAACTTCAAAATAATGTGTATTATTTTCTGTTTTTATTTCAATAACCTGTTCTAAATCAATTCCTTTTTCTTCTATAAATGTATCTAGCCACTTATTGAAAGCACTTTCTACTTTTTCTTCTGTTTCTGGTACTTCTCTATCTTTTAAGTAATCATTCATAGGATTTTCAGCAACTTTTTCTAGTATATCTTTTATAGCTACTGTTCTCTGATCCAATGGGAATTGATTATCATACATTGTTATTATTTGATTATCTATATTTGAAATAGTAAATTCTTGAAAACCTATATAGATAATATCGCCTACCATAAATTTATAATTTCCTGTATCTGTTGTTTCTCCATCAAAAAAAGAAGTATAGTCTACTTCCTTTTCATTATATTGTTCTTTTAATTGTAAATTACTTCCCTTACTGCTATCTGCTCTGCTGTTGCTTGAATATTGTTCATCTGCCCTACCCATTCCATTTGGTTGGTTGCTTTCATTTCCTCTGTTATTCCATATTGCTGTTTCATTTTCTCTACTTCCTGTGCTATTCTGTTTATTACTGTTTTCTCTATTGCTCTCAAGTGGTCTGTTAGTTTGTTGCTCGCTACTAGCATTGTGTAAGTTCCCCTCTTGTTCTCTTTTAGGTGTTTCAATCTCATTTTGGCGAACTTGCCTAAATTCACTTTCTTGTTTGTTTTCTCTATCGTTAAGTCTGGTATTAGATAATTTCCTTTCATTGTGTAAGTTAGATTCATTCTCAACACTTCCTTTCTCATTTTCTTTATTGTAAATGCTTTGTTTTATTTTTTCCAATGTGTGATTTTTCTTTTTTTCTTGTTTTTGCACATTTATTACAGTTTTTGAAACTTCTAGTAATATTTCTTTTGAAAAATCCCTAGTTGCTGTTCCAAGTATAGACATTGTTTCAAAAGTATTAAACTTTTCTATTCCAGAAAAATTATCTTTTGGTATATACTCGTTTACATCTAACCCACATCTTGACATTGTTAAGCCTATCGTACTAAATAATAATATTTCTAAAAATTCATTTTCTAATTGTTCATTATCTAATTTTTCTAATTCACTATTAGCTGTTACAGATTTTAGTTCTTCTAAATATTCTTGCATATTGTCTACTACACGATTATATACTGTCGATATTATTGCTAACGGCAAACTGCTTTTATCTTCCATTGTTCCGAATTTATCTTCTAATGCCTCTATAATATCATTCGTGTATTTTTCTTCTGCTTGCCATAGTTTGAATTTCCTGCCGTAAACATCACTATTAGTATCTGACACATCAAAAACAAATCGCAAGCCTAACTCTCCCTCTTTTTCTGTAATTAAAGCTATTCCTTTTGAGCCTTTATTGATCCACCTTTTTAGCTTTTTATTCCATATTGTTGTTTCTGCACAAGCAACTGCGTCTGGTCTTTGTGCATATATCAATATTTGTTCATCAAACCTATATTTATAATTAAAACTTGCTCTTTTTAAAAATGAAATCCAGTTGTCTGCATTTTTCCCTACATTTAATGTTGTTTCAAAATATAACTCTGTTATTTGTTTTTCTTTTTTAGTTAGTTCTTTTGCCAATTCTCTCCCTCCTCTCGTTTTTAATTTTTTTATTATTTATTACTCTATTTCTTCGCCTAAAAACAGGAATAATGCTTTTTTATTTTTTCTTATTGCTTTTCTTAAACTGACTAATGTTTTTATATCTGTTATTGTATAATTCGGCATTTTCTCTAAATCTTCAAATTGCATATTAAGTATTGCTTTTTCTGTATTTATTCCTATTTCAGCTAGTCTTTCTATCATCTTTTGTATTTGAGCTATATTGTACTTTGCCATTTTTCACTCCTTTTTAAGCAATAATGGTGGCTAGTTACCTGCCACCATTTTGCTTATATAATTTTTTATCTATTTTTTAATTTTATAACAACTAATACTGCAAGTCCTATTAGTGAAATAATAGAAATAGTTACAGCTAGTAAGATATTTCTTGTATCTCCGTGTTTTTGGAGTTTCTATTTTTTGATTTTCAAATTCAAAACTATATACTGTATTTTCTTCTTGAATTTCTGTACCATCTACAAAAACTCCTTTGTCATTTATCTCTACTTTTGCTACTCTGTTAGATAGTTCGTAGTTCTTTGGAGATTTTAATTCTTTGATATAGAATGTGCCATAACGCATATCTTCAAAAGTAACGAATCCGTCCTCTTTGTTTGCTTTTACTTCTTTAATTAGTTTTGTGCATTCGCTATCTTCATAAATTCCGAAAGTAAATTTGTCTTTTATAATTTCTTTTGTTTTGCTATTTACTTTTACTACTCTAATGTCTTTTAAAATAGGCATATCTTTCATCTCAATTTTTTGTGTTTCTTTATCTTCTGTTACTGTGAACTCTATTTCTTCTGCTTGTTCGTATCCATAAGGGCAAGTTGTTTCTTTTAAAATATAAGTTTTATTTTCCTCCAAGCCTATAACTTTATGAGGTTCTTTACTAGAAGTCCATTTGTCTATTGTTTCTCCTGTTTCTTTATCAATAACTTCTAGTTCTGCACCCTCTAATTCTTCGCCAGTAACTAGATCTGTTTTTATAACTTCCAATGTTTTGTCTATCATTACTACTTTTTGAGTTTCTTTGCTTTCTGTTACTGTAAATTCAATCTCTGTTGCTTTTACATATCCGTCAACTACAATTTCTTCGTGAAGTATATAGCTTTCTCCCTCGATTAAGTTACTAACTTTGTGTGGCTCTTTTGTTGATACCCATTTATCTACTATATTTTTTGTTTTTGTGCTTGTTACAACTAATGTTGCTCCCTCTAATTCTTCGCCTGCTATATTTACTTTTGATATTTCTACTACTTTGTCTATCATTTTTATTTCTTGTGTTTCTTTGTCTGTTGTTACTGTGAACTCTATTTTATTTGATATTACGAATGTGTCTGGAGCATAGTCCTCATATAATGTGTAAGTTTCTCCCTCTACTAAATTATTTATTGCGTGTTTTTCTTTAGTAGATGTCCAACTATCTATAACATTTCCATCTTTATCAACTACTTTTAGCTCTGCACCCTCAACTTCTTTTCCTCCAATATCTTCTTTTGACATTGTTACTTGTTTATCTATCATTACAACTTTTTGAATATCTGCTGTATTTTCTACTGTGAATTTTATTGAAGTTGCTTTTACAAAAGATTCTGGTGCTATTTCCTCTGTTAGTGTGTATTCTTTTCCTACTTGTAATCCCTCAATTTTATGACTTTTTTCACTAGATATCCAACTATCTATAACTTCGTTATTTTCATCTGTAACAGTTAGTTTTGCACCAACTAGCTCTTTTTCTCCTGTAATATCCGTTTTGCTAATTTCTATTGCTGTTGTTTTATTTTCAATGTCTTTTTCTACAATATATTCTTTTGTTACTGTATCTTTTTGTTCAAATACAATTTTGTGTTCTGTTTCGTCTAATACTGCTCCCTCTACTGTTGTCAATTCCTTTAGGTGATAGCGTCCCATTGGCAATTCTGTAAATGTCAATGTTCCATCAGCTTTTAGATTATATTTTCCTACTACTTTTCCTTTTTCATATATAGTTGATCCGTCTGCATAGTCTATTATTTTCTCATCCGTTACTAATTCAAAAGATATTTTTGTAAAATCAATATCTTTTATCATTGTTTTGTCCATATCTTCTCTTAATGCTACTTTTTTGTTTAGTTTTAGTGTTCCTGTTGGTTGACTATTCCTTGCTGTTACTGTAATCCAAGCGTCCCAATCTTTATCATAATTTAGTGTAGAGTTTCTATTATCTACTTTGAATGTTAGCTCTCCATCTAATTGTATGAAACCTGTTGGGATTTCTATTTCAGTTAGTTTGTAATTTCCTGCCTCTAACTTTGTTTCTGTTTTTGCAATTCCCTCGTTATTTGTAGTCCAAGTTTTGAAATATTTATCTCCTACTTTACATTCAACTTGTTCCCATTTGTTTGTATCTTCATTTTGTCTATATAATTCAAAAGTCGCATTAGAATAAGTTACAAATTTTCCTGTCTTTTTATCTTGTTTTTGCATTTTTATATATGCCTCAAATGGCAAATCATTTTCAACAAGTTCTTTTACTGGTGTTTTACTGTCTTTATCTATTGTTACATAGAATTGCTCAACTGTTGTTATCTCTGGAGATGGTGTATAAGTTTCATTTACTGTATATTCTCCATAAGCTAAAAGTCCAGAAATTCCGTGTCCATTAGTTCCTGTTCTAAATATTGAATATTCATCTGTCGCAAATTCGTTTAAATGTTTCTTTGCCTCATCAAAACTTCCGTAATAATCAACATATTTTGAAAGTATTGCTGTAAATTCTGCATTTGCTACTGTTTCTGCTGTTGCATTTTCATTTGTGCTAACTTTGATTACTTCAAAAGGTGCTTTTTCTACTGTATTTGTAACTGTTCCTGCTACTTCTATAACTTTTGTATTCATATCTCTGTATGAAAATGTATAATCATACACTTTTGTATCTGGCATATAACCTGTTGGCACTATGGTTTCTTTTGCATAATATTTTCCCATTGGTAAGCCTGTTAATTTTGTTCCATCTACACTTATTTTTGCAGGTGTATTATTGTTTGTTATTTTTATACTAGCAACTCCATATTCATTGAAAGTAAATGTAGCTATTTGTTCATCTTTATCAAAATATTTTATTGTTCCTGCAACATTTGTTATTCTTTCTTTGGCATATAAAGTATATCCAGTTCCTTTAAGTGTTGCGTCCCCGTGATGTGATTTTTTATCTGCTCTATTTTTATTTCCTGTTTCTTTATCTGTTTTTTCAATAACTAAATTTCCTGTTGGCTCTGTATTTTCTACTGTAACACTTCCAAATATAACATTAGTATTTTGATCCTTATATTTTAAAGTTATTTCTTTTTGTTCAGTATTCAATAAATACCCCTGTGGCACTTCAATTTCCTTAACTTTGTATTTTCCAAGTGGCAAATTAGATTTACTTGCAACTCCTATGCTATTTGTTGTAATTGTTGCTACTATATCTCCTTTTGTATGATGTTTTACTGTTTTTGCAACATTGTATATATCTTCATTAGCAATTATTTGAAATTTTGCTCCTTGTACTTTATCTCCATTTGTATTTGTTTTTGTTACTGTAATTTCTGCTGTTGGCTCTGTGTTTACTATTGCTTGCTCTGTTGTTTGATTAGGTTTTACATCTGCTGTATAAGTTTCTGTATTTAGTAAATAACCTGTTGGACTTGATTTTTCTTTTATATAGTAAGTTCCTTTTCTCAATTTTTCTAGCTTAATTTTTCCGTTTGTTACTGTTACATCACGATTAAATCCATTTTCTCCTGTTACATTAAATACTGCTCCGTCAATTAAATCTCCGTTTGTATTTAGTTTGCTTAATTCTAAATTTCCTAGAAGATTTATTTTTAAGTCTAGCAACATTGTTACTGGATCATTGTAGTTTAGGGCATATAATTGATTTTGTACTCCCTCTTGGAAAACAAAATATACTGTTGAGTCGTGGTCTGTTGTTTGTTCTTTTATTACTCCCCAACTTTTCATTGTGCTTTCTGATATTACATAGGTTTCTCTTGTGCAACTTTCATCTACTGTAATTGATAATGTGTTTTGCCCTTTTGTGTGTGCAACTCTTATTCCATCAACTGTTTTATCAAAACTTACATAATCAGCTAATACATTGTTTGAATCAGTTATTGTTTTAGTTTCTCCACACTCTACTGTTATTGTGTCATTTATAAAACTAGGTTGTTTTCTTATATTATTTATTTTTGAATTTACTTCGTTTTTAAAATTCACATACCCATTTTGAATATTTGAATCTCTAAATGTTGCATTAGATTGTCCCAATACTTCCCATATCATTTGTTGTGTGTAGACATAGTCCATTTTTCTTGATTTCATAGACTCTGCCATTATTCCACCATCTATAACATAATCTCCGTATTTTTCATACCATCCAAAATATGCTACTCGGCAAGCTTGTTTCATCTTTTCGTCTGTTGGCTTATTGTGTGTCGCTGTGTGTATTTCTCCTGTGGTACAATCTACTCCGTGTTCACAACAAAATACTGTTAATTTTTCTTTTGTTGTATAATTTACTAATCTTCTTAAAAGCATTCCTACGCTTGAATGATTATCACTTGTATAAATATTTGAATCCCATTGTCCTGCAACCCATTGTCCTGTTCCAGAACTTGAAACTGCAAATATAGGTTGTGCTGTACTAAATAATGTTATTAGCACAAACATAAATGCTAATATCTTTTTTAATTTATTTACTTGTTTTAACATTAAAATTCCTCCTAACTAAAAAAAGAACAAGCATTATACTTGTTCAATCGTTTTTTATATTTAATTTTTTATCTATAATAAAAGTTTATTGTCCATTTTTGACATTGTGGGCAAGTCCATACTTCATAGCCAGATGGACATTCTTTTAAATATTTTGTTTTATCTATTTCGCCACTTTCCCACTTTTTACCCCATTTTTCAATTTCTGTATTATAGTAACTATCTGCTTGTGCCTTTGTTTCAAACCATTTTCCTGTATTTCCTGCACTAATTTTGTGATTATTTCCTACACACTCTGTTTTTGGTGCTACTTTTACTTCCTTTTCTGTATAATTACTATTACTTTGGGAAGTAACTGGTGTCTGTTCTTTTTTGATATTTTCAGTTTGCTTTTTCTCTTTGCTTGTTGTAGTTTGTATATTTTGTGTTTTATTTTTAGTTGTACTTTCTTGTTTTTTTGTGTCTTTCTTTACCTCATTTTTAGCTTGTGTTCTACTCTCTGTACTTTGTGTTTTTGACTTATTATCACTTATTTGTGTAGTTTCTTGTTTTGCAATTTCTTGTTGTTCTTCCTTTTTTTCTTCTTGTTTTTGCATTTCTACATTTTCTGTTTGTATTTCTTCTCGATTTGAAACTTTTTCTTGCACTACATTCTCTTGATCTTGTATTGTATTTTCAAAATTTGTTACTTTTTCTCCATTTTCATTTACTGCTCCATAATAACTAAAACTTGAAATCATTGCCATAAATATAATTAAAATAATTTTTTTCATATTTCATTCCTCCCTTTGCCTTTATTTTAGTAGGTTTGTGGGAGTAAAACAAAGGTGTAATTTTTATTTTTTTTGCAAATTTGTATATTTATAAATATATTCTTTTCAGTTAGTATATAGCTAGTATTAAAAGGGGTTTGTAAGGGGGAATTTTATTAAAAATACTCCCTCGATTTTTGGGCATAATCCTAGCGTTCATAACTTCGCTTTTTTTCCTCCCTTTCGTTGTGTTCTTCAATACATTTTACAATAAAATCTTCTGCTTGCTTTTCTGTTTGAATATTTTTAGGGAGTATCTTTTGTATTCTTTCTTTGTTCAGCTTAAATTTTTCCACTTGATTAGGTTTTTGTTCTCCCATTATTTCTTCGATTTTATCTGCTGTCAGTTTTCCCTCTTGACTTAACATTTTTAAGTGCCTAGCTTGTGATACATTAGGAGTTTTCTCATCATAGTCATAAATGTTAAGTATTACATATTGTTCATCTTCTGTTAGATATGACAAGTCGACAGCCGGACTAAATGCTATTCTTTCTTCATCAACTAATTTCAATAATTCTGGTATTAGTTCGGTTAATCTAATATATCTTTGAATTTGTCTAGCACTATCTTCACTATTTTCAGCAAGTTTTTCATCTGCTCTTAACTTTGTGCCAACTTGGCACGAAGTTAAATCCGTTCTTTGTCCCTGATGTTTTTCTGCCTCTAACTTCATTTTATATGCAAATGCTTTTTCTGACGGCAATATCTTTGTTCTTTGCATATTGCTGTCTACCATTATTATTGTTGCCTCATCATCACTTAAATCACGAATAATACAAGGCACTTCTTTTAGATTAGCAAGCTGACTTGCTCTTTTTCTTCTGTGTCCAGAAATAATTTCATAGTTTCCGTCATCTCTTTGCCTTACTACTAATGGCATTATTATTCCACCTGTTTTTACGGTTTCTACCATATTTTCCATTTCTTTATCATCATTTACTTGAAATGGGTGATTTGGAAAGTCAAATAATTTTTCTAATGGTATTGGAATTGCTTTCTCAATATTCAAAATGTCTTTTCCGTTGCACAGGCTCAAAAATATCATCTAGTGTAGGCAACTTCATTTCTAGTTCTTTGTTTTTCAATTTTCAATACCTCCTTACAAAAATTATCATAGGCAATAGCTGGCTTGCTGTTCTTATCATAAGCAAATAAACTCTTTCCTGCCATTGTTCCCTCAACTGCTTTTACTCCCTGTGGAATAATTGTGTCATAGATTTTTATTTTGCTACCATAACTGCTTTGTAGTGTTTGAAATGTGGTTTTTCCTACTTTTGTCTGCATATCTGCAAGCGTAATTAAAACCCCATCTATTTTTAGATTAGGATTTATTCGTTTTCGTACCTTATTTATCGTTTGTATTAGCTGTGTCATTCCTTTTGCTGATAAATAATGAGCTTGTACTGGTATTATTACACTATCACTACAAGCAAGTGCATTAAGAGTAATCATACTTAAACTAGGTCTGCAATCTATAATGACATAGTCATATTTGTTTTTTACTTCATCAATATAACCTTTTAGCATATACTCTCTGCTCATATTATTAACAAGTCCTACTTCTATTGCTTCTAAATCAATATTAGATGGTACTAAATCAACTCCCTCGCTATGATGTAATATTGCTTCGTTTTCTTCTAATGGAATATCTTTTATTACTTTATCAAGCACAGTTCCTATTGTTTTTTCAAGTTCGTCTGGGTTTCTATAACCTAAACAAGTTGTTAAATCTCCGTTGTGGATCTGCGTCAACAAGCAATACTTTCTTCCCATTTTTAGCTAAACCTACTCCGTAAATTAAGTGCTGTTGTTGTTTTACCTACTCCACCTTTTTGATTAGCAATGGCAATTACTTTTGTCTTTGACATTTGTAGTTCCTCCTTTCCTTAAAATTTAGTCATTAAAAAATAATGACTATGTTACTTCGCTGTTATGTGAAAAAAACGAATTGTATTTCTACAACTCGTTTATCTACTATCTCTTAACTTATGCTTGTCCTTAATCTCTTGCTTTTTTAATGCTGTATATAACCCTTTTGTCTGTTCTTCACTATTTATCTTTGCTATTTTTATATCTCGTTTCATAATAAATTCTTTTGGCATTTTAAAAGTTCCAATAGCTCCTCCACCATCAAAAAAATTATATCTTCCATCTTTATCTTTTCCTAGATAAATTGATATAACATCACTTTTCATTGAATTAGTTAGTGGTAGTTCTATTCTACACAACATTCCTGTTCTCATTTCTTCTAATATTTGTATTGAATCTTTTTCCTGCATTTCTTTTACCTCCTTATTTTGATTTTTTTATTTAATTTGTCGAATACTGCTTTAAAGTTTCTTAAAATTTATTCTGTGAGTTTTTAAGCGTATTTTTATAGTCATCTTCTATTACCTTTTAATTTTTAGCAAAAAAATAAACGAATTGATTTTTTCAATTCATTTATATAAATCTTGCAAACAGTTTATTTATCTAGCTTTCATCAATTTTATTTTTGAGGTCATCACTATATCTTAAAAATG
>CAOJRT010000015.1 GCA_948442255.1 uncultured Caryophanales bacterium | reverse complement strand
AACAATCGCAAGAACAGAGTTCAGAGCAACAAACTGAAGATCAATCGCAAGAACAGAGTCCTGAACAACAAACTGAAGAACAACCACAAGAACAGAGTTCAAATCAAGAATCTGAAGAACAATCGCAAGAACAGAGTTCAGAGCAACAAACTGAAGATCAATCGCAAGAACAAAGTTCAGAGCAACAAACTGAAGAACAACCACAAGAACAGAGTTCAAAGCAAGAATCTGAAGAACAATCGCAAGAACAAAGTTCAGAGCAACAAACTGAAGAACAATCGCAAGAACAGAGTTCAGAACAACAAACTGAAGAACAACCACAAGAACAAAGTTCAGAACAAGAATCTGAAGAAAATGATTTTGATGATTTAATGAATAATTATGATGAAAATCATAGCAGAGAACAAGAAGATAAACAGCATAAAGAAACACATTCAGCTAGTGATAAACTTGATGATATTACTACTACAAAAATTTATAAAGTTTTAAAAAAATTAGTGTCTTTAAGTTATGAAAGATATCAAAAAGGAACATATAAATATGATAAAAAAGAAATAGTTAAACACTATTTAACAAATCAAAAATTTAAAATTATAGATGATCTTGTAAGTCCTACATTTAAACCAGATGTTTATGTTTTTGATTTATCACCATCAAATAATGAATCATTAGAAATGTATGTTAATGCTATTAGCAGTGTTGCTATAAAGAATTCATTAATATATTTAACATATAATGATTGTATTTTAAGAAAGTTATTAATAAAAAAAGAAAATGCTAAAAATATTGATGTTAGTAAAATAGTAAATTCTGAAATTAAAAATTATAACAATTTTGAATGTACTATTTTTAATGAATATCGTTCGCTTTATGAAGAACTAAAAGATATAAAGGATAGAAGAATCTATATATTTTCTGACTTTGATATTAGCAGAGATATTTCGAGATTATCTCAAGAAAATCAAAACATAGTATGGTTCTCTACTGAAAAAGATTATGGTTCTCATAGTTTCTTTTATAGAGAATATCCTAGTTCTTATATGGGATATTATGTTGAAACCTCTAGAATTGAAGATATTGAAAAATTTATAAGAGAAAAAAATAAAAATAAATATAAAGGAAGGTTTATGTAATGGATAGTATTAAATTTAATAAATTATTAAGTGAAAAATATTTTTTATTAAAAGATATTGCTCAAAAATATAACTATAATGAAGAATTATTAAATATGATTACATTTATATATCTTAGTTTTTATATGGATTTTGGAAAAAATTGTGATTTTCCTTTATACGATTTATTTAATAAAGTTGAAATTATATATGATCTTGGTACTGTAGATGAAATATCATTAAAAAATAATTTTGGTAAAATGCCGGGTGGAAGTGCTGCTGTTACTATTTTTGTACCTAATTTAAAAGTTTTTAAAGATTCTAGTTTGAAACAAAATCCACAAACAATATTATTAGGAACTCATGTGGAAGACTATTTAGCAACGCCTGTTTTGAAACTTGAAATGTTAGCGCATGAAGTTCGGCATGCTCTAATGGGATATTATAATACAAATATTCTATTAGATGAAAATACCTATTATATGAGAAGTGGCTTACAAGAAACATATTATTTAAGAGATGATGATACAGAGGAACACTTTTCTACTAAAAGAACAGGAACTACTTTAGATGAAATAACTAATACTTATATTACTGAACTTTTGGTTAATAGAATAATGTCTTTTAGAAAATATAAAATTGAAAATAACAATTTAAAAAGATATTTAGATTCACTAAAGACTAGTCAACCTGATGGAAAATATAGAGCCATTGGCTACAATTCTGAAGTTAAACTTTTATATCCTCTTTTACTAAATGAAATGTTTATAAATTTAATAAATCAACATCAATTTGATGGTGAAATAGGGATAATAAAAGAATTTATTAGTAGTAACACTAGTATTTGTAGTTATGAGCAATTATGCGAATTATTAGATACTATTTATAATAATAATGCAAAATATCCACAGGAAGTAAAAAATAATAATGTTGATTTTATACACAAGCATATTAATGATATTAATTATACAAAATCAATAGTTTTAGATATTAATAAAACTTTAGTCAAAAAAAGATGAATTTGATTGATTAGTTTATCTCTCAAAATCATTTTTATTTTTTGAATTATTTTGAATAATATCAATATCATTATCATCAAGAACATCTTCATCATATAAATCGTTAATAAAGTCATCATATTTATTAGAAGAGAAGAATTTATCTTGCAAAAACTTTATAAACTTTTGCCATAATTCTTTAAAATAACTTAAAGCTTCTTGAAGTGCTGATACTTTATCTTCTAATTCATCAATAGTATCATTTGCATTATCTAAATCATATTGTAAATTCTCAATTTTTTCATCACGAGTTTGGATTTTCTTTTTTAAATTTCTAACCTCGTTAGAATGTTCTCTTAAATCATCTTCATATTTTTTTAAGACTATATTTATATCATTCGCATTTCTCAAATTAGAAGTAGTGTCATTTGTTTGTTCTATATATTTTTTAATCTTATCTATACTTTCATTAGAAATAGTGAAATTATTTTTATTAGTGATAGTAGTTTTAAGATTATTTATAATATCATTAATCTCACTAGATTTATTTTGCAATTCTTCTGTTTTATTATTTAATTCATTAAGTTGCTTTTTATATTTTTCTTGTTCTCGTTTAAACTTTTTATATTCATTCATATTTGCAACATTAATATCAACATTTCTGCCTTCTTCTTTTGCTTTAAGAGTATAGTTTAAATGATAAATTCTATTGAATGAATTGATACAATATTCTCTCATTTTGTCTTGAATATTTACTAAACTTATTTTATTAAAGACATCACTTTTACTAACTTGTTTTTCCATGCCATTTTTCATTCCATCTTTAAAAGGAATACCAACTATGTGTAAATGAGGACTAGATTCATCAAAATGTATGGTGGCATTTGCTATTTTAAAGTTTGGTACAATTTCTTCTAAATCTAGTATTTGCTCTTTAAAAACTTCTGTCATTTTCTTCTTAAATTTATCATCTTTATCTGCCCAAAAGTCCATATCTCCAAGTTCAATAATAATTTCACAAGCAAGATCTCTTTTATTATCATTAGAGATATGATTAAAATAATTTTCTATTTTTCTATCATTTCTTGTTTGCTTTTCATTGTATTTTATTCTTGCATGTTCAAATAAATCTATATACAAATTTTTAGTATCTTCAACAATAGAAGAAGTACCTTTAATCGTACAAATTAATTCTTGTTCTTCATCATATTTTCTTAAATTATGTTTATCAACTTTTGATAACTATTGATGATTTTGGATAGCATTATTAGATAAAGAAGTAGTTCCAGTTTCAGTATTTTTTACACTTCTTTTTGCTTTTTTTGATTTATTTTTATCATTACTTAAATGTAATGAATAAGATAATTCTTCCATATTTCTATATTCCCCCTTTAAAGCAGAGACCTACTATTTATAGTAGGGTAATTTTGGTTTGTCAAAATCTCTAAACCCCTATATATTTTGACACAAGTATCAAAATATGGGGGCTAAGGTTTAGGCAACCTTAGAATCCACCCGTCTTATTTCGTAATAATGCTAAGCAACGATAAGCATTAAAACTACATAAGACTTCTGATAAAATAGAAAGCACTGCTTTTTATTTTATATTTAAAAATTATTCAAGTAATTGCAAACTATCGTTGTTCTTGACTAATATTATCATTTTTCTTTTCTTCTTTATCAAATATAAAGGTTCTACAATTTGTTTTCTCTGGAATAGTAGTAAATAAATCTTCTTTGTTATCTATCAAACTTTTTTCATCATTATCTATATAAATAACCCCTAGTTGAAGTTTATCTGGTTTGTCCATTTTTTTATAATCTTCTATTGGAAATATTCTTACTATATTTCTATTTTCATAATCACTAAAGAACATAACTTTATCATCATAATAATAGGTTGCTTCAAAATAACCTACATTGTAATATTGTCTTAAAGTAAATACTATTTCACTAACTTGTTCTATTGGTAGGTATTCACTAAATCTTAATTTTGTAACAATATTACCTAGAATTGCATAATCAGTTTTTGCAAGAAAACCAGCATCATATAATTCATTACAAGGCTTACACATACTTTCTCTAAAAAATACTTCACCAATTCTTACCTTGTTTTTAGAGTAATATTCTAGTTCAACATAATCAACATATCGCATAATTAAATCTGCTTTTTCTGATCGTGTGTAGTCTTTCCACATATAAGTGTTTTCTTCATATTCTTCTGGGTAAACAAGTTGGTTTATATAATCTAAATCTCTCTTAATTAAAATATCTTCTGGTGTAAATTTTAATTCATTACATAGATCACATTCTTTAATTTTTTCTTCTAGATTTTTAATTGTACTTTCAACAATTTCTTTTTCATTATCATATTCTTCAATCGTAAATGAGCCATTAATATATGCTTTTCTAATTCTCTCAAATTTGTTATTCTGTTCATTTAGTTCTTTTACTAATTTGTCTTTTGGATTATTTAATTTTGTTTTTATCATAGGTAGTAAAGTTTGATTTACTACTGAATCATATTCTTGAATTTCATTAATAAAATTATCAAATTCTTTTTCAATATCAGTTTCTTTAATTGAGATTTTACAATCATGACATTGGTAGTAATAATAGATATTTCCATTTTTCTTTCTTGTGGCATTACCACCTAATATTCTTCCACATTTAGGACATTTAAGTTTTTGTAAAAATAAATATTCTTTATCTCGTTTATAGTTTCTAGTATTCTTTTTCTTTTGTACTTGGCATTCTTCCCATAATTCTTTTGATACGATTGGTTCAACAACATTTTCATAATAAGTAGGGTTATTAGTTCTTTTACCATGAACAAAGTCGCCTTTATAAATTTCATTTTCTATTATTTTTAAAATAGTACCATCACACCAATTTGTTTTACCAAAAATTTTTTCTTTGTTATATAAATTACTAATTGTTTGATAAGAATTACCCTCATAATATAAATTAAATATTCTAATAATTTGGTCTTTTGTTGCTTCATCTGGTATAAGTTTTTTATCTACATGTTTATAACCAAAAGGTGCTTTATGTGGAATATTTCCAACTTTAATCGCACCTGCTAAACCTATTTTAGTTCTCTCACTTGTTCTTTCAATTTCATTTTGTGAAACTGTTGTTAAAAGTCTTGCAACCATTCTACCATTAGCATTTGTTGTATTAATATCATCATTTGCACAATCAAGATAAGCATTATTTTCTTCTAGGAATTTCATTATATCTTCCATATCATAAACACTTCTTGTTAATCTATCTAGTTTTAGTACAACAATCGTATTTACTTTTTTCTTTTTTATATCTTCTTTTAATTCTTCAAATGCTAGTCTATGATTTCCAGTTTTTGCACTTATTCCAGCATCTTTATAAATCTTATAAATTTCATAACATTTATACTCACACATAGCACGAAGTCTTTTCTCTTGTTCTGGTAAACTAAATCCTTCTCTGGCTTGATCTTCAGTTCATACACTTTAAAGTGAGAAATTTTGTATATCATGTTCCGTTTATTTTTTCACATATAAGAGTATGGGTACTAACTCTTACGGAACACATATACCGTATTATTTTAAAACACTAGATATCATCAATTTTGATTACAAAATAAATACCAATATTACTATTGGTACTCAAGCAGAACAAAAAAAAGTCCATATTGATAAATTAGATGTAACTTTATCGTTAGGGCTTTAAAATAGCATATTTCAAATTACAATAATAATTGTTGAATAAAAGAAAAATAGCTTTTTAAAAAAAGAAAGCTATTTATAATTCTTCAAACTCAATATATGTTCCATAGTCACAGTGATTATAAAATTCTTGAACAGAAATATGATATTTTGGTTTTTTATGTTCATGTAATACTAAATTATCTACAACATAATCATTATCCAACTCATATTTTATAAATTTATCTCTTATATCAAATAATAGTTCCTTTAAAGACTTGTATTCATGTATTCCTCTAAATTTTTCCCACGAATGCTCAAACCAATAACATTTATTATTTTTTTCAAATGTTAAAAATGTATGTGTTGGACATTTATCTCCATCATAATGAACTAAAAAATAGGTTTTAATATTCCAATCATTCCCTTTAAAATAATATCTTTCAAGTTCCACTTGATCCCAACATATACCAATTTTATTTTTTATAATTTCCTTAGGAGATTGTAATATGTAATTATCTGAATAAGTTTCATCAACTAGAACATGTTTTTTATTATCCTTATCAATCCAACCATAATCAATATTTTTCATTAAATCCATTATTTCAAATTCATTATAATAATTCCATATATTTAATTGACCTTTAGCTTTGATAGGGTGTTCTAATGGTGTTATATTTTCTAATATCCATGCATATCTTCCTTCTTCATATTTACCACAAATATATTCTTGGTGATTATTCTTTTTTATGTTCGTTACATATTCTTTTGTCATATAAATACAATCAACTAAAGTACATTTACAAATTATATAGCCAAAATTTAATGGTGTATCATCTAAAAGTGACATAAATTCTTTATCTTCTTTCCAATCTTTTGGAATAGAAGTAGCACTAGCATGAATATATAATTCACCACGATAATCAGTTTTCCAACTTCTTGTTTCAATTAATTGCTTTTTTTCTTTTATTAAAGTAGCACATGGCTCCGTTAAACTTAATACTTTCATTTTGCTTTTCCTTTGGAATTATTGAAATCTGGTAAAAATCTATTTATCCAACTTTTTACTAAACTTTCATCAATACATAAATTTCCATTCCCAGTTCCTAAATTATGGTTTATTTTTCTAGTACCATGAAAATCACTTCCACCACTCATATACATTCCTTTTTCTCTACATACTTTCAATAAATAATCTGATTGTTCTTTTGTAAAAGTTGTATAACAACATTCTAAGCCATCTAATTCATAATTATTTATTATATCTGATAATTGGTTTGAAATATTAGGAGAATATGCAAAGGTATGAGCTAAAAATGCTATTCCACCTGACTGATGTATCATTTCTATTGCTCTTTCTAAACTAGGAAACAATGATGATTCATCAACATATAATGGACTTTTAGGATTATACACTTCATTCCTAGTGAATCCACTAGTTGTATTTATTGACTCTTGATTTAAAAAAAATTTATAATTTTGAGGATATTTTTTTATTTCAAGAGCAAAAGCCGGTCTACAAGATTCCACTTTAGGATTAAATTTAATATTATTTTCATCAAAAATAACACCAATTTTTTTGTATTGATTTTTTATTAATTTATATTCTCTTAATTGTTTTTCCTCAAAAGTTAATACATTATTATTTAAAAATTGTTGCATTAATTCCAAATCAAAGCCATACCCCAATACTTCTATTGTTTCGCCTTTATAAGTTGTAGTTATTTCAATTCCAGAAATTATTTCACCATCAAACTTTTTTCTAACATTAAGATTTTGTAATTCAAAATGCGCTTGTATAGTGTTATGGTCCGTTATTGATAACAAACTTAATCCAGTTTTTTGTGCTTCGTTTAAAAGTTCCTCAACACTAAAACTACCATCAGAATATGTAGTATGTGAATGTATATCAATCATGATGACACCTTCTTTCAAATTAATTATATCACTAAATCACTTTATTTATTTACTTAAATTATAAAATCAAAAATATTTATAGTAATTAATAATCTAAAATCTATGTAAATTTATCAATGAATATTTATATTATAAATAAGGTTTAAATGGTATTTAACTCAACAATTTTATCAACAAAATATCAGACATTTTATCCTTATTGACTTTTAACATTCAAGTGATACAATATAGTAGAATATGAAAAAATTGTATCTAATGGTGCTACTTGTTTTGTGAGTAGTGCTTTTTTCATATTCAAATACCTACATCATTTTTCTTCTAATCTATGGCTGTACTTATGGCCATAAAACAAATGAAATTTCTAAAAAATATGGCCGAAATTTTAGAAAATTTATGTTGAAAAAGTGTGTACGATTGTTAAACACCTTTTGGGAAGTCTTTATTTATAAGGGTTTCTAAAAAAGACAAAGTTAACGATTGTATAACAAATATCAAAAATGTAAACACTCGTATTTTTTATAATACTTTATGAAATAAGGGGAAACTAGCCACTGGCTAGTTGTTTGTAAACAGGCTTATCCTGCTTTTATTTTGTTTTTATTATTTTGGAAAAAGTGTATTTTTGATGGCCATAACTTTGGCCATAAGTATGACTATTATTTTTCATATTTTTACGATTTTGATAGCTATCATTTAGTTGTCTTTTTTATTTGTAGGGCTGTATAAACTGAGTAAGCGCGTTATAATTTTTTTTAGATTATTATTAGAAAGTTGGTGCGTAACTATGATATGAATTGTTTAAGAATTTAAAGGGGGGTAATAATTTATGCAAGAAAGAAGTGATAAAAAATTAGAACATTTAAAATCTTATGTAGTAGAAATTGCTATGTTAGAATTTATCAAAGATAATAATTTAATTGATAATAAAGAATACAAAAAACTTAAATGTAAAATTGAAACCGAATATGCAAAATATATTAGATTAAACAATTCAGAGTATAGTTTTGCGTAATGAAATATTTGAAATATGCTATTATTCAACAATTATAGAAAGGAATAAATGAATAATAAAAATGTTGAAGTAATAGCACCAACTTCTAAAACAATGTGCTTAAAAGGAAATGTAAAATATAAACTAATTCGTACTTGTGCTTATTGTAGAGTTTCTACAGACAATGAAGATCAGAAAACAAGTTATGATTCACAACGAATCCATTATAAAAATATGATTGAAGAAAATCCAAACTGGGAATTTGTAGGAATCTATGCTGATGAGGGTATAACTGGTACTCAAACGAAAAAGAGAGAACAGTTTAATCAAATGATGAGTGATGCTTTAAATGGTAAAATTGACTTAATACTAGCTAAGTCTATATCAAGGTTTGCTCGTAATACAGTTGATACTTAAAATTGTGTAAGATTACTCCGAGAACATAATGTAGATGTCTATTTTGAAAAAGAAAATATCCATACTCTTGGTTTATCTAATGAATTATTTTTGACTTTATATAGTGCTTTTGCCCAAGCCGAAAGCGAATCCATTTCAGAGAATGTAAAAGCTGGAGTTCGTATGAAAATGAAACGAGGAGAATTGGTAGGAAAATATGCTCCTTTTGGTTATCTATATGACAAAGAAAAAGATACAATAATACCTGATGAAAGCAAAAAAGATATAGTTACTTATATTTTTGAAGAATATGCAAAAGGTGTAGGTTTTAGAACAATTGCTTTAAATCTCAATCAACTAGGAATACCTAGTCCCTCTAATCTAAAATGGTGTCATGCATCAGTACGAAGAATCATTATCAATGAAAAATATGTTGGAGATTTAAAAACAGGAAAGTATTATACCGAAAATGTTTTAACACACAAAAAGAAAGTGAATTATGGAGAAAAAGAACAATACTTTACTTCAAATCATCACGAACCAATTATTTCTCGTGATTTATGGGATAAATGCCAAGAAATACTAACTATTAGAAGTAAAATCATTAAACCAGATGGAAATAGAGATAAGTTTAGTAGAAAATATGCTTTTAGTAGTAAAATCTTTTGTGGAATATGTGGCGAGAGATTTATCAGGCGTTCCTACAAAATCAGAAGTAATGGAAAAGAAGTAGCTTATTGGATATGTCGAAGTCATAGAAATAAAATTGATTGTTCAAATCTCATTCATTATAAACAAAAAGAATTTGAAGATATATTTGTAATTACTTATGACAAACTATTTCAAGATAGTGATAAATACATCGATTCATTTATGAAAAAAGTAAATGAAGTCATCAATGAAAATCAAGATTATAATAATCAAAAGAAGATTAAGGAAGAAATTTCTAAACTGGAAAATAAATTATCTAATCTGATTGATTTACAACTTGATGGCTCTATTTCAAAAGAAATACTTAATCAAAAAAATATTGAAATTTCCAACAGAATTAAAGAGTACGAGCAGCTACTAAAAGATATGGAAAATATAGAACTTACACGAAAGCAAAAATTAGAACAAATTGATAAAATATCTAATACTTTAAAGCAATATAAAGGACTTACTAAATTCAATGAAGAAGTCTTCAGTAATTTAGTTGAGAAAATCATTATTGGTGAAAAGTTAGAAAATGGAGAAGAAGATTTTTATAAGATTAAGTTTATTCTTAAAACTGGCGAGTTAGTGAGCGAAAACCTACAAAATGGAAAAATGGATATAGGAACAAGTTTCGGTAAATATGGTTTTACGATAACAAAACAAGAACTAGAAGAAACAGAAGATAATGTGTCTGTCTATGTATTACAACGGCACCCTTATGTAGATTCCAGCGACTTTCTTTTCTTCGTTCATAAATCAAAATCCTTTCTTATTCTTCATCAAAAAAGAGGCGACAAAGACACTTAAATTGGTTTTATGTCTTTGACACCTCTAATAATAATTAAGTTGTTATATTAAATTTGTTTTATATTAACCCCTCAAAAACATAAAACTTCTTTTATTGCTTTCCTATTATAAAGAGTTTGTAGTTAAAGTCAAGACATAATTACCATTTTTTACCTATTTAAAGGTTGTTATAAGAGAAGTTAGTACAAATGCTTATATTTTAGTTTAGTTGTTTTATAAAGGCTTCTAAATCTTTTAATTCTAGCCTTTCTGATAAATTACCAATATATAAAGTTTTAGAGTAGTTAAAAGCAAGAAATGTTATACCTTTAATAATAATTCTATGTGGCTCAACATAACTCAAATTCGTTCTGGTAATATTGCGAATATTGCCATTAATAATAGTAGGTTTTGTATTACAAAAATCACATATAAATTCATTTTCCTTTTTAACTCTTGCTCAATCTCTAATTCCTTTGTAGTAATATTAATCATTTAAAACCTGTCCTTTCCAAATTTAAACACTAAAAAAGTACCAACTTCTTTTGAAATTGATACTTATGTATTTTAAGTCCTAAACTATAAAAGTTCGGACAGATTTCCCAATGGAGCGAATCCCATACAAGTTACGAACTTAGTTCTCTTTCTAAAAAATATTATATATGAATTATTATTAAATTTCAATGGGAGTATATAAATATTTTAGTATTTATTGTATAATTAAATTATAGGAGGATTTTATGCCTGATAATTTAGTGGATAATCAAAAATTAAAAAAATATAACGAACATATAACTAGATTAGAAAATTTATTTAAAAGTGTTATAATTGCTGGAAATTATGAAGGATATCGATTAGCACCTTGCCTTATGTTATTTAATTTTATTGATTTGTTAAGAGGTGTTACTATTTTAGATTCTAATCATATGGTAACATCTGGAAATATTATTATTCGTTCAATGTTTGAGATTTTACTTGATTTTTTATATTGTGAAACGGACAGGAAGTTGTATTTAAGATTTGGTGAATATCAAGATGTTAATCGTGTACTGTTATATAAAAGTGTGCCACAAAATATTAAAGATAAAGTTGATAAAAAAAATTATAATAATATAACAGTTCCTAATTTTGAAAGGTTTAAAATTAAATATAATATAAAAAATGATAAGAAAGAACTTTCAAATTGGTGCGGCAAATCCATATTTCAGAGGGTAGAAATAGTATCTAAAAAAATTCCAGAAATATTAGATTTATATTATAATATTTACAAACTAAATTGCGATTCTACTCACAATTACGTTGGAACTATAACGCAGTATGTTAATTATAATAATAAGAGTCTAAATGCTGATTATAATAATAAATATAATAAAGATAAGTTTTGTTTAATAAGGCAAATAAACAGTCTTACTGACATTTTTTATAATGAATTTGAAAAACAATATGCAAATGTATCTTTAGCAAATTTAGAATTTTAAAATAAGGAGGTTGTAATTATGTTAAAAGAGTTTTATGAGCGAATAAATCTTAAAACCGATTTATCCAAATTAGCAAAAATAGTATGTCAAAAATATAGTTTAGGGAAATTCTTATCTGAAGAAATGATTTTAGTTGGGTATGAAGATTTTAATTTTATATTAATAACCAATAAAGGGAAATATTGTGTAAAAGTATTTAATAAAGATAGAACTATTGAAGATGTAAATATGTATATTGATAGAATAAAATTAGCAAATACACTCAAAATAAATACTCCAAAAGTATATGAATGCGATAAGACATATTTATGTGAGATAAAATTAGATAATGTTAATTTTAGATTATGTGTATTTGAATATGTAGATGGTAAAAGTTTTTATGATTTAAATGAAATACCATCCAAAAAGGAAATAAAAAATATTATTTCTCAAATGGCACAGATACATAATGCTAAATTAGAATCAAATTTTATTTATGATAAATGGACTATAACGAATTTCATTAAAGAATATGAAGAAAAAGGAAAGTATTTAGATAACAAATATAATAATATTTTTGAAAGTTTAACAAAAAGACTAAAGAATATTAAATTAGATAATTTGCCAACAAGTTTTGTACACGGGGATATTATTAGTTCAAATGTTATGAAAGACAATAATGGCAAGTTATGGATTATTGATTTCGCAGTATCAAATTATTTACCTAGAATTGTTGATTTGGCAGTAACATCTTGTAATTTATGTTTAAATCCAAATAATAAAGCTAAGACAATACAAAGTACAAGAATGATAATGGATGAATATCAAAAATATAATAAATTAACAGAATATGAGTTAGAGTGTTTTCCACTATTCTATGATCTTGCAAATGCAATGGGAATATTACAAATTAGCTATTTGAGTAGTCTTGGAAAAATATCAGAAGAGGATGAATTTTGGCTAAGAGAAAGTGAAAAAGGGTTAAGTTTTAGTACACCAGATTTTTGGGAAAGTATTATACAAAAAAATAACAATGGATATATAGAAATGTGGGATAATTGGTCAAAAAAGAGAAGTAATGTTCAAGTGTATGATTTATGGCTAGATGAATATAGTAATATTTTAGAAAATAACAAAGATAACGAAATACTTGATTTGGGTTGTGGAACAGGCGCAGATACTCTTTATTTGGTAGAAAGAGGTTATAAAGTTTTATCTTGTGATTTTTCAAAAGAGGCATTAAAAAGTGTTAAAGATAATATTCCAAATAGCAAAATTAAATATTTAGATATGATGGAAAAATTTCCTATTGATGATAATGCATATTCATTAGTTATTGCAGATTTATCTTTACATTATTTTGATAACAATACAACTATACATATAATGAATGAGATTAAAAGAATTTTAAAAAATGATGGGATATTACTATCAAGAGTTGCCTCTGTTAATGATTTTAATTTTGGAGCTGGTGTTGGTAAAGAACTAGAAAAAAACTTTTATTTTGAAGGAGATTATACAAAGAGATTTTTTGATTCAGAAGATATCAATAAATATTTTGGAATAATTGGTACAATTAAAACAGAAGAAGTGCCTATGACTAGAAATGAAGAAGAATATTCGAAACCTAAAATATTATATAAAATCATGGTACAGAAAGGATAGTTTTGACTCAACTGAAACTTTAGATGAAAAAACTATTAAATATTATAGATTATATGATTCTATAAAAAAGCAATGTACTCCAATCTTACATTGCCTTTTTTTAATTCTGAAGTTTCTTTCTTATGCCATTAATATTCTGAATTTGTTTAGTAATAAATTCAGACTGCGACAGTCCGGCTTTATTAGATTTTTCTTCTAACATTTTCTTCTCTGATTCGTTTAAATAAACATTGATTTTTAGATTTCTTGCTCTTATTTTTTACTTTTCCTTTCTAATTTTGAGGATATGGGATTTTCCATAAATCGAAAACATGCGGGAGTAGGTTTTCAGTGCTGGCTAGGACATAAATTCTAGTTTATCCTCACACAATTTTAAGGCTAAATCATAAAGGACTGCTTGTTTTACAGTCCTATTTTCATACATAAATTAGTTCATTTAAAATAATTTCTTCAGTCATATTTTTATAATTATTCATTAGTTTTACCCATTCAATTTGGTTATCTATTTTGCTTTTTTCAGACAGTAATCCATCATAATTTTTGTATTGTTTCATTAAAATATTTAATCTATTTTCTGCTTCGATACTAACTGAAACAAGATGATTAGTTAGTTTATTTTTCATTAAAAGTGTTGTATATAATGCTGTATCATTAACTTTTAGATAGTGTAATCTTAAATAACCATACTTATTAATTCTTTCGTTATTTTGTTTTTCTATTGTTAAATTTGGTAATAAATAATCGCCAATTTTTGTATAATTTAATTCCATTTTTTCATCTTTCCACTTCTTTATTTTTAGTATTTTTCTCGCAAAAATCCACTGATTTTGTTTTAGAATTGTATTAAAAATAACCTTGTTCTTTGTTTTTATCTACAACTTTAATAGTAAATCTATCAATTAAATATACTCAAACTCGCCAATAGATAATTGTTTTTTTTAGATAGTCAAGTACTTTAAATTGTTCTATAGTATTTACTTGATTCTTTAGAATATTTTCTTTCGTTAATTGTTTCATTGATAACTCCTTTCATTTTTAATTTGTTTTGACTACTTCTTTTTTAGGCACTAATAATAGAAAATCTTTAGAAACATTCCCCTCAAAATAGGGACTGCCAATTATACCATCTACATAGAAATGACTATGGGCTTTGGCAAAAAAATCATCAACAAATTCACTCAAATATTCATTATTTGTCATTTTTAGAATGGATAAAACATCATAATCTTTTTTCTTAATTTCTAATTCTTCTTCAGTTATTCCATTTAGATATTTAATACCAACAGTATCATTTTTTAGAAGAATATATAAATATTTGATAAATTCTGTACTGCTTTTGGTGATAAATTCATCAGTAAATTTTATGTATTTAATATCAATGTTATAGTTATCATCTCTAGTAATTTCTATCCCAGATATAAGTCTATGGATCATATCTCGTTTGGCTTCTCTTGATAGTAAATTGTAGAAAAAAGTGAAGTCCAACATCTTAACATTTTTAAATACCAGTTTGTCATCTTCCTTTTTACAATCTAGTTTTTTAACAAGCTCTGTTGTGTATTCTTTAGATTCATTATCTGGATCAAGAATTATTTTCTTTTTGTTTAGTTTTTCAATTTCTTTTTTGATAACATCGTTTTTGTGGTTAATTGTCTCAACATCTAATGTAGAACTTAAATATAAATCAACTAATCTTTTTTCTTGTACTTTTAACTTTTCAATCGCTTTTTCAATTTCTTTTACATCATTACTTTTTGTAGAATTACAAGTAATAATTTCGTTATCTGTTACCATCATAAAGATAGTTAATTCTTCTAAAACTCGTCTTAATTTAACTTCTATTTTTTCAGTATTATAATGGAGTCCAAAGCCACTACAATTATGATTTTTACATCTTAAATGGTAATAAATTTTTTGTTTTCCATTAGGATATTTAAAAGATTCAGAAGAAGCCATAATACTACCACATATCGGACATTTTACTAATCCAGAAAACAAATGGATAAACTCTCCATAGTTTGAGTGCTTGTTTTTCACTAATACATTTCTAGTGGCATTCCAAGTAACTTCATCAATAATTGGCTCACAATAGCCTTAACCCTTAAAATATCCTGTTGTTTTCTTTTGTATTTTCCATATTCAAATATGCCAATATAAATGGAATTCGTAAGTATTTTATAAACTCTGTCACTTCGCCATTTTCCTGTTTTTAAATAAGCATTATTATTTTCCATAATAGTAGCAATACCTCTAGTAGAATGTCCTTCTTGGCAAAGTTTAAATATTTCTTTAACAACTTGGGCTTCTATTGGCTCTATTTCTAAATGTCCTGTATCTTTATTTCTAATATAGCCATAGGGTGCTTCACTAGGGTGGATATGCTCTAGTGCCATTTCTTCCATAGCACGCTTTGTTCTTGCACCAATTTCTTTTCTTTCTCTTTGACCGAATACTAAATTCATACCAAATATCATTTCACCATTAGCAGTAGATACATCATAAGGCTCTAAAATAAGTTCTATTTTAACATCGTGTTCTTCACAATAATTTAAAAGCCAAAATCCATCATAGTTATTTCTTGTAAGTCTATCTACTTTAATAGCGATCAACTTATCAATCTTTTTAGATTTAATATCAGCAAGTAATCTTTGCATTTCTGGTCGCATTAAATCCTTTCCAGAATGGCCTGCGTCATTATAAACATCAACAATACTATAATCGTTTTTCTCACAATATTCTTTAATCATACGAAGTTGTGAATCAATAGAATAACCATTATCTCTTTGGTCGTCTGTACTAACTCTTACATATACTGCACATCTCATAAAATAATCATCTCCTCACTTGTTTCCTCACTGAAAGACAAAATAGCAAACAGTAAACTTAAGAATTTGTAAAAATGTCCTCCCATATGTTTCCTCACTAAAACGGAAAAAGTGAAGTCTAAATTTTAATTTTCTTTAAAATTTGGATAATTTCTTTGAGATTATATTTTTGATTATGTTCTTTAATGTAAAATGGCTTATTAGATATTTCATTAACTTTATATTCTAAAATTGTAAGAGTAGCAGGATATGTAATTTGATACTCTGTAGGCTCTATAACTTGTAAATTAGTATGTAATAAGTGCTTAACTGTTCCTTTCTTAACTTTGTAAGTGTAATTTTTGATAGCCTCCAAGATTTCAGTATTTGGATTTAATGTTTCCATAGTTTTAAATTCCAACATCAAAAAAGTCCTCCTTCCTAGAAAGAGAACTTTAAGTTTTATATAAAATTAAAAACTCACGATACCATATTGGTTCGTAAGTTGTTTTCAAATGGAGGGCCTAGTCGGATTTGAACCAACGATCAGGGAGTTGCAGTCCCACGCCTTACCACTTGGCTATAGACCCATATAACATGTCTTTTTTGACATGTCTTCATTTTATACCAAGTCCTATTAAATGTCAATATGATTAGTCTTTAATATGTATTTTTACTACTTTATTTCTTATTGTCATAATTAAGTTTATGTTTGATGCATATTGGATATTACTTGGCACTTCATAAAACTTTTTATCTTTTAAGTTTTGACCAGTCGTACTTTTTAATCTGTTTGTATATTTTCTACCATTAAAAACATATTCTAATGTAGCAAAGTCGGTGTAAATATCTTTGTTTGTATTTTTAAAGTAAGATGTATCTTCATCCCATTCTATTTCATCTTCAATTACAACTAAAACATTTCCAGATTGAGGTACTTTTGAAGTTTTTACCATTGTACAGCTTTTTATTCCTGTACATTGTTCATATTCATATTGGTAATAGTCTTTAAATTCTATGCTATTTAGTTTATATGTTGTATTTAGTAATAAAGTGTCATCTAATAATAACAGAGAACCTGGCTTAGCTTCTAATATAGTTTCTTTTTCTAATAAGTTAGTTGGTTTTATATTTATAATTTTATAGGTTGGGGTTAGTTTACCTGGTTCATGTTTTAACCCACTTAATATTTTCATCTGGTAAGCTTTTCCTACTTGCTCTTTAGTTAATTCATAAACTAGGACATAATCATCTGTTGTTTGGGGAAAGATAGAATTTCCTTGGTAATTATTACCAATATCTAAAAAGCGATTACTACGTTCATAATTTGGATAAATCACATCATTACCTATAAAGATTCTAAAATTAGATTTATCTATTGTTTCGGCATTCAAACTTTTGTTATAAATACCTATTTTTACTGCTAAAAAGTATGTATCTTTATCAATAACGTTTCCTGAATAGTCTACATTGGAAAGATAGCTTTCTTTTAAAGTCATTGTGAATGTATCTAAGGCAAAGGCTTGATACAAATTATATTTTTTATTATACACTTCACGATTCATATAAATAGAAAAAAGAATAAATACAAGTAAGACTGCACCTATACAAGAAAATACAAATTTATTTTCTAAAAAGTAATATTTTAGTTCTCTTCCTATGTGAACTATACTTTTTTTTGTATTGTATTTATCGCCCACTAGTTTTAATTCTATTTCTTCCTCGTCTTCTTCTGTTACTCGTAAATCGACATGGTTGTCAAAACGAAGAGTTCGTAAATTAAATCCTACTCCGACACACAAGTTAATGACTATCAAAAGATATCCTGGTATAACAAGCATTCTTGCAATATCTCTAAAGAAGTTTATTATAGTTGCATCAAAAGTACTTTCTATTTCGATTCCACCCATTACACCATAAGCAATCATGGCAAATACAATAAGAATAAAATAATAAACTATGTTTATTGTATATAATATAGTATTCTTTTTTTTCGACTTTAATAAGAAAAAGATAATGACATTGGACAGTATTAAAAAAAGAAGGGCTCCGAAGGAAAATGCAGTTACATAGGTACCTGCTATATTTGTTTCGATGGTACTATAGTTAGCTTTTACATAGGATTGGAAAAAGGAAGCTATATCTCCGAATTTAAATGCAATATAAAGCATGGGAACAATCAGTAATAAATGGATTATTTTAAAATGCTTAATCAAAAATCCATAAGGCTTTTTAACAATCATTCTATCCCTCCTATTCTTTTTTTTATTATATCACAAAAATAAAGAATATGATTTCTCATATTCTCACATTCTTATATTCTATTATTCCTTTTTACAATTAATTGTCCTGGTAATAGGTATATAGTTTCATTTTGACTCACAATTTCGTCTTTGTTTACATTAAATTTCTTTTCTACTGTATCAAGAGTATCTCCTTCTGCAGTTACATAATAACTATAATTTTTTTTAGGAATTAGTATTTCTTGATTAGGATATATATAATCACTATTATTTAACCCATTTAATAAAGCAAGTAATTCTGGATTAATGTTATATTGTCTTGCTATACCATATAAAGTATCTCCTTTTTGAATGGTATAGTATTCAAAGTATTTTTCCTTATTTACTGGTACTATAATTTCTCTGCCTTCTTTGTAATAATCTCTAAACGGCATGTTGTTTAAATCCATAATCATACTAGGTTCCGTATTAAATTTTTTTGCTATACTATCCAAAGTATCTCCTTGTCTAATTAGGTATTTATCGTACATATTATCACTCCTAATATTAAGATATGATAAAATTTAGATTTCGTTATAAAAAAAGATTAAATTATCGTGATGAAATTCCCAATCTGCATATTTTATTACTTTGGTTTCGCCATACTCTTTATTAAATTTGTATAAAGTATCTTTTACTAAGTAATAAACCACTTCGTTCTCTACCTTTATTATTTTATCAACTTCTTTATCTGAGATACGTTCTTTAATTGAAGCATCCATATATGATAAATAAAGTTTTTTATTATTAAGTGTAAATGTGTAATTATTCTTGTATAGAAATTCTACTTTTTCTCTTGTTAGTTTGATTATACTTATAGATTCTTCTTTTCCTTCTTTAAAGATTATACCATTTTTCTTTTCGGAGCCAACAATACGAATTTTCTTTTTATGTGGGGCTAGTTCATATTCTATTTTATTTTTGTTATCTACTAAGAAAATAGATTTATTATTTGTTCCGACAATGTAACTATCAAAGGAGATGTTTTCTTTTAAAGTCCAAGAATCAATCTTTTTTTTCTTTAAATTGATTCGATAGATTTTATTAAAAGAGTAGTCTTGTTCATAATCAGGAATAAGGATATATTCATTGATTCTAGTTGCAAGAGGGATATCATAAATGTCCTTATTAAAAACAGGGAATTCTTCTATATTTCCTTCCTCAAAGTAAATAAATCCTTTGTAATTCCAGACTATTATTTTATCTTCTTGATTATATAGTAAATATTGCTTATAATCTGATTCCTCTGCTTCTTTTTCTTTAAAATAATCTTTTAATTCCTCTTTTAAAGAATTGTTTACTAAGTGGTAATCTATCTGTTCTTCTTTATTTCTACAGATAGGATATATATTTAGATTACTTTCAACTAATAAACAACTTGTATCGTTCTCCTCTATTTTTCTTATTGATTTTATTAATTTTTTCTTTTTTATATATTTTGTTTCTTTTATAAAGTTATATTTTAAATTGTTTTCTTTTATTTCAAAATAATAAGATTTTTTCTCCTTGTCATAATTCTCACTAATATCATAGCTCTCTATTTTATATTCTAGACTATAAGATGAAGCACTATTTCTTTTTAGTAACCAAAAAGAAAATAAAAGAAGAATTACAATAAGAAAGATGATGCTTTTTCTAAGTTTAAGCTTTTTCATAAGAATCCCTCTAATCTAGTTCTATATTCTTATCTACTAAACCATATTTTTTCTTTTCTTCCATCATATAACTACTGATTTGTGTTTCTATTTCAGGAAGAGATTTTTTATCTAAATTTGTTAAAACGACAACTTCTTTTACAGTATCTATTGTTATTTTGCCAAACCAGATTCCTCTATAAACTTGTAAGTCATTAAACATATCAGGTGTTATGGAGTATAAAGTGTAACCCGTTAAGATATGGTCTTGCCCAATTAAAATTCTTTTATTGGTTAGACAAACGACAACTGTTGAAAAAATATCTAAAACATCATCATTTTTTTGCCCTGCAAATGTATAAAGAGGTTCTTCGTCTGGATTTAAATGTTGCTCTACTACTTTGGCATGCTGTTTTAATCTGCACCATGTAATTGTCCCTGGATATTTCCTTTTAAATAGACACACTTGATCATATACTTTTCCCATAATTAACTCCTTTTATTCCATACTTTTTATGATATTATTTATTTCTTCTTTATCAATAACAACTTTAGCTATCACTTTTTTATTTTTTATGATTATAATATAATCACTTTCTAATTCTTTTAGTTCATCATCTAATTCATAAAACGCTATTTCATTTTTTTTAGATAGTTTACTTATTTCTAACAAATAGATATTTGTATTTTTATAAAACGCCACCTTATTTATCATTTCTAAAAATTTATCATATGTTCTTGAAGAGTTGTCAATTACTGCTAATGTAATTGCATCTTCTTGATTTAACATTTTTTTTAAATTGTTGTAATTTATTGTATTATAATATTTAATTTCTTTGTCGTATTGTTCCCCATTTTTATATACAATATGATTTCTTATTTTTTCTTCTTTCTCTCTTTTTTTATATTTTATCCAGAAGGTTATATTAGACATAATTAATAAGACAATTACTAGAAAAACTAAGAGATTTTTTACTACTTTTTTCTGCACTAGAACCACCATTTCTATTACGTTTATTGTATCATATTTCTATTTTTATGCAATAAATAAGGAAACTATATTAGTTTCCAAATGTAAGTAAAACATATACTATTCCAGCAGCTATTCCACAAATAAAGGCAACTGTAGAAATTAAGACAGCGACACTAGCGAATCCTTTATTCGCTCCATTTTCCTTTTCTACTATTAAATTAATATCGTCTGGATTTGTATTTTGTTTTTTTAAATCTCTTATCAATTCAGGATGTTCTTTCGGGTTGATAGGGTATTTTTTTTGAATTAAATCTAATTTAGCTGTGACACGTACATTAATTGATTGTGTAGCCATTGTTCTTTCTATTTTATTTGTTTTAATATTTTTTTCTTTTTCTTTTGCTGTTTGTAATTTTGTCACTATATCAATATTTGTCGTAATTAAATCTTCTAAAGACATAGCAGCATCCACATCTGTATTATTATAAATAATTCTATTTATTGCATCTTTATATAATCTTGTAGCATCGTTTAAAGCTTCTGTTTGTTTTTGAATTTCTGGATAAAAAGCAGAAAATAAGACTTTTATTACTTCTTCTCTATCAAGGAATTTATTATTTATATTATAATTATTGTCGCCTACTAAGGCATCTTTTTCTATTCCATTTGTTACTGAAATAGGTGCAAGGTGACAAGCATTCCAAATCGGTTCGTTATTTTGGGTTAAACTTGTTACTATGTAATAATCAAATCCTCTATGTTTTCTTCCAATGATAAAATCGAAAAGTATCATTCTGATATAATTCTTATGTAGTGCTTCTCTACTCGCTTCTGCCAGAGAATATCCAGTTCGTTTTTCAATTTCGATTTCTAAACATTTCATTCCTAAGCGGATGGTGTCTTCTATTTGTTTTGGGTCTTTAATTGGACTTTCTTTTGTAGAAGGTAATCTAAAGATTTCACTAATCCATGTGGCTTCTTCTTTATTTAGCAAGTTATTGTTTATATATTTTACAACATTGTTAATTATTGTGGTAGCTGATATGCGAGTTTCTAAATCTTTGCTATAGTTTAGAACGGTAAATACACCCAAATTAGCATCTTCTGATACAACTCTTTTGGATTCTTCATGTTCTACATCAAGTAATTCGGCAATATCGGATTTAATAATATCATAATCATCTATATACATTGTTTCTGGCTGTGTACTATTTTCCTTATAAACACCAAAAACATTTTGATTTAATTGAACTAGTTTAGAGCCATCACTAAAATTATTAAATACTTCCATAGTGATAGGTTCTTCTTCACGGATACCATTATCTAGGGATACTATATACTTTTGTGGTTTTTGATTATCTGTTTTCTCCATAATAACTGCTCCTTATTTTTCATATATCAAGTATAACAAATTTATAAGAATATTGGTAGTTAAAAATCTAATTTTACTATTATTTTATTCTATTTCTATCAAAATATGTATTTTAATTGTAAAGTATTCTTACCTTTCGATAAAAAAAGAATAGATTTATTTTACATTATATCTACTCTTATCAAATAGTTGCCAAGGAAGAAATCTTTTTCCCTCTGTATGACCACTTATAGCGAATTCATTTAATCCATTTTGTTGTAATTCAAAATCTACTTTTTCTAGCTTTTTTATAATATTTTTTATAATGTCTATCCATATAAAATCTGGAATTGGTTGATAATTTTTTGGAATCTTTTCTTCTACTATTTCTGGATTAATATTTAAACTTGTCAAGAAGTCTATTCTTTCTTTCCTACTTATAGAATAATTCTCATTATTTATAAGATAAGTTTGGTATTTTTTAAAATTTTCTATACAACAAAATCTTATGTCAAACCAAGGAATATAATATCTTTCATGTGTTGTTATTCCTTTTGATACTTCTCTACCATCAAATCCCTTTCCAACTGCATCTATATAGATTCCTTTTCCTAGACTTACTCCTACCGAAATGCCAGCATATCTATCATATCTTTCTGATGGTTCATGAGTCAAATTAAATAATACCATAACACCGTTTTTATCTAATTCCTTGACCTTTTTAAATATTTCTTCTATATTTGGATTTTTTCCTGTACCTTCTACACTTTTCATAGAAGGCTTTGAAAGTATAGTATCGTTCCTTTCTCCTGTATAATCTTTTAGTAAATCATAATTTTCTCTGTATTCTTCTATCGTTTCCACAATCGTTAAATCACGAATTGGGCTGATACTTGGAAAATAAGTTAGTAAGTTTATCATATCTTTAGTTCGATGATAGTTCATCATTTTTATCCTATCTTGTGGATTACTATATAATAGCATTTTTTGTCTCCTTTACATAAGATTTCTTTTTATCATTTCTGGTATCACATATTTTTCTAATATACTACCTACTTTTATTCCTTTTTCTTTATAGTTTCGGTTAATCCATATGGCTTCTTTAATCTCGTTTTGGCATTTTATTTCGCCTTTTGTTTTAGTTAAATAAACTTGAACGTGAATGGGTTGATTGGAAAAGACTGCTATATCTTCATATCCGCCTATAAATTTTGCTTCTAAGAGTTCCACTTCAATTTCTTCTCGTAATTCTCTTTTTAAAGTTTCAAAGACCGTTTCCTGCCCCTCTCTTTTTCCGCCTGGAATTATACATTCTTCTCTATTGTTCTTTTTTCTTTGCACAAGAATCATTTTGTCTTTTAAAATGATTCCGCCTACTTTGTCTATCATTTAAATACCTCCTTTTCAGTAAGCAAGTTTTTTTTATTTAGAATCATACATTTGCATTCATCTTTTGCTTTTCTATGTTTCCTTTATTTTAAGCTATTAGGTTTAAATTAGCAATAAATAATTTTTCTCTTGTTAATTATTTAAAAAAGCTTTTTAACGCTCTCCTATTCTTTCAATAATTTCATAAGTTTTATATGAAGATAGTTCCTCTGCTAATTTTTGAAATTGTAAATTAGTTACATCTAAACTTTTTTTCATATATATTAACTTTTTATTTCTTTCGAGAACTTTTTCATTCTTAAGGAGAATCTTGGTAATTCGATTAGTTTCATTATGGAGTACATAGTTTTCTATTGAACCATATTGTAATATTTTTATTGCTGTTTTATTACCAATTCCTTGAACTCCTTTAATATTATCGGCTCTATCTCCTACTAATGATTTAAATATAACATATTGTTTTGATAAAATGTTATACTTTTTTATGACTTCTTTATCATTATATAAAATACTTTTCTTTCCTCTTGGAACATAGAGATGTGTATTTTTATTAACTAGCTGAATAAAATCTGTATCTGTAGAAACTATGATAAATTGATAACATTTCCACTTTGGATTTGTAACAACAGAAGCAATATAATCATCCGCTTCATCCTTTTCTATTTCTAAATAGGGAATACGGACATAATCTAAAGCTTTTTTTATTAAAGGTAATTGAGAAAAGGGATTTTTTTCTTCTGGAATATTTGTATAATCAATTCTATTTGCTTTATAACTGGTATCTATCTTTAAATTGTTATTTTTACTTGTCTCACTGTCAAAAATGACTAGTAAAGAATAGGGATTCCACTCTTTTGCTATCTTTTTTAAACTACCAATAAAACCAATTAATCCTCTTATCTCTTTTCCTTTTGTATTCTTTATAGAAGCAGGAATTCCATAAAACATTCTAAATAATAAATTATGCCCATCAATTAAGATGATTGTTTTTTGTTTTTTCATATAATATTACTCCTTTAAAATGCAAAAAGATAGATATGATTTAGATCATACCTATCTCTAGGGTTCAGTCCAACATGACTGAAAAGTTTATATTAAATTTTATATGCCATTATTATGCACACATACATAGTAACAAAAAAAGGCTTTTTTGACAACTATCTTCTGGTTTCAAATAATTAATAAAAGTTTTCTTAAAAAGGAATTCTTTCTTCTCCTTGTTTGTCTAAATTTTTAACCTATATTTCAAAGATGCTTAGACAATGATTCTCCTGTGTATTCTGAAGTAGAAATCGGTGGCTCTATTTCTGCTTCAAAAACTGATAAGCCTTTTCCTTTTGTATCAAAATAGAATTCAACAAACCCTTGCATAGTAGGAATAAAATTTGGTATTAAATCATAATGTAAAACTTCTCTTATAGTAACCCATCTTCCTTCTATTAAATCGTCAGTAGCAGTTTGTTTGCTAAAATCAATTTTTCTACTTGAAGCTTGACAAATCTTACCAACCGCTATAATTTGTGTTTCAACTCCGTTTGGTTTTGTAAATATCCATTGCCATGGTGTTGTATAATAGCTTCCAACTTCGATATCTAAACCACTTTCTTCTTTCACTTCTCTTTTAAAGGTTTCTGTTGTTGTTTCACTAAATTCCATTTTTCCGCCTGGAACTTCCCATTTCCCTGAATTTAAAATATCTTTAGTTCCTTTACGCATCAAAAATATAGTATCATTTTTTTCGTCAACTATAAAGGCTTTCATTGCCACAAATTGTTCTCGCATCTTAATTCCTTTCTATTGGTCCAATATTAATATAATTCATTTAATTATAACATACTTTCTATCACATTTTTTATCTTTATTATAAAGAATATTATATACTAATGAAAAACTCAATAAAAAAAGAAAAACTAAAATTCATTTTCTAAAAATTATTTAAAAAGTCAATAATACTAATTCTTTTTCTTTCATTACTATTCTATTCACATTTTCTTTGTTGATTAATAGTGCGCCTTTAAATAAGTCATATTCAACTAAACATTTATTATCTAGCTTGCTTATTCTATTATTTAATTTTATTGTAGGTATATTATAAATCATTAAAAATTCATTTTCTATATTTTTTCTTTTACTCTAAATAAATGCCTACAATATAAACAAAGATGCATTCTATGAGGTGTATAGACGAATTTTCCGTTGTCAGAATGATATTGATGGCAATGATTACATTTTACTATTTCTGTAGTTACATTATTTAATTTGGATAACAGAGTCTCTGTCAAATCTTTATAAGTTAAAATACAGTTATCAAACTTTAAAACACCATTAAATTCTTTATTATTTATTAAATAGTTGGGACTGGATTCTCTAAAATATTTGTATATATAATTTTTATATTTTCAACTTTTGTCTTTTTTATATCTATATCGTTAGCAAATATCTCCTTATAATTGCATAAGCATTCTTCAAGTTTATTCCCTTTTTTATCAAAAGCATTTGATTTATGAATAGAACAATAATATTGTGGTATTCCATTGCGCTTTTTTCCAACATACTTTATGTCACATTTCATTTTGAATTTCTTCATTTCAAATGATATTTATTTGTTTTATTATAAATAAAAACGACATTTTTACAAGTCGCTCTTTTAATACTCGAAAAGTTCGAGTTATCATTCAATTTGGTGCCGAGAGACTGAGTTAAACAAGTCACCTTATGCAAACGACGCATATGTTCTAACGTTACAACTATCTCGGCAAATATAATATACTTTTTAAGTACATTATTATTATAACACAAATTAATTACTTTATACTAATTTTTTATACGAATGTCTCCACTTGTCGTATTTATTTTTAAATCAATATCAGCATGGCGATTATTATGTTCTATCTTTACATCTCCTGAAACAGTATGAGTATCAATATAAATGTCATTTGTTTCGCTTATTTTGATACATCCGCTTATTGTATTAATAGAACTATCACTTTCTAAATTTAAAGAGTCTATTTTTATATCTCCACTTGTTGTACCGAGGTCTATTTTCGTAGCATTTTCCATCTCGATATCTCCACTCACTGTGTTTATATTTATTTCTTCATTCCCTTTTAATTTTACATCGCCACTTGTCGTATCAATCGTTGCCTTATTTACAAAATCTATTTCTGAGGTTACATCTCCAGATATTGTTTTTAATTCTAACTCAGAAATATAGTCATTAGGCAAATAAACAACAATATGTCTATTTGTAAAACAGAAACCAATACAAATATTGTGCTTACTCTTGTCTTCAATTTTCAAATTATCATTTTCTTCAATTATATAGTCAGTTTCTTTTTCACCATATAATTCTATATGGATTAATTCATCTTTACTTTCTTTAATCTCTACTTCTGCTGCATAAGTATTAACAATTATTTTCTTTTTATTTATATCATAAGACTCCTCTTTTAATAATTTTTCACTACCGCCAAATTTAATATAATCAAATTTATATTTAGTTAATAATACAAATAAAATTCCACTTAGTAAAAGAGCAATGATGGTTAATAAAATAATCTTAATGACATTCATTTTCATGTTTTTCCTCCTTTATAGTAAAAATAGTTTCTACAATTTCTTCTATGATTGCATATATTATCCATATTATCCATGTAATTCCCCACTTCATGGTAGTAAAACTAATTAAAAGATAGATAATTAAAGTAATAAGAGATAAAATACTCTTTATTCTCACTAATACTTTGTTCTCTTCTTTTTTTATTTTTTCTTTTTTTGGAAGAGATACAAAATAATAGATTAAATAGCATGTTGGCAGTGCACATATAAGAAGAAATATGGATACAACAATTTCATCCTTTATATTCGTTTGTGTTTCTGCTAAAATAATCCATATTACAGAAAGGAAATATAGAAATACTGATAAAGCTATTACAAAAGCTGTTTTTTCTTTATTTTCTTTTTTTTCTTCGTTAACTTCTTCTTTTTTTATTCCTTTAAATAGTTCTTCTGTATCAATATGATAAAGATTGCAGATTGGTAATATCTTATCAATATCAGGGCTTGATTCTCCTGTTTCCCATTTTGAAATGGTTTGTCTTGTAACGCCAAGCTTTTCGGCTGTTTCTTCTTGGGAAAGATGTGCTTCTTTTCTTAGTTCATATAATTTTTCATTTATTTTCATTTTTTCACCTCGGGATAAGTATATTTAATTTTATAGTTGCAAGCTATCAATTTTGGATGGAAATTTGTCAACTAAGTTTAACATTTTCTAAATTTAATAGTTTTTCCTTTACTTCTAGCCCGCCTCCATATCCTATGAGCGTATGATTAGAACCGATTACTCTATGACACGGAATTAGAATAGGTATAGGATTTTTCTTGATTGCTTGGCCAATTGCTTGATAATATTTTAGATGTAATTTTTCTCCTACCTGTTTATAAGTAATTATTTGTCCATAAGGTATCTCCTTTACAATATTCCAAATTTTTTTTTGGAATGTTGTTCCTTCTAAGAAGAGAGGTGGAAGTTCTTTTGGAATTTCTTGATTAAAATATTTATCTAACCATTCAATGGTTTTTTTGATAGCTTTGTTTTCTAATTTTTGGTACTCTATTTTTATTTTACTTAAACCATTAGGTAAAACTATTTTTCTTAAATTTTCTTTATCGGCAATAAGATAAAGGATGCCTATAGGAGAAATATATTCATATATATACATTTAAATCACCTACTTTATAGTATAACAAAAAGACAGTTTTCTGTCTTAGTTTAATTTGGGAAACAAACGAAGAGTATTTTCTTTTGTTCTTTTTTCTACCTGTATATAAGAAGTCCCTCTTATTTCGGCAAGTTTCTCTATAACATAAATAAGGTTAGAAGAATAGTTTACGCTTGCTCTCAAAGATTCTGGTGGGAAGAAAGGGCTGTCTGTTTCAACTAAAAACAAGTTATCTGGAACGATACGTGCGATTTCAAGACTTCGCTTTGCATTTTTATATGTAATTAAACCAGAAAAAGAAACAAGATAATCATTAGCAATTAAATAATTTAAAGTCTCTTCGTCTGGCTTAAAACAATGGAAAACACAGCCATATCTTGGTTTTACAATTTTTTTAAATATTTCTACTATTTGAAAATTGCAATTTTTGCTATGTATAATAACTGGCAACTTTAAACTATTAGCTATTAATATTTGTGAAATTAAGAAACGACGTTGTTCTTTATAATTATCAGCTGTATTATCTAAACCGATTTCTCCTATTGCTACTACACGAGGATGATCAGCTAAAGTAAATAATTCATTTAAATCCTGATTTTCTATGTATAACGGATGTATTCCTGCTGCCACATAAAGCTTGCTATGTCGTTCGCTTAAATCAATTGCTTCTCTTGTTGTGGAGAGATTTATACCAACATTGATTGCTTTTTCTATATTATGGTCTTTGTTTATCCGCTTTAAAGCCATCGCTTTAATAGGTTTATCTAATTGATAATTATTTATATGCATATGTGAATCTATCGCCATATAATCACCTTTTTACTTTTTCATTATATTTTTCTTGCAATTTTTTTATATTTTTTTCTAAAGAACTATTTTTTGTATTATTTTACATTTTCTTCTAATAGTATTTTTTTTACTTCTCTCCAACCATTACGCCAGTCATACCCAGCACGAATTACACCTTTTTCTTTTAATTCTTCGGATTTAATATCTTTGTTATGGTAAGAAGTAAATAGTATTCTAGTTTCTATATTTTCGTCTAAATTAGATAATCTATCATCTATTTGAACATCTGCTCTAATCATATGTTTTGCACTTGTAAAAATGTAGTGACCAGGATCAATAAAAGGTAACTTTTCAAATAATAAATTGTATTTATCATAAAATAGTTTTCCAGAACCTTCTATATCAAATGGATTAATACAAGAGGAGCAAATATATATATCATATTCTTCGTTAAGAGCCCTGATAGTTTCAATTGCTTCTGGCAAAACAAAGGCATTTTCATATAAATTTCTTCCTTTTAAAAACTGATTAAATTCGGCAAATCTTTCTTTTGGAATTGCAACTTCATCAATGTAATATTCTGTAAAATCATCTATGACGTAACTAGTTCCTAAAAATGCATTAACTGCTTCTAAAAATCCACTAAAGCAAAATACTTCATCTATGTCTAGTAATAAAATTTTTTTTCTTTTTCATACCTAATTTTCCCTTATTCGTTTTTCCTAAAATATTTTTCTAAATATTTTATAACGCCTTCTTCTTTATAATCAAATGTTGTAATATCATTTGCTACTTCTTTTATACTTGGTAAAGCATTTTTCATTGCTATGCCAAAGCCACATTTTTCAATCATTTCTATATCATTTCCTCCATCACCAAACGCCATAATTTCTTCTGCTTTAATAGATAAAGTTTCGGCTAAATATGTTATTGCATTCCATTTATTGCATCCTTTTGGAAATATTTCTAACCATTTGTTTTCTTTAAAAGAATCTTGCATGATGATAATGTCCGCATCGGTCATTTCTTTTTTTAATTTTGTATAAAGTGCAGGTACTCTATTGTAGTCTTTTAAGGAAATGGCAGCATGCGTTATTTCATTGCATTGCGTTAAAATATAATCTAAATCTTTTGTTGCTATAACACTTCTTCCTTCATGACATTCCTCAATATATTTATAAGTGTGATTCTGATCACAAACATCAATAAAGTTAAAGCTATCATCATAATAGGAAAATATTTTTTCTATTGTTTCCTTTCTAATTAAATCCTTTTTTATAACTTTATTATTTTCTAAATCATATATACAGGTTCCTGCATCTGTAAGCAAATAATTAGCAAATGTTGCTCCTTCTGTTGCTAATAAGGAAGAAGCATATATTCTTCCTGTTGCAATTACGATAATAAAGCCTTTTTCTTTTAAGGAATGGAGATAATTTATTGTATTTTTAGTTATTTGTCTTTTTTCATTTAGAATTGTTCCATCTAAATCGACTACAATCATTTTAATCAATAAATCACTTCCTTTTTTATCTATTTCTATTTAAAAATCTTTTTATTATCAAATCCTGTAATTTCTAAATCTGCTATTTTTTCTTCTTTGGCATATTTTATTAAAAGATTTGCCTCATATGTTACTAAACTTCGGCCAGAATTATAACTGGCGTCTGATAGAAACCAATTATCTTTATCAGAGTATCCGTCTTTTGAAGGTATTGTTATCACCTTGATATATGGATATTTCTTTTTTAAAATTGCCACACATCTTTTTAAATGAAATTCGCTCGTTATAATTATAATCTTATCTAAATAAGTTGAATCCATTAATTTGATTGCGTTATCTATATTTTCAAAAGTGTTATTTGCTTCCGTTTCTATTAATATATCTTCTTCTTTTATTCCTAAATAAATTGCTAATTTTTTCATTTTTATTGCCTCAGCAATTGGATCTCGATTTTGGTTGCTTACTCCTCCAGTTCCTCCTGTAAAAATAATCTTTTTTATTCTTTTTTGTTGGAAAGCTTCAATTGCCGTTTTTACTCTTTCTTTTATTAACATGCTATTTCCAAATACTAGTCCATAATAAGCATTCTCGCCACTATCTTGTATTCCTTCATAAACAATCTGTTCTATTTCTTCATCTGTTAAGTTTTTCTTATTTATTTCTGATAACTGCATATAGTTTATCTCCTTTCTTATAGCAGAGTTTTTATTAAGCTATTATTAATCCTAATACTTTTACTCTATAAACGTCATGAAAAGTTCTTTTATGCTATAGCATTTTTTTCTCTGGTTCTTGATTAACTAATTGAAGTAAATCTTCTTCTTTTACATCATCCTTAATAATCACGGTACGTGTTGGTGTTTTTGTTACTATCGTAAATAAAGGTCTTTTAGAATCATTCGTTTTATTGATTACAGAATAACCAGATTCCTTAAAGGTTCCATCAGGATACATAAAGTAGTAAATACTTCTCGCCACCTCTTCTTTAGGAGACATTCTTATTCTTCCACAAAAGCTAAAATCCTCTTCTAATTTTTTTCTGTTCTCACTATCTTTTGCTAAAGATGTTAAATACTTTATCTTCATTAGAATTAACTTATTATTTACGCTTCCTTCTTTATCGTAAATATAATATTTCTCTTCTTTATAAACCATGTCAACGGAAGTTTTTTTGAATTTTAAAGTTTTTTCTCAAATAAGGGGAGATTATTAAAATATTCTTCTAGTAACTCTTCTCCATTGTCTAAAGTTAAAAAGGCTTCCAACCAAGAGTGGTTTGCATAAAGATGATGATTAGTCCCCACAACGTCTTTTATAAAAAAAACTCCTTGTTTATGAAATGCAATGTGTAAGCTACTTAAACAAAATCGTTCTTCTTTACAAATCTCGCTTGTATAGCTTTCAATTGTATCAAAAAAGCTTGTAGGAATATCTTCCTCTTTTGTAATGCCTAATTCATCTAAAAGTTTTTTTCTATTTGGAGTTAACATATTTAATAAAGCCATATTTATTCTTCTTTCAAATCTATATACTATTTATCTATTTTTTATTTTTAGTGCCATAAGGAGAATTTTCTAGTCAGTGGGTCTAAGATTTCCTTACTACCAAAGGCTGTTATACAGAAGTATTTCATTTCTTCTTCGCTAGTCATTAAAGTTTTTTCTAATTGTTCTTTATAAGTATCTCCTGTCATCGTTTCGGTAAAATCTGTATAAAGAACATTATTTTCAATCAAACTTTTTCTTAATTTTTTTATTTCATTATTTTTTCCTCTTAATACAATTAAAGATAATCCTGAAATATTCTTGTGAACAGATTCCTCTTTATCCACAAAATCAACAAAGCTCATTTTTTCCTTTTCCCCTTCTGATGCTAAAGATACTAAGCCTGCTACTGAATGTGCAATTGCATTAAGCGCTTTGCCTATTTCTACATCTTTATTTATTACAGCAACAAATTTATGTGTTTCATTATAAACCATATATAATCCTCCTGTTGGCTTTATTATTTCATAAATGCTTTTCATTTGCAAGAAGAGTACTATTTTATCGCTTACTTATAAACATTTATAAAATTTGCAAATATTTTTTCATGACCCTTTTTATTAGGGTGAAAGTCAATGTTATTAAAATCATCTTTGCACAAATTTTCATTGTTGATAAAAATAACATTATCATATTTTTCACTTAATTTTGCTAATGAATTATTTATTTCTAAAATGAGGCTTTTTAGATTTTTTCTAATATACGATACTCTCGTTGGAATAAAAAGACCTACTATGTATATTTTCATTTCTTTGTTTAGTTTAAACAAGGTTTGTATATTTTTTTCTATCTTTTTTAAAATGGGGGTTATATTTACATTATTCAGTTCTTGTTTTATTCTACAAGGCCTTAATAATTTAAATAAACTTAGTTTTTGGTTTTTTAATAAATCGTTTACAAAAGCAGAATAAATAAAAATGACTTGGTTTCTTTTTATAGATTCTATAAAATATGTATTTTTATCTTCCTTTTCTATTAAGTAGTGATTTAGAAAGCTTTTGGGGATTTCTAAGTAAGGATAAACTCCTGCATACTTACATTTTTTTAACATTTTATTTTGTCCCTCTTTGATCTCCTCTATCGTCTTTTCTTGTGTTATTAAATTTGTAATATAATCATTATCATTATAGCAGGCCATATGAAAGCAGTTTATTGTTGTTAAATCATACTCTTTTTTCAATCTTTTTTCTATTAATTCAAAAAATCCTTGGTTATTTTTATTATCTTTTGTATAAGGGACTCCGATAGAATCGACACCACCTATCAATATTAATTTTTTCATAAAATCCTTCTTTTTTTATTATTTTTTCTTCTATAATTTATCTTGTTGATTGTTTGGTTGCTTCTTTTTTTTACAAGGGTCAATATAATATATTTTTTTCTTTATATTAAGTTCATTTGATTTTTTTATATTTTATCCTATTATTCAAACTCTTTCATGTTTTAATCCTTTTTTTGGTTATTAATTAGTTCATGCCACCAGACAGTATTCTAAATTTTAAGGTTGTATCCCAAATTTTTTTGATTTCTTTAAAGTTTTCATCAGGATTTAACATAAGATTAGCTAAAGAGTCTAATTCTTTATATTCTTCTTCACTTAATTCAAAATTTTTATCTCTAATATATTTTGGTAAATGTAAAAATATGATTTCATTATTCATTAAGGAATGGAAATCATAAAATAATCCATGAAGTGCAGCTTCTATCCCATAGATTCTTGGAGACGACGCATAGGCAATTTCTCTTTCGGATAGAGTTTTGCTTCTTAATTTTAAATAGGCCTCTGCACCAAAAATAAAATTTTCTCGAGGAATATCCATCAAATCAAAGTCAACACCATAATCATTTAATGTTTCTTCATCAAAACACATATCGGCATCTACTAAAACCCACCTTTTTTGTTCTTCATTATAATATTCCGTAATCCAATGGTCTCCAGCCTCTTGATTTCCTATACAAACGAATCTAGCAAATCCACTCCTTACTCTTGCTGAAATGCCTTTTGCTTTTAAAATACTAGCTAATAATATTGCTTGTTCTCTGCAACAGACATGTATTTTATCTTCTATAAGTCTATCTTTTGTATAATTTTTATTCCTTCTTAGTAATTCTGCTAACATGGCCTGTGCAGTAGGAAACAAATCATTTTCATAACATAAACTTGTCTTATCTACTTTTGTCATATCTCCATAAAATGCATTTGTATTTTTACTCATTTCTTCATCTTTTAAATCAAACGGATGAATTATTTGATTTCTTTGTAATTCACATATTTCTTTTATATTATCTGGCAAACTTTTTGCAAAACTTTTATAAAATCCTAAGTCAGTGTATAGACTCGTTTGTTTATAAAATTCTAATACTTCTTTTGTTTCCATAATACACCTTGCTAACATACTTCTATACATTTTTTTTCTTTTTTAAATAAATTGAAAAAGTTATTTTCACTTATATTTTAGCATATTTTCATTTATTATAAAACAATATAAATAGCATTAATTTTGTATATCACTTTTATTATTTTTCCATTTGATTAAAGAAGGACAATACTTTTTTATTTTTTCTTGGTTCAATTACAACTCCTAAAGCATCCATAGAGTGTAATTTTATACCAAAATTTTCTTCTATTGCATTTAAGTTATAATATAATTGATTAGGATAACAATCTCTAATAACACCTTGTTCATCCATATCCTTAAATGGACTAACTTGTCTTAAACAACTTAATATTGCATCATTAATATTTCCTGGCATCACAAATAAATTATCATTAAATGTATCTAGTAATGACTTTGCCATAGCAATATTTTGTGTTCGTAGAGAAATTAAATCTGATTGTAATTGTTTATAAGCATTTTTTATAATCTCTCTAGAAATATTTTTTCCTTGATATTTAGGATCAATAACCATTCCAGATAAATAAAGCATTGTTATTATCTGACTTTCTAAAAATATTCTATAATTTTCAAAAACTCCAAAACCTGCTAGACTATTTTCTTCATTTAACAATAGTTTTAAAATTAAATTATCATTTTCAAATAAATGTTCATAAACATCTTGATATTCAACAGGAAATTCTGCATTTCCACAAATCCTATATGCCGAATCGGCAATTTTCTTTTTATCTAAAGTCTTATTGTAATCTATTATTTTCATATTCTACTTCCTTTCATTATAAAACTCTATTATTTTTTCATATAATCTTTCTGTTTCTTTTAGTGAACTTAAATTTACGTATTCATTTTTTTGATGAGATGTATCTGGACCAGGTCCTAATATAATAAAATTCTTATCAATATAGGAACCTTCTGTTAAATAACACTTTGCTTGCTTGGTTGAAGATATTTCTTCTAAGAAGCCTATATCAGTTTTATTTATTTTAGGCGGAATACTCTGCTTTATTGTTAATTTAGAATTATATTGTTTTAATAAGTCTTTAATCTTTTTAGTTATACTTTCTAGATGTTCTTTTTTTGCAATTCTAAAATCTATACTAATCTCACATTTTCCAGCTACAGAGTTAACTGATTCTCCACCTTTAATCATCCCTATATTCATGGTTGTATAAGGAACTTCAAAGTCTGATACTATCTCCTTTTTAATTTCATTTTCATAATAATCTTGGATACTCTCAATAAATTTAATGCTTTCATAAATTGCACTAACACCTTTCTCGGGAGTTGATGAATGGCACTTTATTCCATAAAATTCGATTTTTAATTCCAAAACCCCTTTAGTACCATAGATAGGTATATTGTTTGTTGGTTCTCCAATAATGATATTTTCAGGAACAATAAATTTTCTAATATTTTTTATTCCTTCAAAACTAATCTCTTCATCATTAGTAAAATATAGCGCTAATTTATTTTTAGTCAAATCTAATTTTGAAATAGTAGATAATATTGCAGCTAATCCACCTTTCATATCACAAGCACCAAGACCAATTAACTTATCTTCATTTTCTTGAAGAGTAAATGGATCACCACCCCATGATTCATAATCAACTGTATCTGTGTGTCCAATAAACCCAATATTAGGTATTTCACTATTATAAGCAACTAAACATTTATTAATTCTTTTAATAGTGAAATTATACTTTTTTAAATAATTCTCAATAAAATCCATAATTTCTTTATTTTGATTATCTTTGATTGTATTATAACTAACTAATTTTTTTAATATTTCTTTTACCTCCATATTATTTCCCTTTCCTTTTAAAAATCTTTATTACATTGCTTAACCATTTGAAATACTATATCTATAATTTTCTAATAGAAAAAAAGGAATACAAGTTATAGTTTTTAAACCTGTATTCCCTTTTATTGTTTAATTCATTTATTTTTCATACAGGTATAAGCAATGCAAAAATCCACTTATACCTATAATCGAATTAATTATCGATATGTATAAGTGTTACCTATATGACGCCAAGTATTATTGATTATAATTTTTTTCATATAAATAACATCCTTTATTATTTATTATATTCACCAGTTCTTCACTGATGACATTATACTAACACATCTGCATTTATTCGTCAATTTCCAAAACTTTTGTTAATTTAAATCTGAAGTGCAACAAAGATGCATTGAAAAAGACACATGAAT
>CAOJRT010000014.1 GCA_948442255.1 uncultured Caryophanales bacterium | reverse complement strand
CCTCTTAGACCTTTTCAAATTGTTGTTTCTGATATGACTGCCTTTTGGGCGAACAATCATTATTACGAATTAACTTTATTTATGGATTTATTTAATAATGAAATTATTTCTTACTCCTTATCTAATAAAAAGGGAGATCCTTCTACCTATCACCTTGCTTTAATTGATGTCTTGCATAAAAAAGAAGAATATAAAGACCTCGATATGATTCTCCACTCCAACCAAAGTTCTGTATACTCTTCAAAGAAATTTAATCAATTTCTTCCTCTTTATAATATCATACATTCTATGTCTAAACCAGGAACGCCTACTGAAAACGGAGCTATGGAGGCCATTAATGGTTGAATTAAAGAAGAACTATTTATTGATTTTAATATTAATTCTTCTAATGATATTTTTAGAGAAATTGATAATTACATTTATTATTTTAATAATGAAAGGCCACAAGCGGCTTTAAATTATTTAACTCCTTCTCAATTTAAATCTTTAAATTATATTAAATAAATTGTCTACTTTTAGTTGACTAATGCATTTTTTACTATTTATTTCCAAACTAAAAAAAGTCACATAATTTTGCTTATAAGCTATTTTGTGGTATAATTTTATTAGTAAGGTGTTGTTGATGAGAAATAAAAAGTTTGAAGAGATAGAAGATCTACTTTCTGCTTTATTATCCGTTCTAACTGAAAGAGAATATGAAAAGTTAATTCAAGAAAATGGAGCATTAAAAAAATATGATTTTATATTGGCTAAAATTGAAAATGAAGATTTTCCTGATGCTAAAAATAATTTAATTACCAATCAAGAACTTGATGAGATTATTTCTTATCTAAAAAAAATGGCCAACTAGCCATTTTTTAATGTACTTAATTTTCCTATATATAATATGTCTTGTGTTTCTTTTTGCAAAACCAAATAGTAAAAAGGTTTATTTAGTACTATTTCTGTTGTGTTTTTTTCTTGATATGTCGTTTCTAAGTCTGTGCTTTCTATTTCACTTTCTACACTTCCTTTTTCTGCAATCGTAAAGGATGTTTTTTGAATCATGGCATCTAATTTTAATGATTCTTTATTTATCTTGCTAAAATCTGCTTCTTTAGAAAACAATTCTTTTATATTATTTTGTTCTAATATTGTCTTACAATCTATTTCTTTTGTAATCGTAAATTTAGGAATTCCAATTAATGCTTTTTCTTCTTTTTTATTAGATAATAATTCATTTAAATTTATGGAACTTGCAGTTCCAATTCCTTCTTTTGGTAAAATACCAATAAAGCTATAGTCTTCTCCTTCGAATTCTTTTCTAAATCCTTTTGCATATTCATTTTCGTAATATTCGTCTACATATTCATACATCATTTCCACAATTTGTTTTTCTTTCTTTTCATTTTCAAATTCTACATATTTGATTCTTTTCTTTTCAATTGGAATTTCCCAATTAGAATGAAAATAAAGAGTATTTATAGACAAAAAATGACTACCTTCTAAATCTATTGTTTCCGTTATATATTTAATTTTCTCGTTTGTTTCTTTTCTTATTCTATCATCTATTTTTGTACTTTCGACTATATTAAAAAAGTCAATTTTTTGTTTGGCGTTGTTTTCTAGTTGCTTTATAAGTAATGTTTGTTCTTTTTTTGTAAAATCTGCTTCATTAAAATAAAGATAATTTATATTTTTTATTTCTTTTTTTATACTATATGTTTCATAAATATCTAATGTTTTATTTATTATAGTTTTTATATGATTGGCGTTTTTTTGTTCATCTTCTTTGGTCGTTTTATACTTTTGAATACTTTCTATAGTAAATATCTGCTCGCCTATCATACTTTTATAAGACATATCCAGTTGATTTAACAGAACAAGAAGTTTATCTTTCTCTTGTTTTTTTAGTCCTTTTAAATTAGTAATAATTATTTCCTGATAATTCTCTCCAAAGAAGTTTTGTATATATTCTAAATATAATTTTTCATATTTTTTATTATATTCGTATTTCCTTTTTACTTCTAATTCATAAGGGTAACTTTTTGATATTTCGGCACCTAAAAATGTTTCAATTTCTTTTTTTGTATTATTATCTGTAAATTCATAAAGAAGTATTAAACTACTATTTAAGTTATAGGGTGAAATAATTTTGTTTTTTCCATCTAATTGGTCAAGAAGATTAGCTGCATAGTTTGGTGAATTTATTTCTCCAGTAAAGTAAATAACTTGTTCATTCATTTGTTTTTCTTCTTTTCTATTTTTATCTAATAAAGAAACAAATACAACAAGAAAAAGAAGAAGAAACAATAAAACCAGCTTCTTGTTTGCTTTCTTTTCTGAAATGCTCTTTTTCTTTTTTTTCATTTTACAGCTCTTTTCTAGAAGTTTCTTTTTTTCTTTTTAAGGATACATTTTATCACAATAGAAATTAAAAGAATCCATATAACAATTGATATAGCTAATAAGATAATCTTATTATTTTTTAGACATAACAAGATATCTAATACCATTGTTATAAAAAGTAAAGCTAATAAGACAAGAAGAAGTCCTCTACTCTTTATCTCATTTATTGTTTCTTTTTTCATTTCTATTTTTTCAATAAATTCTACATTATCATTTCTTCCAAAAATTAAAATACTTATATTAAGAAATAAATTAATAAGAGTATCAATAGATAGAATCATAATTAATACTACTAAAGGTATTAATATAACAATTATATAACTTGTATTTATTTTTGTAACAAAATATAAAATACTTAAAACGATACTATATAATAATATACTTAGTACATTTAATATAATTTTAAATACATTGCTTACTATCATTTAAAATCCCTCTTTACTTTTTATTATATCATACTTTTAGATTGTTTTAATGATTGATTCATAAAGAATATCTACGATGTAATTTGTAGGTTCTATGTTATTTTTTTCAATTAATTTTTCAATTATATTGTCATCATATTCCATTCCTAAATAAGGTTCTATTTCTTCTAAATGATTTGGACAATCTTTTAAAAAGTTTTTTGTGTATTGATTATTTAATAGCAAAATAGGTAAGTTTTCACTCCATTTAGAAAATTCTTCTAAAATTTCTTTTGTTGTTTCTTTATAAACAAAAGCTTCTTTGTCATAGGAAATTATATCTAAAAAATCTTTTATATAAATATGTTTTTCTTCTAATCGATAATCAAAACGATTAATCAATTTTAATCCTTTACACTTTAATGCCGAAATTTGAATAATATCTCCTTTTTCTGGTGTAAGTGCTGTAGGAATAATTTCAACAATAATATATTTATCCTTTTCCAAGTTCATCCAATCAGTCCTTTTGTATTATTTTATAACAAGAAGTCAAAAAAAGGAAGAATGTTTTCTTCCATGTAATAAATGTGTGTAATTAGAAATATTAAAAAAATTATATAGTAATATCTACGCCATTCATTTGGTCATAGACAGATCTAGCTGTACCGTAGAAATCGAAGACTTTTCCAAAACCGGCATAAGCTAGGGTATATTGTTTACTTATGGTTAAAGAAGTACTTGTCATGGCGTGTTGGTAACTGGCATATATTGTTCCTGAACCAACTACGCTAAAAGACTGTGTAATATAAAACGATTTTGCAGTTTCTGAAAGCTTAAAACTGCATCCAAAGCCATTTGATAAATTTTGGTAATTGACGCAAGTTGAATTTACATCGTCTGTTTCAATATAGGTAACTCCATTTTTGTATTGGTAAGGTGTAATGGTTCCTGTAAAACGTGCACCCATCACATCGTAACTACGAACACTTGGTGAGCCATTCCATTTTGCGATAACCACAATGGAACAGGCATCTGTATTACAAGCTTTTGTAATAGATACACTTTTTGCTGATGATGCAAAATAATCTCCTCTAGTCAAAACCTTTTCTTTTTCTTCTATGCTATTTGTTTCTACTTCTTTATTATCGAGATCCCACTCTCTTACCCGTAGTTTTTGTTCTTCCGTCATATCATTCAAATATTCTTCTGAATAAACTTCTTTTACAAAATTCTTTTCTTTGTCGGTTAAAATTACTTCTGCTTTTACTACTGGAGTTAAAAAAGTAAATAATCCAAATAACATAAAAATAAATAATGTTTTCTTCATATTCCCCTCCTTTCCGTATCTAAGCATAAATCAGTTTTGTTTTCTAGTAAAGGAACTATTTGTTCCATTCGCCATTTTTGTAATGTTTCTTTAAGAAAGTATTTATTTTCTCTTCATCACATTTACTTGATAAACACTCTTTTGCACTTATGTCATACACAAAATCACTATTACAATATAATAAATTTAATTTAGTTCCGTAAATCAACCAAGTATCCTGGTTATCTTTTATAACGATAGTGTCATTTTCGGTTTGAGGTGTTATTTCTTTTGTAGTTGGTTCTAATTCTAGGACAGGATTATCTGTTTGTAGTTCTTCTTTAATAAGAGCATTTTCATAATCTTTACTTATTTTTAATTTAGAGGTTTTTATTTCATTGTTAATTGTATATTCTATATAAAGTTTATCTATAATATCATCTATATTACTCTTATTAATATATTCATTATAACTTATATAATCAATGATAACCGTTTTACTTTCTTTTGTTTCAAAGATAACATATTTTTCTTTATTGTCTTCGAAATATATTTTGGCAGAATCAATATTTTCTTCACTATTTAAAGTGAGATATATTTTATCTTTTGAGACAACAAGTATACTATTATGTAAATGGATACTATCTGTTTCTGCTGTAATTAAATATATCTTTAAAGATTTATAATTCGTAATAAAGAAATAACCAAGAAAACAAAATACTGTTATAAATAATAACATACTTATGTACTGAATTACTTTTCGATATTTATCTTTTTTATATAATAATTCATAGACAACTTCTTGTTCTTCCATTTCATCTTGTTTGGCTGCTAATAATTCTGTTACACTAATTTCTAACTTTTCACATAAAGGTTTTAAATATTCTGTATTGGGTATGGCTAAACCTCGTTCCCATTTTGATATATTTTCTCTACTTGTTAGTAGATGCTCTGCTAAATCATTTTGTGTTAAATCACGTTCTTTTCTCTTTTCTTTAATAAATTTTCCTATTTTACTACTATTCATTTCTATCATCCTAACTACAATTGCCATCATATCATAATTATAAAACTTATTTTATATAGATTATTTGTATAAAAATATTTTTATTGCTAATATTATTAAAATAATTGCTCCAATAAATTGAGCTTTATCTTTATACTTATTTCCTATTTTATTGCCCATTATTGCACCAAAATAGCATGTTATAAAAGTTATAAATCCAATCGAGAGGATTGCATTTATTAAGTTTACACGAATTAATGAAAAAGATAAACCTATTGCTAAAGCATCTATTGAAGTGGAAATACTTAAGATGAGCATTTCTTTAAAATCTAAGCGATCATTTACATTTTCTTCTTTATTACAATCTGTTAACATTTTTAAACCAATGATAGCTAATATAAAGGAAACTATTATATGAGCAAATTTTATGATATAAAATGCGTAATTGGTTCCTAATTTGTATCCTATTAAAGGCATAAGGATTTGAAATAAAGAAAAATAGCAGGCTATTTTTATAGCATCTTTTTTTTGTAATTCTTTTTTTGATAAGCCTTTTGCTAGAGATACAGTAAAGGCATCTGCTGCAACACTAAATGAGATTAAAAGGATTTCTAATTGATTCATATATTCACCTATAATAATCTTATTAAATAAGTCTTTTTTTATTATAAATATATGATATAATTTTTAGTAGAGAGGAAGTGTTTATATGGCAAAATATTGTGCTAAGTGTGGTACAAAATTAGATGATAATGCAAGTTTCTGTAATAATTGTGGGAATGCGACTACAACTAATGAACAAGTGAATGTAAATGTTAATGTGAACAATACATCTACTAATTCTACTCCACTTGTTGCAAAAAGAGAGATTGTACTAGCTATTATATTATCTTTAATTACATGTGGTATTTATTCTCTTTATTGGTTTATTGTTATGACAGATGAAGTGAATAAGGTAAGTAATGATAATCGTACAAGCGGAGGTTTAGCTTTATTGTATACCATTTTAACTTGTGGCATTTATGGTATTTATTGGCACTATAAAATGGGAAAACAAATTTATTTAGCTGGTCAAACTTATGGTAAAGATATCAGTGATAATTCAGTTGTATATTTATTACTTGGGTTATTTGGTTTCGGAATTGTAAGTTATGCTTTAATTCAAAATGATTTAAATAAATTTGCAGCTTAATGAGACAGAGAATAATAAAAGTAATATGCAAAGTAATCTTTTTATTAGGATTATTACTTGGATATTACTTTTTAAATTCTAAATATAATTTTGGCATTCCTTGTCCAATAAATAAGTTTACTGGGTATTTGTGTCCAGGGTGTGGTATTACTAGATGCATTTTCTCTATTATAGAATTTCGATTAAAGGATGCTTTTTTCTATAATCCTTTAGTTTTTATATTGATTCCTTTTTTTCTACTCTATTTTGTGTATACACATTATTTATATATTGTAGATAAAGAGGATGAAAATATATGTATGAAGATGCCTAAATGGATATGGACTATTTTACTTATTGTTGTTATTTTATTTGGTATCTTACGTAATTTAATCTGAATAAAAAGGACTTCAATTTAATTTTGAAGTTCTTTTTCATATATTTTTTCTATTTCTATTATTTCATCTGTTGTATCATAGTATCCTATTTTTAAGGTATTTCCTACTTTTATAAATGGAAGGGTGTCACTTAAGTTAATAGAACATTTAAAACGTTTATTTTCTGCCTCTAGATAATAATAGGTATATCCATTTAGGATAGCTGACGTAATACTTTCAACTCTTATTTCTTTGATAACTAAATCTTTATCGTCTGCTTCTTTTTTATTGCTATTTAAGTAGTTATCTTTGGCAGCTATAATTCCTTTGGAAGCATCTGTTACAGTTACCTTTTGGTAATCTTTCACATCAACAAAGCCATACATTTTAACTAAACCACTTGAATCTTTTAAACTTACTAAGTACGTTGGATTTCCCTTTAAATTAATTAGGAGTGGAAAGGTTGATTTGTAGCCCATATCTTGTACTAAACCTTCAGCACTACTCATAGCACTATATTCTTCTGCTCCTGGAACATTATAATAAGTTGTTTTTCCTGTACGCATATTGGTTAGAATAAAGCCAATATTTGATTCATCTGCAACTACAGAAGTAATCCCTGTATAAAGATAAATATCATCATTCATTGCTAAGTAATTATAACCATCAGTAGTAACAACTACATTTTTTTGACTAAAGATACTATTGAAGAATCCGTTTTTATAAGATCCCCAATCATCAACTTGTTCTAATACTAACTCAGCTGAATACGCTATATCTACCCAGTTAGGAACTTCCTCCATTTTATATTTTGAAGAATTTCCAGTCACTGGGTCAAATATTATGACTCCATTTACTTTAGCTTTTAGCCCTACTGCTGTATATTTAATAATAGGAACAATATAATATGGTTTTCCTTCATTATCTATCTCGAACGATATGTCCCCAAAGTTTAGGGTTGGATAAGTAAATCTTAACTTACGATGAAGATTTTCATTAAATAAAGCACTAGGGGCATATTTCATTCCTTTTTCTAAACGAACTAAGTTGGTCTCCCCATTTACACTATTTACAGTAATATATCCTTCTACCCCATTCTTTCTATTCGTCAGCCATTTGATAGCATCAGCATATTCAAGGGGAGTTACACGCATGATTGTATCGTTATAATTAATTTGAGTATATAAATCAGATACATTAAACTGGCTAACTAATTCACTCATCTGTCCCATTACTCTATCTCCTAGAACTTCGGAAGAAGCTCTATCTAGCAAAGGCAGTTGGTTAAAGTTAACCTCTGGTAAATCTTCTATTAAGTTCCCATTTTCTTCCACTGTAATTCTTTTTTGGTAACTTTTAGCATTGAACATAGGTGAACATATTAGATTTACAAATAGAATAAGAAAACCAAGTCCTACAACTCCACCTAAGGCATATAAAAAAGTTGGCTTATTTTTAAATTCTATTCCTTTTCTTATAACTTGTATTTTATCTTGTGAAATGCTATCTAAGAAGGTATAAATTAATATTAAGGCACTTATATAAAGATAAAAACCAATATTATTTAAATTGATGGCAGGTAGTGTTAAATAATAAAGAATTCCTCCTAGTACAATTGTTATTAAAAGATTAATTATTTTTTTCATATTTTTCTCCTTAATTACATGTATTTATGGCTATATTATACATCTTTGATGAAAAACTATATAGTCTTGCTTGCTTTCCTACATACAAAATATTGTCTTCGTCATTATCAAAAGCTACAAAATCATTATCATTTTCTCCATACATAATTTTATAGTTGCCATTGATTTGAGTTGCTTCTGCTTGCTCTTTTTCTGTAAGTAATTTTGCCTTTTGAATTTCTTTTTTTATAGTTAGAGCATCTTCTGTACTTAATCCACATGGATAGTACGTTTCTGTTTCCTCATCATATTTATAAACAACAATATTTAGGTCTTCTACATTTTCTTCTCTTGTTTGTGTGATGTAGACAATAACACAGATTAGTACCATAATACAGAATACACAAATTGCAATATTGATTTGTTTTTTTGTATCCACTTTCTCACCTCTTTTTTATTATATCATAAGCCCTACATAGCGAGCCCAAAAAAGGACTTTAAAACTATCCTTCAAAAATGGCATCACAATAGTAGATTGGTCTTCCTTCTTTTAGATATTGCTTTTCATAGTTTGTCATTACATTTTTTATAGGGATTTCTTCATGGTGTAAATCCAAACTAATTTTTTTAAATACATACCAATAATTTGATAAGCTACATAAAGAATAAGCAAAGAATCCTTTGTTATCTGTTTTTAGGATAATATGTTTGGTCTTTTTAAATATCTTATCGTATAAACGTAAATAGCTACCATGAGTAAATCTTTTCTTTTCATCAATTGCTTTAGGCCATGGTTCACTAAATGTTAAATAAATAGTATCTATTTCTTTGCCAAAAAATTCAGCCAAAAGGGCAGCGTCTGCATGAATTAGTTTGATGTTTTGAAGATTTGAATTTTGTAAGTTTTCTACCGCCATTACCATTTGAGAATCTGATATTTCTAATCCTATAAAATTTATATTTGGATTGGTTTTTGCCATTTCAATAATGAAGTCTCCTCTGCCCATTCCTAATTCCAATTTTATTGGATTTTTATTACCAAATAAAGTTGCCCATTTGTTTTTATAATTTTTTGGAGTTTTTACAACATATGAAGAAGCATTTACTATTTTATCAGCATTTTTTATTACATTGTATTCCATGTAATCACGTCCTTTGTTAGAAATATTATAGCATAGTTATTATTCTTTTGACACTTTGTTTTTTATTTGCAAAGTCATTTTTTCTTTTAAGTCATCATAGCAAGCAAGGATTTCTTCTTCCTCTTTTTCTCCTTTATTCATAGCAGATCTTCCAAGCAAACATTTAGACTCCCAACTTTTAGAAGAAAAGCTATGCGCTATGAGTTCTTGCTTTTCTTGATAATCACTTTCTAGCGTTAATACAGGATAAAGTTCTTCTTTTTCTGTAGTTACTCTTCTACTCATTTTACCTCTCCTTTTTTTATTATTATAACACATTCCCAACATGAAAAATATTTTATAAAAAAAAGAAGACTTTTTTCTTTATCATCTTCTTATGTTATATTAACTCATTATATCTTTCTATTGTGTCTCTTTTGCATATTATATGTTAATTTTGTTCCATCTAAAGAATTTTTGAGTCTTGCATATCCTTGTTCATAAACATTTGGCAAGTAAATTCTTAAATCTTCTATTAAAAACTCGTACGTGTTTGTTAATAGATAGGAAGTTGTTAGACATTTTTCGACTGTAAACCCTGCAGCCTTAAGAACATTTATGCTTTTCTCATCTAAATTAAGAGCATATTTTTGGTATACTATTTCTTTTGTTCCAAAACTTCCTTCATCTATTAAATTTTTAAGTTCTAAATCGCTATCTTCTCTTCTTTTTTCTGGCGATGCAAATTGCTCATATGAGACGACTCTTTTTATCAAAAAAACCTCTAAATCTTTCAAGCTATCCTCTTCATAATAATATGGTTGTTTTGAAGTAATCAAATTTGAATTAAAATAATAACGATTTTTTAAATTATATTCTAGTAAATATTTTATATAAGGATTATCTTTTATCTTCGTATTATGCATATTTTCATATAAGGTTTCTAATAAAGCTCTTATTTTTCTATCTGTCTCATTTTCATATTTTCCAGGTCTTTCACTAAAATATCCTAGCAAAGTATTGGCATCTTCCTCACTCATATGATTTTGTATTATTTCTACTAACTCTGTCTTATCATTGCTATAAGCTAGTTTCCAAAGTGGTGTTCCTCCGACTATTTCTAGCAAAATTCTAGTGTTTTGAACTCCATTATAATAATCATTTATATTCAATCCATAGTATTCATATTTTACTATTTCTGCTAAACACTCTTTTAAATATAGGAAATCACTTGCTGATTGTGTAAATTGTGTCATATGCATATACTCATGGATTAATGTATTTTCATAGTTTTTAGAAAACTCTTTAATATTTATTACATTTGGCACACAAGTATTATAAAACCCTTCTGCGCCCAAATATTCATAAGGAGAAAAAGGATTAATATGGATGTCGTTAAATTTTAAAGTAGCCAAATAATCCATGTAGGTTCCATTGTAGTAGGGTATGATATCTGTAAGTAATTTTTCATTTTTTAATAATTGTGCATCTTCTTCGCTTAATGAATTACTATTCTCTATTAAATATAAAATTTTGTTATAGTTTATAGGAATCTTTAATTCTTTTAAACTCTTTTCAGCATTGTAGTCCTGTATACTTATTATATCTGTAGCACTATTTGCCTGAGTTAGTTTAGGAGTTAACCCTAATAAAAAAGCAGATACTCCTATAGAAGCAATAAATACTCTTTTTTTATTCTTTCTTTTCATATTTTACTCCACCCTTGTTAAATTGCTATCTTATAATAACATCGATTCTTTAGTTCGTCAAAAATAGGTGTTTTTGGAAAACTTTTATTTTCTACTTATCTTTTTATTATGTGATTACTTATACTTAGCTATTCTCCTTATTTTCTAGCACATTTACACACTCTACATGACTAGAATGTCCATTATGAATAATTGCAATCTACATGTTTGGTTATAACTGACTATGTCGCAATATACATATCAAATTTGAATTAGCTATTCACATAAGTACATATTCTGAATATAAAAATCAAAAAATATGATTCAAACCCTTATACTTAAACAGTTAGCCCAAAATTGTAACTATTCAATAGACTGGCTTGTTGGGAGAAGTGAACAAATGATACAATATTTTAAATTCTTTATTGAAAAATTCTAATTTGTTATCACAATAAACTACTATGTTAGTTTCACAATTTATTATTAAGTCATCTGTTTTAATTAGTTTCTATATTAATTACTTTGTTTTTTTCAGTAGGTGTTCTATTCTAAATTGTAATTCCAACTATCGAATGGCTAATTTATATATTCGTCAATATCACTTTGGAATAGGCATTTTTTATCACTATCTTCCAGTTGGGCTGACAATATCATTGTAAGTATTTTATCGTTGCTTGTCTTTAATGCTGCAACAAATTGTTTTAAATTTATACTAATTATCGAATAATCAAAAATAATTAAGTCTATATTCGTCTAATTCAAAATTCTAAAAACTTCTTTTTCATCATTGGTAACAAATGCTTCATAATTTTGTTTTAAATAATCGTAGATTCCATATCTTACTTCTGGATCATCTTCTAGTACAAGTAACTTAATCATTATCCCGTTTGATAATATCCTACTTTCCTAATTATTTCAGACAAATATTTCATAAAAATCCTTTCTTTTTTTATTTAAAATGAGTTAAATTTAAAACTTATATTTAGTTTCCAAATGTATATGAATATAAAGGATATAACGAAAATAATTTCATATACTCGAAACCCAATAAAATTAATACTAAAGGCACACAAAGTATCAAAAGCCCCAAAAATATAGTTTGAACATTATTTTTTTTCCAAGCAGAAATAGTTAAAATAAGCGTTGCCATAATTATTCCAGAGAAAGCTTGGATAAAGATTTTTAATAAAATCAAACCTATCACCAGTATTCCAGATGGCAAATTATGATAAATAGATATATCTTTTGCTGATAGCAAAAAGCCATTTATCGGGAATGAGCTAGAAACACTAATGAATCTACAAACAAATGGTAAAATGCAAAGTAATAAAACAATAATCATTGTTGCCTTGACTTTAGTTTTAATAATTGCTTTTTTTCCTTTTTTTGTCGCTTGAAGTATATTTACTGCCTTATTTTGATACTCAATCGCCATAACGTTGCAAAACATAAATATAATACTTAGAGTGAGTAGAATAAAGTCATTGAGTATGCCATCATCCATTACTCCAAATAAATATAAGTATCCAGTATCATAAATGTAATTTCCATCATTTTCTTTTACATACTTATCTTGTTCTAATACTTTCTCAAAGATAGGATAAAAAGCAGTAATACTATACCATTTTACTTTCATGGCTTCTCCAGTTGTATCGTTTATCTCACCTCTTACCATTTGTTCATCAATTTCTGATATTTTTGAAAAGGCTTCATCAAATCTTGATTTTTCTACTTTAATAAGTTCTGTTTTTTCTTCAGTTGGTTTTCCCTCTAATTTCAACATAATATTTTGATAATATTGCTCTTGAAGTGATGGACTATATCTTCTTTGTAATTCGTTATAACAGATTAACAGATTAAATATCAAAATGATTATAATTCCTTTATTAGTTATTAAAATTTTATAAAGTTCGTGTTTAAATAAAGAAGTATGTGGTTTAAATTTCAATATAAAGTTCTTAGTGGATCTTTTTAATTCTAAACTTTTACCTTTTAAAAAGAACTTAACACACAAGAAAATTCCCAGTATGAGTAACCCCACTATCATAATCCAAGAAAAAGTTATTCTTGAAATTGGATATTCAAAAAAATTAAAGTTTAAATATGAACCATATAAATTTTCTGTTTTTAAAATACCAAATATATTTAAGTGCTTTATTATATTAAGATTAGATACTGCTGGTATAATTTTATAAAATAACCAACTTATACCTAAAAATGAAATACCTAACATATATGGAAGTATCATACTATCGGAGATAATGCAAATGGCTGTAATAATAGTCCCGATTCCAAATACAACGATTCCTTTTGTTAGTATAGAAATAATAAGATATTCTAATATGCTTCCATTAAAATTGCTTTCCATATATGGTGCCAAAGATTGCAATTTTATTCCTAAATCATGAAATCCACCAAATATTCCAAAAAACAAATAATTTATACCAAAAAGCAAAACGCTAAATATTATACAATGAATAAACAAGGCTATAATTTTGGCAAAAATACTATGTACTACTCCATACTTTGTACTACGAGTAACATAAAATAACTTCTTTTCTTTTTCTTCAGTTATTAAATTTCCAATAAATAAAAATGTAATTAAAATCAAAAGTATGTCTGTTCCTATATTTTCAATAGTTGATACTATTGTTTTTGATGGTATAAATTTAACATTACTAGAATTTAACTTTGAATAATCTTTTGCACTTTTCTTTATATTACGAGTAGAAAAGTTACTTTCATCTTGATTATTAAATATAGAAATACCCTCTAATTTACCTTTGTCTTTTTTTATACCTTCTAAATAATCATCATATCCTGATACTTTGACTTGTTCATTATATATTTCATTAATAAAAATTTGTTCTTGCTCTAATGATGATGTGAAATGCAAATAATTTCCTGATTTATATATTTCATAATAGGTTTCAAAAACTCCTGGATTCTCATTCAATTCCTGTTCAACAAAAAAACTTCCGATTTCATTTTTCTGCATATTTAATATATCTATTACAAAATGAATACCATCAACATCCTTTTTTAATTTTTTTACATATTCTTCTTTTTCACTTTCACTCATATTTAATATTTCAGTTTGAAACATTTTATAAGAAGAAAGTGATGGTTTTTTTTCATTTTCTAAATTTGTGTACCAAAGGAAAAATATATTTATAATTAACAATAAACAAGTTATAAAAACAAAACTTTTTTTATTCCATATTTTTTTTAATTCAAAATAGATTAAACTCCACATATCTATTCATCTCCAAATAATTTCATATATACTTCTTCTAAACTAGAAACATTATTTTTTTCACAAAGAGCCACAACTGAATCCATATCAATAATTTTTCCTTTTTTTATAAGAATAATTTTATTTGCCACAGACTCAATATCAGATACAACGTGTGTAGAAACTAAAATTATTTTTTCTTTTGATAATGTAGCAATTCTTTCTCTTATTCGTACCCTCTCTTTCGGATCTAACCCTACAGTAGGTTCATCTAAAACTACTATTTTAGGGTTTCCAAGTATCGCTTGTGCTATTAAAATTCTTTGTTTCATTCCTCCAGAGTATGTTCCTATTTTTTGGTCTTTAACTTCCATCATATTAACATAATTTAGAACTCTTTTAATTTCATTATTTAACTCTTTTTTTGGTATGCCTTTTAAAGTCGCCATATAAGAAAGAAATCTTGTGCCAGAAAAACTATCATACATTCCTTGCTGTTGTGGAGCAAAACCTAGTAAGCTTCTATAAGAAGCACCCAATTTTTTTATATCTTCTTTATTCCATTTTACATTTCCTTCTGTTGGGCTTAAATTACCCGTTATTATATTCATAAGAGTTGATTTCCCTGCTCCATTTGGACCTAAAAGTCCATATATTCCATTTTCAAAAATCAAATTAACATCTTTAAGGGCTTTTTTATTTTTGTATTCTTTTGAAATATGTTCAAGTTCTAGCATTTTACTCACCTCCATAAACTCTTTTAATTCCTTTAAAATTATCTTTTCCAGAATAAAAATCTTCTTTACTAATTACTCCATATTTATTGCTATGAGTTGTCCATGAACCATCACTATTAAAAGTAACATCAGAATCATATATTGCTAAAACTTCTTTTTGAGATGTACTAATTATTTCTATAGAAAATCCTGTACTCTTGTTAACAAGTTTTGATTCTGTCATCTTACCTGTATCTACATCAATAAAATAACTTATAGGATTTTTACCACTATTTGTTATACATAATAATTTATTATCAATTACTCGATCAACCCAAACACTAGATAAGTTGGCTAAAGTTTCTTCCTTACCAGTTTTTAAATCAATTTTTAAGATTTTGCTATTTCCATCTATGTTATAATACAAATTTTTTTCATCAACCGTATATGTGCGTGAAGGTGCTTTCACACGATAAACTTCTTTTAATGTATCATTATCAATATCAAGAAGTGCAAAAACATCAGAAGAATTTTTATACAAATCATTATTATTATGTTTTTCTTCATCAGTCACTTGTCCACCTAAATCTATACCGTGTAAAATAAGGCTTCGCTCTGTACTGCCAATAACTTTCCAATCAATATTGTCATTTCTATTCATAGAAAGAATAGTAGATTCTTTTTTAGTATTTAAATCTAAATAGATAAGTTTTCGTTCACTAGAAGTGCTATAAGCATTCCCACCAGTATATTTAGTTTCAACTTTTTTGGCAATCAAATAAATTCCATTACCACTACCAATTACAAAATCTTCTATTGTAGAATTATCATCAAATGTATAAATCTTCTCTCTATTTGTTCCATCTAAATTTAACTTATATAATACAGCTTTGTTACTTTCCACATTGTTTTTTGATGTTTCACCTAAAGCTCCCATTGTAACCTGCCCTGATGTATCTATGCTTTTGCTTATAACATAAATTTTATTGTTCCAAATAAAGACTTTAGAATCAATCTGAAATTCATCTTTGTTAAAAACTGAAGTACAATCCTCTGTTTTATGAGTACAAGCAGAATTATTACATAAATGTATTTCTTGTTTTGTTTTAAAATCAATATACATTAAGTGTTTAGCAAGTTTGCCATTATTTAATCTGCTATAATCTGTTAAATAATAATATCCATCATTTGTAGTAGCACCATTACTTAAAAATTTTAAATCACTGCTATTATTTTTAACTTCCCCTTCTTCATCTTTAGATGGTAAAAATACTTCTTTTATATTTTTTTGACATCCACAAAGTGTGAAAATCCCACCAATTATAATTAAAATTGTTAATACTTTTTTCATAATATATCAATCCTATCTTTAAACTATTTAACTAAATATCAAATATTTAAATAATACCTGATTTTTTCTTTGAATTCCCCTATTTTTTACTATTGATAATAGTACAAATATAAATATCTTGATTTTAAGTTTTAATTTTTTCCTTTTATATCTTCTCCTTTGCTGCATTACTCCTTACTAAGCCATTTTAGACTTACAAGAATATGATATAAAACAAAAGTCAAAAATTCGTCAAATTTATAATTTTTTTATTTAAGATTAAAATAATTACTTGCCTTATTAAGAGTTATACCTTTTAAAGTTGCCATTTCTTCTATTGTAACGAAAGCATATCCATTTTTTGATAATTCTTCCATTGCCAGTAATGCTCCATCAATTGATGTCTCATATAAATCGTGTAATAAAATTATTCCTCCATCGTGAGCATTATCAATAATATATTTTGCTATTTTATTCTTATCTTTATATTTCCAATCTTCAGTATCTAAATCCCAAAGAATATTATACATATTAGCAAGATTTTTTATATTTTTATTTGTATTGCCATACGGAGGTCTTAAATAAAGAGTATTGCTACCAGTTACTTCCTTTATTACATTGTTTGTTTTTTTAATTTCATCTACTATTTGATTATTGTTTAATTCAAAAAGGTTTTTATGGCTGTAAGTATGGCTTCCTATTAAATTACCCATATCGTACGCTCTTTTCAAAGTATCTTCATAAGTTTTTACACGATTACCAACAACAAAGAAAGTTACACGAGCATTATATTTATCCAAATTATCTAGCAATTTATTGGTAGTTTTAGAATTAGGTCCATCATCAAAGGTAAAAGCGATCAGTTTTTTATTTTTAAAATTATTTATATCTCTTTCAAAATTATTTATAGGTTGATTATTTGTAGTATAATTAGTAGTATTATCATTTATATCCTGTCTATCGCTTGGAATTTGATAACTATCGTTTTCATTTAAAAGAGTATTTTCCTCTTGATTCTCCTTTTTTTGATTATCAATAACTTGTTCATTCTCATTTGTCAAAGACTCATTTGCACTATTATGAAAAGATTTTAAGATATTGTTTACACAATTTAATATTAAAACTGTAAAAATAATAAAACAAATTACTTTTATTCTATATTTTAATTTCTTTTTGATATAAATTTTTCTTTTTCTCATAAAAAACTCCTTGTCGTGCCATTCTAGGCTTACAAGGATATGATATAAAATAAAAGTCAAAAATCCGTCAAATTTGTATTTTTATTATTACTTTTGCTCCATTTTTTTCATCGTTGTCAAGTTTGAGTTCTCCACCATGCTTATTACATAGGATACGGCTTATCGTTAAACCCATACCATTATGTCCATCTTTATTATTTGAAATAATCAATTTATGATTTCCAGACAAAACATTTTCACTAAAACCAATACCATCATCTTTTACAATAATGATTAAAAAATTATGTTTTATTTCAAATGAAATTTTAATTTTTTTCTTTGCATATCTTAAGGCATTATTTATAATATTTTCTACTATTCTATAAACTACATCAACATCAATGTAAAAAATGCCTTTTGGTATATGGTCTGTAATTTCTAATTTAATCGCTTTAGATTTAGTCATCAATAAAAAATCATTACAAGCATTTTCTATAAATTCTTTTATGCTTACTTCTTTACGCTCAATCTTCATTTCATCTAATTGATTTATTGCACGAATAGAATTAGTATAGTTTTCTAATCTTTCAGTTGTTTTATTTATATTATTTATTATTTCAATAATTTTTTCATTAGATAAATCTTTATATTCTAAATTTTCTTGTAAATATTCTGTGTACCCTTTTATAATGGTAATAGGATTTCTTAAATCATGAGCAACAGAAGCTTGTAAAATTTTTCTTTCTTCTATCATTTTCCATAGTTGTTTATAATTTTCTTCTAATGCTCTTCGCATTTCTTCAAATGAAGAACATAACGCTCCCATTTCATCATCAGAGTCATAAAAAACATTAAAATCAAGATTTTCTTTTGCTACTTCTTGCATTGAATTTGATAAAATTCTTAAAGGCTCTTTTAATTTTCTTTTATAAAAAATGAATCCTGCTATCAAAATACCACTAATTGAAAATAATAAAGGAAGTAAAACCATTAACACTCCCGTTGCTTGATACGCAAATTTTCTTTTAGGAGTAAGTTTTTCAAAACTATTTTCTACTTTTACAACTTTTATCTCAATATCGTCTAATGATATATAATCCTTTGATGACTCTGAGCTATCTATTATCATTGGCATTTTTACTGCTTCACTACCTAATTCAGTTGCTACAACTATACCCATTTTTTGACCCTCTTGATTCGTAAGTTCTAATGTTAAAACGACATCATTTGAATTTGGAACTAGATAATTTCTAAATTTTGTGCCACCCCAAATACATATTATTGACAATACAATGACAATTAGGAATGTACTAAAAACAACTAAAGCAAAAAATTTTCTTATTGATAATGATTTATTCATATTTTTTAATTTTTCCAACAGTAACCAACTCCCCAACTTGTATCTATGTACTCTTTTCCAGTAACATCTTTAAATTTTGCACGAATTTTGCGAATATGCTCTTTAACTACATTACTATCTCCTAAAGCATCATATCCCCAAATTTTTTCATAAATTTGTTCTTTATCAAAAACCTGTCCAGAATTAACAATTAAAAACTCTATTATGTCAAATTCTTTTTTAGAAAATGGTATTTCTATTTTTTCAAAATATATTTTTCTACTTGATAGATTTATTATTAAACCATCTGCAAAAGTCATAATTGATAAATTATTTTTACTTCTTTCATCTCGTCTTAAATGTGCTTCAACTCGAGCAGTTAATTCTTTCAAACTAAATGGTTTTGTAATATAATCATCTGCTCCATATCTAAAGCCATTTATTTTGTCTTGTTCACTAACTCTAGCAGTCAAAAAAATTATAGGACAATAAATATAATCACGAATATTTTTGCATAGTTCTAAACCATTTACACTTGGCATATTTATATCTAAAATAATCAAATTAGGAGATTTAGGAATATATAATAGTGCTTCTTCGCTACTGTTGGCAACCATTACTTCATATCCCTTATCTAATAAACAGGTAGATATTAAGTCTGTTATCATTTCTTCATCATCAACAACCAAAATTTTTTTCATTTTTAACTCCTTTCAAGTTATACAGTAACAGTAAATAAAGACATATATGTAAGAACACGATCTATTACTTACCAAATTCAACTAATAGGCACATACCATTTAGAGTGGTATGATGAAACATATTCTCCACATACAACCTCCATAATATTTTTTCAAAAATTAGTAAAAATATCAATAATTTACTCGTTTTTTGCCATTTTTTTGACCCCTGATGAATAGTTGGCTTTCCCTTTATTTATAATGGTTTATCGTCTACTCATCACACATACACATTCCACATGGTGTGTAAAAGGAAACATATCATAACCTTCAATAGTTAGAATATCATAAAGTGCAGATAAATCTTTTAAATCTCTGGCTAATGTCATTGGGTCACAAGAAACATAAATTATTTTTTTGGGATGATACTCTTTTATTTTTTCTTTGGTTTTCCTATCTAATCCTGCTCGTGGAGGGTCAACAATAATGGTATCGATTTTATCCTTTATTTTGGCAAGTGATTTTCCAACATCCCCAAGTAAATAGAAATTATTTTCTCTTTTATTGATGGAAGCATTCTCTATAGCGTTTATAATGGCATTTTTGACAATTTCAATACCATATACTTTATTTGCTTTTTTAGAAGCATTTATTCCAAGTGTACCTACTCCACAATATAAATCTAGTAATACTTCAGAGTCTTCAATATTATTATTTATTTTATTAAATATTTGTTCACAAATATAGCGATTAATTTGAAAAAAGGAGTCATAAGAAACTTTAAATATTTGCTTATTTATTCTTTCTATTAGATAGGGTTCCCCAAAAATACAGGTATCATTTAAAACAATTCCAACAATTTTATGATGTTCTCTTAAATAAGCTATATCTGGATTTACTTTTTTGTTTGTTTTTATCCATAATAATAGCTCTTGGTTGTAATTAGAACGTATAACAACTTCGCCCTCTTCTATATTTAAATATTTTATCTCTTTTATTATTTTTTGAATTGGTTCTTCCGCTAAAAGACAATTTTCAATTTTTAATAAAGTGTGTGTGTCTTCTTCATAGTATCCAATTTCTTTTCTTCTTATTTTTAATGTAATTTTGTTACGATAAGAAAGACAATTTTTTGAAGGGTTTACTTTGACTTTTTTTTCTATATTCCCATATTTTCTTATTATGTTTTGGAGTTTTTCTTCTTTATAGTTAAGCGTTTCTTCATAAGAAAGATTAAGAAAATTACAACCTCCACATAAGTTAAAATAAGGACATGGTGGTTTTTTTCTTAAAGGACTTTTTTCTTTGATAACGATTATTTGTGCTTCTTTGTATTTTTTGTACTCTTTTATTATTTTTATATCTACAATATCTTTGGGAAGAGCTTTTTTGATGAAAGTTATCTTATTATCGGTGTAACTGATTCCTCTACCTTGGTTATCCAATTTTATTATTTCTATATTTTTCATATGTCTATTTTCCTTTTTTTTATTATACAAAAATAAGAGAAGTATTTCTACATTCTCTTACTTAATTTTACTCCTTGTCGGTCCATAAGTGCTTTTACTCCTTGTCGGTCCATAAGTGCTTGTATTATATCTCTTTGCATTTCTAGCATATCTCGTTTTGATGCTGTGGATGGTGTACTATTCATGCTTGCTATAATGCTTGCAAAAGTTCTATTTTTTAAACTCACACTATTTGGATTTTCATCTCTTGACTCTTCTTTTTGTGTACTTTCTTTCTGTTGACTACTTTCATTTTGTGTCCCATTCATGCTTACTATAACGTTTGCAAAAGTTCTATTTTTTAAACTCACACTATTTGGATTTTCATCTCTTGGCTCTTCTTTTTGTGCACTTTTTTTCTGTTGACTACCTTCATTTTGTGTCCCATTCATGCTATCCATAATGCTTGATAAAATTCTATCTTCTAAGTTCATATCGTTTATTTGTTGAACTTCTTGTTGTTCCCCTAAAGATTCTTGTGAAGAAAAATCGCGTTCTTCAGCACTTTCTTCTGCAAGTGGCAAAGGCTTAGATTCTTCTCTAGATTCTCCCTCATCTCCATATTGTTCACTAGTAGCATCTAAACTGTCACTTACGTCTTCTTTTGAACCTGTATTAGTCCATTCTTCAAATAGTCTGTCTAATTCTTCCTTAGATAATAGTTCGTCCATATCTTCATCCCTTCTTCCTGTGTTAAAGGCATCGCTGTTGTTCCCTTTTATTTCTTCTTGTTCTTTAACTGGTGAACCACTTTGATATGATTGTACATTAAGTTTTAATCTATCATCATATTTTCTTAAAATTTCCTTTATTTTTTCGTTAATTATCTGTACTTCAGAATCGGAAGTATTCTCGGCATTCGCATTATTATCTAGATAAGTACGTATCCAATCTATTTCATTTATTAAGAGTTGATCATAAGTAGAAAGGTGGTTTTTTTCCGCTGTTGCAGACATAAGTGATTCAACATGTTCTAAGCGATTTTTTAGTTTTTCTAATTCTTCTGCTTGTTCTTCTGCAGCAGTTTCTTTTAATATATTTTCTAGGGAGCTTAAACTGTTTTCAACTTTCTCTTGCAAACCTTGTATTTCAGAAGTATATATTCTCTGTTTTTTCTGTAGTTCAAGTAAATATTCATAAACAGGTTCCATGTAGCACCATCGTACTATAACTTCAGCATCAGGATTACGATTTTCATCTTCTAAAATGCTAAGGGCACTTTTTAAACTTCCTATATAACTTTCTAATTCTCTTACTATTTTCTTATTTTCTTCTTCCTCTTTATTTTTCAATTCTAACCAATCTTCGTAACTTTTAATAATACGGGTTAATTCTTCTCTTACCATTTGTATTTTATAAATAGATTCTTCCTTTTCTTCAAGGCTGGCAAAAATTTGACGTGCCTCTTCAATTTGATCGGCTAATTTTTGAATATATATAGGATCATTGTTTTCGTCTACTACTCTCATTAACGTATCTATAGAATCTATTAGATTTTCTACATTCAATAGAAAACTTTCTGATAAAGAGTTTTCTTCTTCCTCTTCAACTGGTATAGCTACTAATTGTTCCTCATTAGAAGAGTTCAATACTAACCAATCTTCATATTTTGTGATAGTTTCTATTAATAATTTTTCTTGTGGTTGATATATTGTAGAAGTGGATTTACCCTTTATATTTTTAAGGTTAGTCAACATTTGATGAGCTTCTTCTATTTTGCTAGCTAACATATCCTTTGCCGTTTGTTCATACATGGATTTATATTTTCCTGCATCCATTTCTTTCATAAGTGAGGTTATTGAGTTTATTAAATCTTCTATCTCAGCCATATTTAGGTTTTCTTCTGTACTATCTGATGTAAATGTCTCTTGATGGTAAACTGTTACATCTTCTAAAAAAGGTTTTTCACTAAAACTTCCTTTTTCCTCTATATTAGAGTATGTTTCATTTTCTACAGATGCTATAGTTTCCATTTCAATAGATTGATTTATTTGAACAGTATGATCAATAGTACTTTTTCTAGTTTCATATTGCGCTATGATCTTCTCTATCTCTTCTTTCATAATTTTAATTTCTTCGGTTACTGCAAATTCTAAATTACTTATTTGCTTTAAGTATTCTTTTGCATTTATTATTTCTAGTGCTAAATCTTCTTGTAAATATATAGTCATTTCTTTTGGTGGTATTAACATAAGCCTTCTTAAGTATTCTATATCTTTTTCTAATTTTTTCATAAATTCTCTTGCCTGCTCTTCTTCATCCATAATTTCTTGAACTCCTGCTGCTAATACATTTTGTTCTTTTTCTATGGCCGCATTTATTTGACTTTCTTGTTTTTGCAAATCTCCCATTATTTCACCTTCTTTCTCTTGTTGATTAGGATCAGCCCGCTTTAAATCTTCTACTGATTCTTCATCATATTCTTCAAAGTCATCTTTATCTTCATATTCATCTAGAGAGCTATCCTCCTTACCAAGCAACAAAGAAATAAAAGGTAGTTCAAATTCTTCATCTAGCTCTTCAAAACGCTTTTTAAAGTCAGATTGTCCTGTAGTTGTTTTTTTTGTAACCTTTTTCATATCTTTACTTCCTAATCCTTCTTCTTTTGTATGCTCTAGTAAATTGGATAGTGCTTTTAATTGATACTCTGTTTTATGTAACACCAAATCTACTTGATCACTTATTTTTAAATACTTATCGTTCATTTTATCTATGTTGTCTTTTTCTGCTAATATGTCATAGACAGTTAATAATTTTTCCATTTTAACTACTTTTAATTGACTTGCTTTTTGAGCCTCCACCATTTTATGTATTGAACTTTTAATTTCATCTAACACTGTTGCTTGGTATTCTACTTGCTTTCCTTGGCTTTCAAAACTAAAAGATAAACCTTTTAATTCAGTTGCTATTTGAGTATTTACAGCACTTTCTATTAAAGAGATAAGTGAGTCCTTTACTGGCTTCCAATCTTTAGTCAAGGTGATTTTTATTTGCTCTATATCTGTTTTAGGAGCATCAATTCTCCCTAAAAAATCATTAGAACTTTTTATTTCCCTATCAAATCTTTCTAACATACTAGCAATACTACTCTCCTGAGCTCTTTGAAAGTTAAGAGGTTGGTTAGTAATAGATGCTAATCTACTCGCAGTAGCAGAAGAAAGGTCTGCCACATCACTTGCAAGCTGTACTTCAGCAGTATTTTCATCACGAATACCTGGCTTTAAATTCACAAAATTTCGTGGATTTTTCAGCGTATGATTTGCAGCTCTTGCTTCTTTAACTAAGTAATTACACCTTTGCTTTAACACTTCTTTAAAAACTGCTGCAAGTGAGACATATTTATCCCCTTTAGGTCCACTATAAACGAGTATATATTCATAATCTGTAGAAAGTGTGGCACTTGTCCTATTATTTAGGTCATCTTCACTTTCCAATTCTTTCACCTTTATTATAGCTTGACTCAAATTCGAATCATCACTTGGTACTTCTTCAAGTATTTTTGATTTGTCCAAAGCTTCAATTGGTACAAGCAAATCATCTGATTGTTTATCTTGTGGTACGATTACTTCTTCTATAATCTGTTCCAAAACAGGAATGCTTGGTAAAGCATGAGTACTAACATAACCATTTGTATTAAATCTATTTTGGTACTCTGCTATAAACTGTGTTATATAGAAAACACGCATTTTGGATTTTAAAACCGGAATTCTCTGCATAATTTCTTCTACTGAAAGAGTTATACTTGGTAACTGTTTTGGTCTACTGATATCATTTACTTCTTTATACCATTTTAAGTTATTATAAGTTGCCCAAAATCTCTTTGTATAGAACAATTCTGTTAATGGTTCCGTTATTTGAACTGCTTGCGTACTTTGTTGGATTTCTTGAGCTATCTTTTCTGTTTTTCTTTGCTTAGTATCGCTTTTAGATGATTTCTTTGTTGTAGGCTTTTTTTTCTTTGTTGTTGTCTTCTTTTTCTTTGTTGTTGTCTTCTTTTTCTTTGTTGTTTTTGATGCTTTGGTTTGTTTATCTGGTTTTTGTTTGACGCCATTATCTTGGCTTGCTTGTAAAGAAGTTGATACCTCACCACTATTTTCTGGTTGTATTTTTAAGCCTTTTTTTAGAATAGTATCGCTCGTAATAATCTCTTCTTTTTTCTTTTCTACTGCCATTTTTGCATTGTCTTTTAACGTAGAATAATGACTTGGCTTTATTTCTGAGAAGATAGGTGAAACTGCTTCCTTTGGATTTTTGTTTATCAAAACGCCATATGAATTTGTTGAGCGGATGGTTTCTGTAATCGTTTCTTTTACTACTTCTAAAAGATTTTCTATTTCTTGGTAACCTACTTTCGGTGGGGTAATTACACTTGGAAGCAGTTTTTCTTTTGTTTCAAGTTTTGTTTGTTCTAACGCTTCACAAGGAATGATTACACTTGGTAATTGTTTTGGTGTTCTTGTAGCAGTAGCTATTTCCACAGTCTTTCTTATTAGCTCTTGGTAAGCATACGTATTCTCCATCTTGTTTATATAAGGTTGCTCTATTTGGTCTAAAAAATTTTTTGCTAATAGCTTTTCAAATGGTGTAATTACACTTACTAATTCTTTTTGTCTTATAGATGCTCCAGCCTTTTTTAACCATTCTTTTATTAATTCCTGTTTTTTGAATGCTTTTATTATTTTTTCAATATGAATTGCTTCTGCTAGATGTGGATTTTCAACCAAGAATTGGATTACTTTTTTATCCACCTTAGGATTTTCGGCAAGTTCTTTTATTAATTTATTCTCTAAAATGGCCTTTTTTTCTTCAAAAATATCGTCTAGTCTTTCTTTTTGTGCTCGTATAGAAGATGCAAAACTTTCTTTTATCCATTGTTCTTGTTTTTGCGATTCTTCACGAATTGTTTTGATTTCTAACATTGTTTTCTTAGCATCGTTCTCTTCTAAGTTATTAGGGGGAATTATAGGTAGAGTTGCTGATGGGATTTCTATATTTGGTTTGCTATTTACAATTCTTTGCACAATTTCCCAAGCATTTTTTTGTTCTTTTGTCAATCTCTGTTTTTCTTTATTCCCATTTTCTTGAATATCTTTTTTTAGTCTATTAACTAAATCATTAATAGAAGGATCTTTCTCAAATGATGGGACATCTTGTCTTCTTTTTAATAGTGACTCTAATTCTTTAAATAGATTATCCTCTATAAGTCCTAATAATGTGTATTTCTTTTCTTCACTATCTTTTACAGAGGTTGTATTCTCAATTAACTCCTCTACGCCTTTTGCTACACTTAAAACCAATTGCGTTTCTTCTGGTTTTCCCTTATAGTGAATTCCATACCTTTGTAATACTTTTATAATCATAGTACTTATATTAGTCGCCATTGTACAAAAAACATCTTTTCTATCAAGCAAATTATCTTCTACATGTTTGCCTTCCATTTCCTCTTTTTTAGCTTCTTCTACTAATACATCTACGTTGACTTTTATGGCTTCATAAAGTTCGTAAAAGGCATTTTCATATATTAAATCATCTAAGCCTTCTACTTCTTCGCGTAACGTTCTCCAGATGATTTTCATTTTCTTCTTTAGCAAAGGATCTTTTTCTATTCCATATAAAATTAACAATAGTAGGCTTTCTCCTATTATTGTTAGAGCCAAACTAGATTTTTGATTATTGGTTAAATCTCTTTTTTCGATTTTATATTCTTTTTCATAATAAGGAGATAATGGTCCTCTATTTGGTTCTATTTTTTCTTCTTCATAAGAAAACTCATCAAAGCTACTATAAATCAAGTCTACAAATAAGTTATATTTATGAAATCTACTATAATTAACAATATCTATTTTTCTACCACTAACATTAAGCCACAAATCCTCTCCATTTGTCTCTATTTTTGCCTCTATTCCACTTTGGGTAAATAAGGCTTTGGCAATGTAGTTAAAATTGGCACCAGTTGTTAATTTATCCTTTTTTATCACAAAATTATAGATTGGTTGCATTTGATAATAGTAATGTCTAGATGATATTCCATTAAGCACTTTTGTTGGAATTCTATCTTCTGTTAATGTATCTACAATATAGTTAATGAATACCTTTATTTTTTCTTCTTCGTTTAAGCCATAACTTGGCGTTAAATTATCAATTAGACTTTCTAAAGCTTCTATTTCTTCTAGTGTATCAATTTTGTTATTAAAATTTAAACTTTCTGCAGTTTTTAAATTTAACCAACATGGTGCATAATCATCTAAATTTATTTCTTCTAACTGACTAAGATTGGCTAACACAGTTGCATTCGTGATATTTCCACATTTTTCTAATGTAATCTGTTTTAAATTCACGCATTTTTCAAATTCTTCTAAATCTAAATATCCATTACCAGAGAAGCAAAAAGATTCTAGTAATTCAGCATTTTTTAAATGGAATACACTAAATAAACACTCTTTATAAGTCACACTTTTAGCAAAATACGGAACAATACAATACCCATCTGTCATTGTGACATTTGAAAAATTTACAGTTTCTACTCCGTTTGGGATGGAAGCTGTATGTGTTACTTTTGCATTCTCTATTGTAAGAGATTGCAAATTGACATTGTAGTTTATAGTTTCCAAGTCAATATCCATGTTCTTAATCGTTAGAGAGCTTAAATCCTGTAAATATTTTAAATCGTTTAGGTTCGTATTAGTCAAAGTGCTATCAATCGTTACTTCTTTTAATTTTCTTACTTCTTCTTTTGTTTCTAAATTATATGTTTTTAATAAATAGGAAAATAGTTCTTCATTTTCAAACGTCATGTCACTTTCTTGAATATCCTTCAAATCTTGTTCATAAATAACATCTTCCTCCGTCTTTTCAAAACCAGGAATATTTTCTTTTTTACCTAGTTGAAATGATCCATTTAAGCCGACTATAGTTATAGCCAAACCTAAAGAAGCTCCTTTAATTAAAGTGTATTTCTTTGCCAATTGAAACACCCCCTCTTTTTTCTGGTGCTATTATATCTATTTTTTCATTTTCTGTAAAGTTTATCTCAAAAAAAGAAAGATTATTTTTTCTTCCCTAAATAATCTTTTTTTAATTTCACAATAATTTGATCTTTTTGGATAGGTAAAACATCTTCTTCACGAATAGGAGAAATTTTATACTCTTTTAAATTATCAAGTTTTATAACTGTAGTCTTTTCAATATTTTCTAGTAATAGTTTATCTTTTTCTATTTTTTCTGTATTTTTTTCTATATTTTTGATAATCTCATCTAATGGTGAATAAGAATCTGCTTTCATCCTTAAAACATATACGTAAACCTCTGTTTCGTCCATTATCATAAAAAGACAGGAATTGATGCTTAATTTATAAAAAACAGGTTTTTTACGTTCCCTTTGAATATCTATCATTTTCTCGAAAGAATTTACTTTTATAATATTTATTGGATTTATTTCTGGAACTTTGTCGATGTCTATAAGGATGTTTTCATAAGTATTCAGTATAGTTCTTAATACTTTGTTATATATATCCTCTTCTGTTCTTCCTGAGCAATAAAATAGGCGTAATAGCGCTATTATAAAAATGAAAAGTAATGTTACTACGACTATGCTATAGGTATACTTTTCCTTTATATTTAGAAGCATTAGAGCTATTCCTAAAGCAAGAAGAATAGAGGTTACAATAAATATCTTTTTTTTACTGTCTTTCATATTGGTTCCTCTCTTTTTTATTCTTTATTAATTAATTCATTTAAATATAGGGATGGGTAAGCTATATAACGTATTTTGAAATTTACTTTCCCTATTATATCTTCATATTTTACAGTTCCTTCATCTGCTGTGTTATTGGCGTCTCCTTTGGTGTGATATACGAATGATCCATCTACTTCCTCTTTGGATATAATACGATGAATGATTTTTTTCTCTTTTCTTTGAAAAACGATAATATCTTGTTCCCTTAAATCTGCTTCTTTTGCTTTAGTTACTAAAACTCCATCCCCTCTATTAATCGCTGGATTCATAGATCCTGAAGCCACACCTACAATGGTTACGGGAGCAATACCTGATATTAGTATAGCAAAACAAAAAATAAAAATAATAACTGGAACTGTGATGAAATCTCTCTTTTTCCCCTCTTTTTTTATCACTTCTTCTGCTTGATTTTTATTGTATTGACGTATTTCTGAGGATGCAAATATATAAATAGCAAAAGGAAGAGTTATGTTAAAGACAATATTTAAATAGTCTCCTAAATCCGGAATAAATGGAATGACATAACAATATAAATCCATCGCCAAACGATAAAGTATAGATGCTTTGAATCCACAATGATAAGTTAAGTAGGTCAAAACAATATGTTTTAATGAAATTGGCAAAATGTACATTGCTATTGTTTGAAAAGTGGTTTTAAAATCTAAGAATTTAATTACTCCAGCATTTAAGGTCAGTTCTATAGAAGCCAAAAGAATAGCTAATAAAATAATGCCTATTTTCTTATCTTTGTTTGGACAGATAAAAACATAACGTAAGACTTCTGATGCTAAAATGATTATGATAGGAGAAAATATATTGTCTACTATCGAATGTAATTCTAAAGAATAACCATTTGTTAAAAATCCTAAGAAAAAACCTAATAAATAGGCAAGAATAAAATAAACAATAACACAGCTCAATATTATATAATTTACTCTTGTTTTTAGAATTCCTTTTTTATCCTTTTGATAACCTAATAACAATATGGCAAAATAGGTAATTAAAAGCATAAAAGAAGCTGTAATAAATTCTGCATACCCTAGGTATTTTTCAATAATGAAAGAATAAAAAGCTAATAAATATAAAGCTATACATCCTATTATTGTGCTCGTTTTACCTAATCTGCTCATAATTACAACTTCCTTTTTTATTTCTCTACATAAGTTAGTTCATATGTGAAATTAATTGTTTCCTCTTGTTTTGGCAAATCATCTACAGTGATTTCACGCATAAATTCTATTTTAAACTCTAATGTTTTTGTCTCTCCAACTGCTAAAGTATCATTTTCTCTCACTTCACTTCCGTCTGCATAACGCACTTCGTAAGCTAAATAACGACTTTGGTCAGGCGTTAAGCTACTTTTTACTGGGTAACCACCAATTTTAGCATTTACTTCGCCTGTATTTACAACATCCACATAGAAAGTAAAGTAATCTCCAGGGATATTTAATTCGCTATTAAATGAAAGGGCTGTAGAGCCATCGCTTATATTAATGTTTCCTTGCATGCTCCCCTCTTTAACTCTTGGATTAGCAAATTTTACCTTAAAAACACGATTATCGACTTGTGGTTTTCCATTTCCATTTCCATTTCCATTGGGATTTCTATTATCATCTGGATTGTTGTTGTAGTCATCGTCCTTATTGTTGTTGTCGTCCTTAGAATTTCCGTCATCATCGTCCTTATTGTTGTCATCAGGGTTTCTGCAACCATCTGGTGATGTTATATCTTTATCTGCATCTCCTGGCACCTGATACTTGCTTCTACATGTTGCTTCACAATTTTCTTCTATATGATTAATTTCTTTTTTGAAATGATATATACTGCATGCATTCAATAAAAGCAGTATTATAATAATCAAAATTAATACTTTTACTAATGTATTGCCTTTATTTTCGTCTTTTTTCTCTTCCTTTTTTTCTGGTTGTACAATTCCTCTTGCATTCATTTGATTTAAGCCTCTTTGTTCAGGAAGATCTTGATTTGTAATCATATCTTCTTTTATTTGGTTGTTTTCGTTATATTCATTCATATTAAAACCTCCTACTTCTTTTTTCTAACATATTTCTCCTCTTTTAAGACAATAAATGGAAGTGTATAGCTTCCATTTATAATTTTTTCATTAAGATTGAATATAGTTCATAGAAAATGAAAGGTCTAATGAATCACTTGTTGATGGTAATTGTTCTGCTGTAATATCTTTTTTAAATTCAACTCTGATTTTAACAGTTTTTGTTGCATTTACAGCTAAAGCATCATTTGCTCTAATAGCTGAGCCATCATTATATGTTGCTGTATAGATTAAGTATGGATGTGTTGCTGTATCAACTGATGACAAAACTGGATCTGCGCTTAACTTTGCAGGTATTGTACCATTGTTTACTACATCTACTGTAAATTCACAATAATCCCCAGGGTTTGTAAGTGTTGGATTATAGGTAACAGCTGTTTTGTCTGCATTAATTGTTGGTGTACAAGCAATACTTCCTGCTGTCGTTGTTGCGTTTGCAAACTCGATTTTCCATTCAGGCTTCGTTACTCTTGTAGAACCTCTTGCTGTTAACGTTTGTGTTAGGGCTGCATAAGCTACTGATGTTCCAACTACTAATAATAGTAATAAAGCTAAGATAACAACTACTCTTCCTTTAGTGTTTCTATTTTCTTCTTTTTTTGTTTTCATCTTACTTCTATGGTAGATAAATCTACCTACTCCTCTCTTATTTTACTAATTCAATTTTACTCTCTAAAAATATCTTTGTCAATCTCTTTTCTTTTAAAATTTTATATTTTCTATTATGAATTTCCTTTTCTTGGTAATACTACTAGTGGTGATTATATGATATACGAAAAACTAAAGAAGACATTTCATCAAACAAGTGATTTAAAACATAAAAAAATTGGTAAAATGAATGTTGTTTATTTAGAAAGTCTATGTAGTAGTGATAAAATAAATGAATATATTTTAAAAAATGTCCCTTTAAAAAAGAACTATTTATTTTTACGTGATGTTATTAGTGGTCCAAGTGTCGTTTTTTTAGATGACATAGAACAAGCCTCCTTTTATCTTATGAACGGGTATGCTTTATGCTATGACAAAAAAACTATGTTAGTTTGTGAGGTCAAAGCTGACTTATATCGTGCGATTGCTCCACCAACAGTAGAACCTTCCATCAATGGTCCTAAAGATGCCTTTAATGAGAGTATTCAAACAAATTTAGGATTAATAAAAAGAAGAGTACGTAGTGAAAACTTAGTTAATGAAAACTTTACAATCGGGAAGAAAAGTCAAACACAGGTTTCACTTCTTTATATTGAAGGTACTGCTAACCCTACTTATATACAGGAAGCACAAAAATTACTCAATCATATTTCTATGGATAGTTTAATAGAAATCGAATCTTTACAAGGATATTTAGAAGCAACGAATTCTCCAATGCCTACTGCCTTAAAAACAGAGCGTCCTGATAAGGTAAGTACCGCTTTGTTTGCTGGAAAAGTTGTTATTATTGCCGACAATTCCCCTTTTGCTTTTATTCTTCCTGCTTACTTTGCTGATTTCATTAATCCACAAGGAGATTTATATGTAAAAGCAACAAACGCTAATTTTTTAAAAGTTTTACGTTTTCTTTGTTTAATTATCACAATTGTATTACCTGGTTTATATATTTCGATTATAAATTATAATCCAGAGACAATTCCTTTAAATCTCTTGCTTTCTTTTCAAGCAGCTCGTCTAGGAGTTCCTTTTCCTTCCGCTATAGAAGCCTTATTTATGATATCTGTTTGCTCGGTTCTTAGGGAGAGTGATATTCGATTCCCGAATAGTTATGGAAGTTCTATTTCGATTTTAGGAGCACTAATTTTAGGGGAGACTGCGGTATCAGCAAATGTTGTTAGTCCAATCATGATTATTATTATTGGAATTACCTTTATTTCAGCTTTGGTTTTCAATAGTGGCAATTTAATTGATGGTATTCGCTATTATCGTTTGATTTTACTTCTCTGTTCTACCATCTTAGGTTTATATGGTTTTCTTTTAGGGTGTTTTATTTTACTATTACATCTTGCTAATATGAAAACATTATCACAGCCTTATTTGTACCCAGTAGCTCCTTTTTCTTCTAAATACTTTTTTAAAAGTCTATTAAAGAAACCAAAAGAAAGTCAAAAAGAAAAAAACTTATTAAAACAGGAGGGAAAACTATGAAGAAAGTATTTTTGTTTCTACTCTGTTTGTTTTTCTTTACTGGGTGTTCTGATTATCAAGAACTAAGTGATATCAACATCATTAATGGTATCGCTATTGGATATGAAGATGGGGAATATGTAGTTAGTTTTGAAATCATCAAGAATGAAGCAAGTGATAATAGTAGTGAAGTCACCTCAAAAGTGATTTCAGCCAAAGATAGTAATCTTGCTTTGGCTTTTAACGAAGCGATCAAAGACTCTGATAAAGAGGCTTACTTTAAACATGTGCATTTGTTAATTATTAGTGAAGAAGTAGCTAAGAGCGGAATTGGTGATGTTGTTGATTACATGTTGAGAAATGTAAAAATGAGTACTACATTTTATACTGTTATAACAGAAGATTCTGAGGCGCTTATTAACATGAAAGTGGAAGATGATACCGTTAGTAATTACATTGTCGATCTTATTTCTTCTAATCTTGATAGGGCCGATTTGAATAATATTGATATTATTGTAAGTACTATATTAAACCAAAGGAAAGATATTGGTCTTCCTTATATAGAGATGGAAGAAGACGATAAGGTTACTTTACATCAAATCGCCTACTTTCATGAAGATCAAATGAAAGATGTTATAGATGCCAAAATATTTAATTTTCTTTATTTAAATAAAACAGATATTGATTTTCTACGCGATGAGACTGTGCTCAATATGTATAAGAAGAAAGTAGATTATGAGGTTAAGAAAGATAAAGTCATAATTAAAGTATCAGGAAGAGGAAGTGTTAAAGCCGTTAGTTCTTCCATTGATTTAGAAAAATATAAAAGTTATGATGAAGTTAAAGAAGTAATGAACAAACAAATAAAAGAAGAAGTGGAAGAGTTCTTAGAAGAAACGTTAAGTAATGATTCTGATTTAACTGGTATTAAAGATAAATATTATAAAAAATATAGAGAAGAAAAAGATAATGTTCCTTATGAGGTACAAGTCGATATTGTACTATCTAAAAACGGATCTATCTATGAGGTGATTCATGATTAATAAAAAACAATATATTAGTTTAAGTTTCTTTTTAACGCGTATCGTCTTTTTAGGGGGAGGGTTTAGCTTATTAATAGGGACTAGTAAAAACAACTTGCTTATTACTTCTTTTTTAGGTATGTTGCTTGGGTATTTTTTACTCTATTTATTTTATAGAAAAGGAAGTATCTCTAAAAAGAGCATCCTTCTTATTGCTATTGCTAATTTAATTATGGTTACAATTTCGACAACGACACTTACTAGTACCTATCTTTTACAGAAATCCTCTACTATGTTTATCATGATTGCATTTATGGTAACCTTACTTTATGCTGCTTTTAAAGAAGTTAAAGTGATTGCTCGAGTGGGTGAAATTGTATTTCCTATTTCCTTTTTTATAACAGTATTAGCAACGATCGCATTAATATATCTAGTAAAATTGGACAATCTATTTCCTCTTTTCAACACCAACTTTCTTCAATTTGTTGAGGGCATAATTGCATTTGCCGGTGCTTCTTTAGTTCCCAATCTCTTATTAATTAATTATAAAGGGGATTTAACTTTTAAAGACATTGGAAAAGGCTACCTTTTAGGTTCTTTTACAGTCATTCTTATTATGTTTTTTATTCTTACTATTTATGGTTATGAATTTGCGAGCATGGTGCGTTTTCCTGAATACTTAATATTAAAGAAAATCGATTTTTCCTCTTTTGTAACCAACGTTGAAAATATTTTGGTTATGGAATGGATTGCCGATATAGTAGTAGGGAGTTTTGTTTGTATTAAAGCTATTAAAGATAATACAAATAAATACTGGTTTGCTCTTATTATTATCACCCTTATTATTGGGATTGAGTTGTTTTTTAATAAACGATATGAAAATATTTTACTTATCAAAAAGTATTTTAGCTATTTTAATTTTACTCTTCTCTTTTTTGCTCTATTGGGAAAATGGCAAAAAAAGAAAAGACATTAAAACTCCACTACTCTGTGGAGTTTATTTTTTTAGCAAATATTCTTTTTTTTCCATATTTTGTTTTTACTTGTTTTATCATTTGGAAGCCATAGCGCTCATAAAGGTTTTCGATACGAGAATGTAAATACAGCGTATCTATTTTGTTTTTTCTAGCATAGAAGATAGCATCTTCAATTAAATACTTGCTAAATCCTTGGCCACGATATTCTTCCTTTATATAGACATTCGCTAAATAAGGTTCATAAGAACACTCTTCTATATTATTTTTGGTATCTATTTCATACATTCCTATTAAAGTATCATTTAAAATTAAGGCTCTAATAGTAGGAAGAGTTTCTTCTTTTAAACTCTTCGTATAATATCGATGTATTTCCGAAAAACTTTTTTTTAGTTCTTCTCCCCACCAGTTATAATAATGATGAAGGATTTCTTTTAAGTAACGATTTTCTTGCGTTATTGTAACTATTTTCATTTTATTCCACCATTATTGGGTCTTTAAATTTTTTTTCTTCATTTGTATCCCCTGTTACTTTGTATACAATTTTATTTAATTCATTGCTATTTTTTAAAGTGATTTCATAGCCATATGTGTTTTTCAGCCCAGCATCATTTAACGAAGCAAGAATATTATCAACTATTTCATCATATTCAGTAGACATGATTCCTCCAAAGGAGCCAATGACATTAATGATATATTTAAATTGGTATTCATTAACAAAATCAGTAGCATTTGTATATTTAAGATAATTTTCTAAATTCAATTTACTGGAATATTCGTATAACTTTTGGCTATCTAGTTCTTTTCTATAAGCATAGTATGCCTCACAATCAGCACAATCACCAACAAAGTTACACTGTGTTTCAGGATATAATCTTACAGAGACATTGGCTCTTGCTTGTGTTTTTAAATTTCTTTCTAAAGTTTCTTTGAATGTCTTTAAATAGCGAATTTCCATATAATCATCTGTTACAACATATAAAACTTTTGCTTTGTCATATTCTGTAGTTTGCACATTAATCTCCGTTCCTTGTTCATTAGTACAAGTTCGTAAATTGATTAATTGTTTATTATTTCCGTATATAGTTGAGCCTTCTAAAAAAGCATTTTTTCCTTCATTACAGGTGAATTTTTCTCCATAACGATTTTTCAAAGTTTTTTCAATAAATTCCTGTTGTGTTTCTGCTTTCACTTCACTTTGACTACGAAAAACAATTTTTGTAAATTCTTCTGGGAATTTTTTATATACAGCATAAGGGATTCCGACTAATAGCACAAAATAAAGGAAGAATCCCATGGTTTGCAGTGCTTTTATATTTTTTCTCTCCGTGATAAACCAAGTAAGAACATTTGCGGTTATCAAGCCGATAAATCCTGAGGCAATTGAAGCTACTGTGAAATACATCCATAAATCAGCGGTATCTTCATTTACTAGGCAAACTAGGAAACATAGGATAGCAAGAAGAATACCTCCTAAAAGAATGGATATAGCAAAATCACTTTTCTTATTTTTTTTCACCGCAAAAAAGATAGATAGAATAAGAATATAAGCTGGAATAATAGCTAAAAGATAAGGATTTTTATTTACAGCTCCATAAAGACTTCCAAAAATCACTACCATATTCAATAGTATTTTTCCTAGTAAGGACGAATTGTTGTTTTTTAATTCTTTCTCTCGCTTTATTTGTTCTTCTTTTTCTTTTTCGATTCTTTCTTTTTCCAATTGTTCTTGCTTTAATTTGTCGTAATACGCTTGTGGTATCTCAATAATCGGTTTTACCTCTTCTTTTTCTTTGTTCATCTCTAGATTATCTTCTTGTCCATAATTATTTTCGTTTTGCATTCACTTTTCCTCTTTCTATTATTTTAACCAATTCCATTTTTTATATAGTTTTATTAAGATGCCTAGTAGAAGGAATATACCTAGGAAGATTAGTAAGATTGGGTCAGCGGTATTTGGATTTTCTACTTCTGCTTCGTAGGTAACAGAAAGATAGGCATTTGTATTAGGCAAAACAAATGATTCCTCTTTCACTTCTAATAGGTCACCTTGGTCATTTTTTAAAAGCACTTCTTTTATTTTATAACCAGAGTTTGGTTCTATTTGGTACTTTATTTTTTCGTAAGGTTTTAGCTTCCCTTCAATAGTTAGGGTTCCATAGAGATTTTCTTCTTTGTTTAGTATCGTTTCATAATTATAAGTTATAACACTATTCTCTGTTGTTATATATATTTTTTGTTGCCCTTTTATGATAGAAGAGGTAGTTAGATTTTCTTCTTGTTTATATTCTTCTTTTTTTTCACCTGTAAGATCGAAAACGAACAAGGCATTTTGTTCTCCGTTTGTTGCTAGAACTAAGATAGAATCATTTAAAATAGTCGTATAAAGATACTTTGTATATGCCTCATCTTCGATATCGATTGTTTTATCATCATCTTTTAAGGTGAGTAATCCTTTATTATTTATACTTCCTACTAATATAGTCGTATTTTCTTTATAGGTAGACGATTCATATAAGGCAATGCCTGTTTCTTTCTTCGTTACATTTTCTTCTAAAAGAGGATAGTCCTTTTTTATAATCTCTTTTATATTCTCTATTGCACTAAAAGAAGTTTCTTGCCAAGAAAAATCTTCGTTTATTTTATAGACGCTATTTGACGCTAAGTTTTTATTGTTTATACATAGAATATAAATCTCTTTTTTATCTTTATAAAGATGTAAGTCCCCTGTTGGTAGGATATGTGTCGTTTCAATCGTATTTATCGTGCGCAAATACTCATCGATCACATAGATTTGTAGGTGATTATTTTGTTTTCCCACTAAAAGATAGTTATTATTTTGTTTTATAATATTGGCGTTTGCTATGCCTACATATGTTTTAGAAACAAGAATGTTGCCTAATAAGTCCGTCTTTAAAAGAGTGAGGTTTTCCCGTTCCTGTAATAAAATATTAAAGGATGGTTCGGCGATAATCGTCTTCACATTTGCAAAAGGGAATGTTTTTTCATAAGTAACTATTTCGGCTTGCACCTTTATAAGAAAGAATAAAGCAAATATTAGGAATAAGCATTTTATTATTTTTTTCATCTTGCTCACCTACCATATCTTTATTATATAGTATTTTAGACGAAAAAAAAATAAAAAGATTTTTATTTTTTCAGAGTGTAGACAAACCCATAGATTTTTTCTATGGGTTTTCTATTGATT
>CAOJRT010000013.1 GCA_948442255.1 uncultured Caryophanales bacterium | reverse complement strand
GAACTATATTTAAATTATTCTATTTGTTGCACTTGACTTTTTAATTTATAAAAAAAATATGGATATAACTAATCTTCTTGTTCCTGCGATTGTATACACAGGACCAAGCGAGAACTTGCCAACAATATTTTATAATTTAAATACAGGGGGAGTAAATCTTTCTAAATATGAAACCTTTTCATCACTTTGGGACTCTACTTTGTACAGAATAGAAGATGAGGATATAAATAACAAAATATTTGAAAAATATGAACAAATGCGTTTAAAGAGTGATTTAGAAGTAGATATTACCAAAGAGGATATTATAAATAAAGGAGTAACGCTATTTGAATATTGTTATTCTATCAGTGAAATTCTAAGAGGTAAAAAGTTTAACTTAATATTTGGAACAAATAAAAAATCTACTGATCCCATCGGCTTTGAAATTTTATCTTTAATTGTTGGACTTGATGTAAATAAAGCAGAAAAGTTAGGCCTTAAAGAATCCTCTGGCAAAAAAGGATTCTTAGTTGGTGCATCACCTAAGTTTCTAGTTGATTTAAAAAATTGCATAGTAGAAACATTCCAAAATCTAATTGAAGCTTTAGAATATTGGATTATTGCTAAAAATGGAGCTAATAACACTCTTGATAGCACTTATATGATTTATCATATGGCAATGTCTTATATAAGGCATAATTATGAAATTAATCTAAAAAACTTTACTATCAATAAAATTACTGATAAAAAATGGAATGAAAAATTTGTCAAATACCTCCCTTTACATTACTTTAGAGACTATATAACTGATTTTTGGAAAATTAATAGACAAGTTTCTGATTTATCAAGAGAGGTAGCTAATAAAGAATCTTTAGAAAAATATGTTAAAAATATCTCTCCAAATGAATGGCAAACGGCATTCACACAATTAAGAGAAAACCAATTAAACGAAGTAGGAGCAACAGTATCTTTAAAAGCAAAATTATTTATAGATTATTTAGTGAAATATAAAATTGATTTAAATCCTGCTTTGAAAAAATATTTTGAAAAGGATGAACATAATAATTTTAGCATTGACTTTGAACATATAATTCCTCAAAAAAGAATAGAAAAACAATTAGATTTTTCCCATTTGAAAGGATATCCTATATCATCATTAGGAAATATCTGCTATTTGGCTTCTACTGATAACCGTGCCAAGCATGAGAAAACACTTTATGAATATATTGAAAACCGTCCTTCTTTTGTATTAGATAAAGAATATCTTTCCTTAATAAATTATCCTACACAAGAAGATTTAGCATTTATTGATTATTCCCCTATTGAATTTGATAAAGAATATAAAAACTTCTTGGGAGCACGTTTAGATTCTCTGTTTAGTGATTTTCTAGAATTAGTGCGAAAAAAATATCAATAAATATTAAACAAAGTATTTTGTTAAAAGTTATATTTATATTATAGAGAATTAAAAAAAGAAAACAAAAAATAGAATTTAAAAAGCTAAAAGTTCTATTTTTTTTTAATGAAGTAACCATCATTTATCTTTAGTCAAATTACTTTGTTAAATAAAAATTAAACTTATAATATTTGATTTTATAAAATAATATAATATTTTCGGAGATTGAATTATCTAAAGCGTTAACTGGATTACGATTTTCATTATTGTGAATAAAACTTGCTTAACTTTCTCCTTTTATTTGATAATAATACACTTGATTTTTGTTGCGATTATAAACGACTCCTTTTTTTGCAGCATCATATTTTTGTTGTTTATTCATTCTCAATTCAGTCTTTATCATGTTTTTACCTCGGTGGAATATTATATATTAACTTGAGAGATTTTCCAAATTTAACACTTAAAACATTATCATAAATAATATTTTAAGTTAATTTAAAAGTTACCTTTTCATTTGAAATTTTTTTTGGTAAAATGATACTAGTTTTCTATGTTGTAAGTGCATAAAGAAAGAAGGAATCCACGTGATAATAGAAAAAATAAAAAAAGATGTGTTTAATCAAATATTCCTTAATAATATACAATCCGACCAGATAGATGTTCTAGAAAAAGAATGGGGATTTGTAGTGCAAGTAACAGATGAGTACAAAAAATATTATAATGTAGTTTATAATAGAGAAGGGGAAATTATTTACCCATTTGGTGATTTTGATTGGGATTCAGGAAGTATTTATACCACAAAAATCATAGAAGTTGAAAACGAAAAAGGAGAACGAGAAAAATTACCCATAAGACCAGAGGTATGTTTCAGAATATTAGACGAGCATCATTTTCTTATTCCTAGATCTGCATGCCAACAGAATGTCTCGAATGGGGGGGGGAGGGACACTTACTCTTTTATGTTGATAAAAAAAATAATGTTAGCTATAAAGGGTTTATTGATGGAAAAATATCTTATCCTATTTTGAAACCAGAAAAAAGTCTGATGGATAACAAACTACTTTTATGTACAGTAACTATTAATAAAGAAAGAGAGGAAGAGGAATGCTTTTTCTATTCGTGGGCTTTAAATCGTAGAATTACTGCGAAATGGAGTTCATTAGATAGTATTAAAAACTCTTGTGAGGTACAATATAAATTAGAAAAATATTTTACTTTTCCAACAGAAGTGGTAGATAGCATATTAGAATATATGCAAGCAAATAACGCTTGGTTAGCTACAATAAGAGTGAACTCTAAAGATAATACAATGAGTTTGAATTTTGTTACTGTAATTGGATTAGATGGGTTACCTTTGCTAGATTTAACCTATGTTTTACCAGACTATTCAATAGGAACAATTGGACTTTTAAAAGAACGAATAGAGGAGGTAGACGAAAAGAAAGCTCAATTAGAACAAATGATGGAACAAAGAATGTTAGAAGTACAAAAAAATAAAGAAAATATAGCTGCTAGTTTTTTTAGGGTAAACGCTTTATTGGGAGAAACAAAAAAAGAAAGCATTCCTGAAAATCTAGAGAGAGATGGCAATAGATTGATTATGAACAACAACCTTCATTTGCTAAATGAAGAAACATAATGTAGTAAAAAAGAAAAGATTTCTAGAATAAATTTAAGAGCGAAAGCAATAAAAAGGATGTTGTTATTTGTAATAAAAATAGAAACAGTCAAATCAAAGTAACTTTGTACTTAAAAAAAAGATTTTTGAATTCAGTTGAAATAAATTCTTTTATTGCATACCCAATTTTAAACTAAGCCACATTCGAATGTTAGAAGGCTCTTTTTGAAATAGTAAAGGATATTGTTCTAAATCTTTGGTTGCTTTCATAGATAAATTAAGAAGAAGCATATCTAGATTTCCATTGCTTAAATCTTGTAAAAGATTTTCTGTTAGAACGTTGACAATTTCGATTTCAATATTAGAATATTCTTAGATACTATTGTACTTGCGCCTATTCGAATAATACCATAATCTAAGTTTTTAAGATTTATTAAAGCGTTTTCTCCATAAGAAAAAGCTTTTAATCCACTTTTTTTTATAAGAAAAAAGTACATTACCTTCATCTGTTAAAATAACTCCTTTTTTTCTTACAAATAAAGTTATACCAAGTTTATCTTCTAATGATTTGACATCCATGTTACATCTGACTGTGAAATAAGTAAAATAGCAGGTGCTTTAGAAATGCTTCCAATAGTTTAAGATTATTACGACTCTTGGTTTGTTTATTTATTAGTATAAATAGAGGAGGATTTAAATAAAAAAACGTATGGAAAAGAACAGTTCTTTACAGAATTTGAAACAAAAGGGCCACAAGATTATTATTTTAAAAGAGTATTACTTACACTTAATTTAAATGAGCTAGACACAAAAAAGTATTTTGGTGAAGATGTAAGAGATAAACTAAATAACAAAAAGCTGATTATTTTATTTGGAATGAATATCTTTTTTATTATATCCTTCATGGTTTTACACACTCAATAATGATATTAATTATATCTTCAATTTTTTCTTTACAATCATTTATAGTCCAGTCTTTAATTATTGCCATTATGCCATTAACGTAAAATTTTTAATATATACTTCTTGTTATTATCTGGAATATCATATTTATCAAGTATTGGAATAAGTACATATTTTTCTAAATTAGAATACATTTCATCACTATTGGATTTTTAAATGATGCTATAAAACTTTTTTATTTTCTTTAATAAATTCTAAATATGGTCTTAAATATTCATCATTAATAAAAACTAAATCTTCTTTTTGGACGCTATTTAGATTTTCAATAAAACCTTTTGAATCTCTGTTAAAAAAATCTATAAATTTATTTGTTATGTATTTCAAACTTTCAGTAAGCAAATCATCTATTGTTTCATAATGAAGATAAAATGTTGAACGATTAACCCCTGCTTTTTCGCATATTTCTTTTACTGTAATATAATCAATATCTTTTTCATTTAATAAACTAATTAATGCTTCATCTATAAAAGAAGCAGTACAATAATACTTGCTTTCTTGTTTGTTCATATTGTACCGCCTCCTCATTTTATTAATTTTCTTCTACTATTTCATGTGCTAACTTAATTATATCATAAGAATATTTATCTTTAGATTTAGTTAAAATCTTTTTGTATAAAGGATAATTAATTGAAATTCCAATCATTCCTATAATACCAATTATAATTCCTAAAATAAAAAAATTATCACCGATTACGTTCATGGATAAGCACATACCAATTCCAAATATTAAGCACATTATTATTCCATTAGTATAGGCAAATATATTAGCTAGAGATTTTACCTTTCTATCTAATTTTTTTAATGCTATAACTTTTGAATCTTTCTTAACTGAATATTCGTTAGCAATTTGTTCAGCATAAATTTTATCTGTATTCATTTTAAACACCTCTCCTTTCAAATTACAATTACATTTTAGCAGGTGTTATAATAATCTTGAACAACACAAAAAGGAAAAAGTGTCGATTTACTTTATACAAATTATTATAATTTAAATATAATAATTGCTATTGAATAAAGAGTAAAGTGGATTAAATAGTAACCAAGCAAATTGAATTAAAAAAATCGAAACGTTAAAATTAAATCGATGAAACAGAGTCGTCACTTGTAGTTATTTTTATTTGAAAATATAGAAAACAAAGCACTCCTACAATCGTAAAAATACTTCCCAAAAAACGTATTTCATAAGCTACTTCGTCTTTATGTGATTGATAGTCGTGATAATTTCTTGAGAGAAAATATAGGTAGATTAAAATTGTTACAATAAGAGTAATAATAAAAATATTCTTCGCGAGAGAATCTTTTTTTCTATTATGTTCAGTGATAGAGTCTTTTATTAATTCATCACCTACAATGTTAGCAACAGCAATTAGTATAAAAATACCCCAAATATAGTTTTCAAGTGTTAAATGATTAATTGTATCTGTTTGTTCATTCATAATATAAATATATGCAGTTAACTATTTTTTTGTTTTTCGTACATATAAAGGTGATAAGTTGTGCTAAAATAGAGAAAAGGTTGGAGGAATATTCTCTATGAGTAACAGAAGTAAAAAATTTGTATTTGTACCACTTTGTTTATTAGCACAAGCTTATCAAGCACAAGGAATCGTAAAATATGAATGGAGAAGCTCTATAAAACCGATTGTAGAATTGCTAATAAACAAAGACATAAATATAGTGCAAATGCCTTGTGCAGAAGCAAGTTATAACAATTCTTTAATAAGAGAACCAAAGGGAATAATAAAATATGATACAGAAGAATTTAATAAACATTGTGTTGCTTTGGCAGACGAAACTGCTAAACAAGTAAAAAATATTACAATTAGCGGATATAAAGTAATAGCAATCATGGGAATAGAACAATCTCCTTCCTGTTGTGTAAATTATATTTATACAAATAAAGGAATGCAAAATAGAATGGGGTTGTTTATGGAAAAATTAAAAGAAAACTTAATAGAAGAAAACATTCCTTTTATAGGAATAAATAGAAAGTATATTAAGAAATCTTTAAAAGAGTTAGAAAAAACAATAAACGAAAGTTAAGCCTTTTTTGTACTCTTCATTTCTCTGCAAAAGCCAATAATTGCAGATAAAAAAGAAATAGATTCTAAAACTATTCCAAGAACAGAAAAGATATAAATATTATAAAGAACACCAGTTAATCCCACAGGGATACCAAATATCTTATAAACTTTAGTATTTTTCTGCCATATAGATAAAGTATATAAATAAGTAGCAAATACAGACATTAAGCTAAAAAAGCCATCATACGTATAAATTGTTAAAATAATTAAAATAAAAGTAATAAAAATCAATTCCATAATGTTTTTAATACCAATTTTAGTATTTTCTTTATCCCCAGAGAAATCGAAATAAAATAAAATATTACGAATAGCTCCAACTATCACCATAGCAACTCCTGTATAAGCAGATAGCAGATAATAAGATACACCCATTATAAGAACAGCAATTAAATTTAAAACTAAAATAGTCTTCCTATTTTTTAATTGGTACGTTGAAATAACAATTAAATAGTAAAAGATAACAAACAATTGCGAAAGTATATAAGCATACGTAATCTGCATAGAAGCTCTTCCTTTCTAACCTTATTTTAACAAAGGAGAAATAGAAAGTCTAATCAAATCCTGTAAAGAATAAATTCCTTAACCAACAAAAAAGAAGCTATAATAAAATACAAAGAATATAGATAAATATGTAGAAATATTAGTTGGATACAATTATCTAGACGAAATAAGTACATTATTTCAAAATATACAGAGATATTAATAGCAAGTGATTCTATTTTTCAAAACTATCTTGATATACAAAATTTCAATGAAGAAATAGATCATTTAGAACAAAAATATAGTCTACCAAATGGCAGACTATATTTAGCGTATTATAAAATCAAATTAGCAGGATGTATAGCACTAAGAAAAATAGAAGATAAAAATTGCGGAATGAAACGTCTTTATGTTAGAGAACGATTTAGAGGAAAACAAATAGGAAAGAAATTGCTTCAAAAAATAATCGGAGATGCCAGAACAATTGGGTATTCCCATATGATATTAGATACACTATCTTTTCTTGAAAATGCTATTCATATGTATAAAAAGTTTGGCTTTTATGAAACAGAAAATTAAAACAATAGCCCTATAAAAAATTCTATATTTATGAAATTAAATTTGGAAAATAAAAAAAGAAAAAAATAGATTTGCTAAGATTTAGCTTGCACGCAGAAGCTTTACCCAAGCAGAGATATTGTAAAAATTCCTATGTTTTATAAATGAGTAATAAAAAAGATTTACTTCTTTGCTTTTTTCTGTTATGATAACAATTGTTATATAACGATTGTTATAAAAGGAGGACAAATGCCACCAGTAAGAAAAATAACGAAAGAGAATATAATAGAGGCAACCTTAGAACTTTTAAAAGAAGTACCAATGGAGAGTCTAAATTCCCGAACAATAGCATCCTATATGAAGTGTTCTGTACAACCTATATTTTATAACTTTAACAATATGGAAGAACTAAAAAAAGTTGCCTATGAAAAGATATATAAATTATATCAATCTTATATGAAAAAAGGGGCAAATGAAGATGAATCTTATAAAGGATTGGGAATTGCTTATATTAACTTCGCAAGAGATTATCCAAATTACTTTAAACTAATCTTCATGAATAAAACAGATTTAACTCCTGAATCGTTCATTATAAATGATTCAATGGGAAATCATGTAATAGAAGAAGGAATGAAATTAACTGGTTTTACTTACGAAGAACAAAAGTGTTTTCATTTAAAAGTATGGATTTTTACACATGGTTTGGCTACTCTTGTGGCAACAAAAACCGTCAAGTTTAGTGAAAAAGAAGTAAATGAATTACTAAAAGAAACAGTAAGAGAAATGGTTAAAGGAAGAAAGAGTGAGAAAAAATGAAAAACATTGTCGAAGTAAAAAATGTAACAAAAGAATATAAAGAGTTAAAAGCTGTAGATGATTTATCTTTTGTAGTCAAAGAAGGAGAAATTCTTGGTCTTTTAGGACCAAACGGGAGTGGAAAAACAACGACTATCAATTGTATTTTATCTTTACTTAATATAAATAAAGGTACTATAAAGATATTTGGTAAAATAATGAAACCAGATGCTTATGATATAAAAAAAGATATTGGCGTTGTGTTCCAAGAAGTCGCAGTATTTGAAGAGCTAACAGTATATGATAATTTGGATTATTTTTGTGGGCTTTATATAAAAAACAAAAAGCAAAGAAAAGAATACATTGAAGAAGCTATTGCCTTAGTAGGATTAGAAAATTATAAAAAGTTTTATCCCAAACAACTATCAGGAGGACTTTTGAGAAGATTAAATATTGCTTGCGGAATCGCCCATAAACCAAAATTAATCTTTTTGGATGAGCCAACAGTAGCAGTAGATCCTCAAAGTAGAAATAATATCTTAGAAGGAATTAAAACATTAAGAGACAGAGGAGCTACCATTATTTATACAACACATTATATGGAAGAAGTTGAACTCCTTTGTGATCGTATTATTATTCTAGATAAAGGAAAAGTTCTTGCAGAAGGATCTGCTGATGAATTAAAAGAGTTAGCCAACATGGATGAAAAGATAACAGTAGAAGTAGACCATATAAAGGAAACTGTAATCGAGAAAATTAAATATTTTAAAAATGTTCATGAAGTGAGTTTAGAAAGAAATACATTAATCGTAACCTATAAAAAAGGCAAAAATAACTTAAGTGAATTAATTGATTTATTAAAAGAAAATAAAGTAACTTATAGTAAAATCTTCTCCGAAAGACCAACACTAAATGATGTATTTTTGAATCTAACAGGAAAGGAACTAAGAGACTAATGTTATGGCATAATTTTAAGTATTCTCTAAAAGTTTTATTAAAGAATAAAATACTCCTATTTTGGACTTTTGCCTTTCCAATTATATTAGGAATATTCTTTCATATGGCTTTTAGTGATATAGAAAGTAGTGAAAAATTAGATGTAATAAAGATTGCTATTATAAATAATGAAGAATTTGACAGGGATATGTTTTCTAAAGAAGCTTTTAAAATGTTAAGTGAAGAAGAGAAAATTTTTTCAATTACCTATACAGATATAGAAGAAGCGAAAGAATTATTAAAAGAAGAAAAAATAACAGGGTATCTTCTATTTGAAGAAGGAGTAAATATCACAGTAAATAGAAGCGGTATTAATGAAACCGTCTTAAGATATGTGGTGGATGAAATAAGTAGTAATAAAGAAATCATGACAGAATTTTATAAAGAAGGAAATTCGCAAATGAATATAAGCGAATTAAAAGGAAATATAAAAGATATCTCAAAAGAAAACTTAAGCTACACTATGATAGAGTATTACACTTTAATTGCTATGTCAGCTCTTTATGGCGGAATATTGTCTATGTTTATTACCAATTATAAACTAGCGAATAAAAACGCAGTAGGGAAAAGAACATCTATTTCTCCTGCCCATAAAGGAGGATTGCTATTAGGAAGTTTATTAGCGAGTTATTTAGTCCAAGTAGTAGGACTTTCGCTTCTCTTTATCTTCACGATTTTCTGCCTACATGTGGATTATGGAAATAATCTCCCATTTATGATTCTTCTTGGCCTTATAGGTTCATTAGCTGGATTATCCTTAGGAGTAGCCGTTGCCACATTGATAAAAGCAAATGAAAATACAAAAACAGGTATATTAATAGCCATCACCATGTTAGGTTGTTTCTTATCAGGAATGATGGGAATTACAATGAAATACCAAATAGATAAAACCATCCCTCTCTTAAATAAGATTAATCCTGCTAATATGATTACAGATGGTTTCTATGCCTTATATTATTATGAAGGATTGAATAGATTTCTTATGAATATAATAAGTTTATTAGCATTCTCCCTAGTAATGTTGCTACTTTCTTATAGAGGGCTAAGGAGGCAAAAGTATGATAGTATTTAAAACATTTTGGAATGTAGTCAAAAAATACAAAGGAACAGTAATTTTATATACAGTATTATTGCTTGTATTTGGTTTTCTTAATATGTCTACAAAAGATACACAAACAGACTTTGTTAATAGTAGACCAGATATTTTTATTATCAATAAGGATAAAGATGGTTTACTTACAAAGAATTTAATAAGTTACTTAGGAGAAAATAGTAATAGAAAAGAAATAAAAGAAGAGGAAGATTCTATTAATGACGCTCTCTTTTATAGAGATATAAATTTTGTAATCTATATTCCAGAAGATTATAGTAAAGAGGTAATGGAGGGTAGCAATCCTGAAATAGAAATAAAGTCTACAGGAGATTATCAAGCCAGTTTAGCAAGCAGAATGTTGGAAAGATATTTGCAAATACAAACAATATATAAAAAGAAAGAGACAGATGAAGAAAATTTAATAGAAGCTATTAATCATAATCTTAAAACGTCGGCAAAAGTAGAAATAGCATCTTCATTAGATACAACAAAAACAACAAACTCCTCCAGATATTTTAACTTTGCAAGTTATAGTATCATGGCTGTAGTCATCTTTGTTGTTTGCCTAGTAATGTCTAGTTTTAAAGAAAAAAATACGAAAAAAAGAATCATTATAAGTAGTATGAATTATAAAGAACATAATAGAAAGCTTTTATTAGCTAGTTTTGTATATTCCTCTATCGCGTGGCTTTTATTTATCCTATTAGGAGCAATTCTTCTAAAAGATATTCTCTTTACAACAAGAGGTCTAATTTATATGTTGAACGCTTATCTTTTTACCTTCTGTTCTCTAACAATTGCTTTATTAATAAGTACTCTTATAACAGATAAAAATGCGGTAAGTGGGATTGTGAATGTAATTGCTTTAGGTTCTTCCTTCCTTTGTGGTGCTTTTGTTCCCTCTGAATGGTTACCTAAGGGTGTTTTACAAATTGCTCATGCTTTACCTGCTTATTGGTACATCAATTCCAATGATTTATTAAAAACTATCGAAGTAATAAATAGAGAATCACTTAAACCAATTCTTATCAACAGCTTAGTATTAATTATCTTTTCTGTTCTATATATCATCCTAAATAATATAATTTCCAAATATAAACAAAAAATAGGCTAAAAAGAAAGAACTTATTTATAAGATAAACTTGCTTTATCTTCTTATCTCGAATATAATAATCCCCAAGCAAAAGGGGATTTTTAAATTATAAAAAACTTTATAGGAAAGGAATAATAAATATGGAGACTATAAAAGATTTAATTTGTCATGAAATAAGCGGAAGCTTATATAATAAATTACGCAGTAGTACTACATTACTAACTATTGATGGAATAATAGCTACTAGTATTGCAATACAAGACCCAATTTTAGCTAGTGTATGTGGGTCACTTACGATTGCTTCTATTATTGGACTATTTGTGGAAGAAAAAATTAGAAATCAGAATATAATGGAAATCAAAAAAACTTATCAAGAGTTTATAAAAAACTATAATGAGATGAATAGGACTTTCAATCTGCGAAACCCAGCCGAACTCCAATCTCTGTTTCATTGGGCACTAAATAAAGGATATTTGTCAGAAGGAAGAAAATACCAAGCTAGTTCCAAAGAAACACGAGAAATTTTATCGTTAATGGGCGCAAATATTCTTATGGGACAGGGAGTATGTAGACATAGAATTCCTCTGTTTAGAGACATTTTAAATGACTATGGAATCGAAATATTCGCTTTGGCGGGAAATCTAGAAGATTATGAGACGTTTATAAATTTGAAGTATTTTATTGAAAAGTTTGCTGTAGAAGCTGTTAAAGAAATGATAAATAATGAAGGAAAAGATGAAAAATCCTTACAAGAAGAATATAACTTTATAAAGGAGAAACTAGCAAAAGTAGAAAAAGAAAGACTAAATTCTATTATATTATCTAAAAAGAACCAACCAAATAATAGTATCCGAAATAGAATAGGTAATCATGTAATAAGTCTTTCGTTATATGGTGGAGAGAGTTATTATTTAGGACCTAACCAATATGAAATATATGGGATGGACGCTGAATCTAAGCTTTTATATAGTGATAGCAATACATTACAAATAAATCTAGAATGTTCAAACCTTCATAACACCAAGGAAAACTTACAAAGATTGAAAGAGATATTAGCTTCTCCATATCCGTGCGTATCAAGAGAAGAAGGGTTAAAGACAATGGCTACAACAGAAAAAATCTGTGAACAAAATACAGACATATTTGAACAATTTTATAGAGAAAATAAAGGATTATATGAAGAAGTATCTATGAGACTTCGTAAGTTATAAAAGCAAAGAGATGTGTTATAATAAAAATTATAGGTGGTTATATGAAAAAAACAATTCTTATTATTGAAGATGATAAACATATAAATGAAATGGTAACAAAGCTATTATTAAACAATAACTATCAAGTAAAAAATGCCTATGCAGGAACCGAAGCTTTATTAGTACACAACGAAGAAGTAGATTTAATCCTTTTAGATCTTATGCTTCCAGGTAAAAATGGTGAAGAAATAATAAAAGAATTAAAAGGTATACATGATGTTCCCATTCTTATCATGAGTGCTATTGCAGATATAGAAAAAAAGCTTAATCTTTTCTCTTTAGGAGTCAATGACTATATAACAAAACCTTTTTATAATGAAGAATTACTGGCCAGAATAAATGTCTGGCTTACAAAACAAGTAGATGAAAAAGAAAAAATTCTTAAATATAAAGATATCATTTTATCAGTAGATAATTACCAAGTAACTTGTAATAAAAAGGAACTTTCTTTAACTAAAAAAGAATTTTCTTTATTAAAATTATTAATGGAAAATAAAGAAAGAATTGTTACAAAAAGCTTCATATTTGATAAGATTTGGAATGATGAGTTTAGTGCTGACGAAAACACATTAAATGTCCATATGAGTAAAATAAAAAACAAATTAAAAGAATGCAATCCAAAAGAAGAATATATAGAAACAATATGGAGTGTTGGGTATCGCCTAAAAAAGAATTAAGAATTATTTAAGAAAGGAGTTAAGAAGTATTTAACTCTTTTTTGTTATATTAATTATATAGGAGGAAAAAATGAAAGAATGTATATTAAAAACAAATAATTTGACAAAGAAATACAAAGAATTTACAGCTTTAGATAGAGTAAATATAGAAATAAAAAAAGGAGATATTTATGGAATAATAGGAAGAAATGGAGCGGGTAAAACAACTTTAATGAAGATAATATCTACTCTTACAACAAAAACGGATGGTGATTTTACCCTTTTTAATCATGAAGATACAGATATAACAGAAACAAAAAGAAGAATTGGATGTTTGATTGAAAACGCTGCTTTTTTTCCCAATTTAAGTGCTTATGAAAATTTAAAGTATTATGCTATACAAAAAGGAATTACTAATGAGAACCAAATAAAAGAAGCGCTAAAAGCAGTAGATTTGGAAAATACAAGAGAGAAAAAATTTAAAAATTTTTCATTAGGCATGAAACAAAGATTAGGAATAGCTTTTGCCATTTTGGATAATCCTGACTTCATCATATTAGATGAGCCAATCAATGGTTTAGATCCATTAGGCATTAGTGAACTTAGAGAAACTTTTAAAAGATTAAATGAAGAAAAAAATATTACGATATTAATATCAAGCCATATCTTATCAGAATTATATTTAATAGCAACCAATTTCTGTATTATAGAAAAAGGAAAAGTAGTCAAAAGTCTTACAAAAGAAGAATTAGATAAAGAATGTTCTAAATGCATTATTATAAAAACAGATGATGTGAAAAAAGTATCAGTAATACTTGAAAAAGAATTAAAAACAACAAACTATAAAGTAATTGATAAAGAAGAAATAAGACTCTATGACTATTTAAATCATATCGAAAAAGTAAATAAAGTGCTTGTGAAAAATGATATAAATATAAAACAATTAGGGGAAACAGGAATATCATTAGAAGATTATTTTAAAAATATAATAAAGGAGGAGAACGAAAATGCTTAATATTATTGCATCTGATTTATATCGCATAAAAAAAAGTTTTGCTGTTTATATCGCTCTATTTTTAGTACTTATTATGTCAGTAATAAGTATAGTAGGAATGAGTGCAGGGCACATTGGACTATCCGTAGGACAAAGCAATATTAATTTAAATGATACAGAATTTATAGAAGAGTTATCAAAAGCAAAATCCTTACAAGAAGTAAGAAAAGTCATGCAAAGAGATGGGGCCTTTCCTCTAGATAAAGACATTATAGGTCAAAATGTAAATCTCTATTATGTATTTATTATCATAACAGTCATTGTTCTTGTAACTGATTTTTCTAATAAAGCAGTAAAAAATACGCTTTCTTCAGCTGTATCAAGAAAAACTTACTATCTATCGAAAACAATCATCATATTTGGAATATGTACTATTCTTATTTTGTTTAGTAATTATTTTTCTTATTTTCTTAACTTGATAGTAAATGGAGAATCCTTTAGTACACCATTTTGGGAATTTACAAAAATAACCCTTGTCCAACTTCCTCTCTTATATGGTATAATAAGTTTATTAATCTGTTTTGCTTTTTTATTAAAGAAAACATCCCTATTTAATACAATATCAATTCCATTTATCTTGTTAGTACAAATAATTGTAATGGCAATTACAAACCTATTTAAAATAAAAGCAGATTGGTTTTATAACTATGAAATACAATTCGCTTTATCTAAATTAACTGATAATCCTTCAAACAAATATGTAATGACTTGTATTATTTTAGGAATTATTTATATCGTTTTATTTAATTTAATTGGATATTTCTCATTTAAGAAAACCGAGATTAAGTAAGGAAGGAAAAGATAAGTATGTTATCTATAATAATTATTTTATTAATCGTTATATTTATATTAATTACTTATCTTTTTTTGTTGCATAAAGAATTAAAAGATATAGAAAAAGAAATGAATTTGATAAAGAAAGAAAATAGTAATCAATTAATTCATTCTAAATATAATCTAAAAAGTGTAAAAAAAATTATCTTAAAAATTAATCATTTGTTAAAGGAAACAAAAGAGTTAGAAATAGAATATAATCATAAGAATGAATCACTAAAGAAAATGATTACGAACATATCTCACGATTTAAGAACCCCTTTGACTGCTGCGCTTGGCTATATTAATTTAATAAAAGAAGAAAAGATAAGTATGAAAGAAAAAGAAGAGGACTTAAGTATAATAGAAGAGCGCATTAGAACATTAGAAGACTTAATAAATTCATTTTTTGAATTTTCAAAAATTATTGCCAATAATAAAGAACCAGAAGTAGAGCGGCTAAACATAATAGCTTTATTAGAAGAAACAATAGCAAACTTTTATGATATATTTGGAAATGAAAACAGACGTATTAAATTAGAAGCGAAAGAAGAAAAGATATACCTTTTCTCTAATAAGATGATGCTGTCACGAATATTTGATAACCTAATTTTAAATGCTTATAAACATAGCACAAGCGACTTAAAAATAGAGATAGAAAATAAAGATAAGGTGAGAATTGTCTTTGAAAATATCCTATTGCAACCTTCTTTAGATGTCGAAAAGATTTTTAATGAATTTTATACGTTAGATATATCAAGAACAAAATGTAATACTGGTTTAGGCCTTACTATAGTAAAAGAATTTGTAGAACAACTAAATGGTAGAGTTTATGCTAAAAAAGAAAAAGATATTTTAAAAATCATAATTGAGTTTTAAGAAATAAGAGTATTCTTGAATTTATATAATTTACTTTTTTTTCTTTTTAAGGGATAATAAAAAAAGGAGTACATATGAAAGATGCAGAAAAAACAATTGGAAAAATGATAGATAAACAGAGTGTTTGTTATATTTCTTCTGTTGATGAAGACGGATTTCCTAATACAAAAGCAATGTTAAGACCTCGAAAAAGAAATGGTATAAAAGAGATTTATTTTTCAACGAACACGTCCTCTTTAAAAGTAAAGTCCTTAAAAAAGAATGAAAAAGCGTGTCTTTACTTCTGTGACAAGCGTTTCTATAGAGGGGTCTCTTTAATAGGAACAGTAGAAGTATTAGAAAGCCAAGAAATAAAAAATGAAATCTGGCAACTAGGAGACAGCATATATTATAGGAAAGACTGACCCAGATTATTGTGTTCTTAAGTTTACTTCTTTAAAAGCTAGATATTATAGTAATTTTAAATCCATAAATGTGAAAATAAATTAAAAGAAAAAAATTTTTAGAATACAAGCTAATAGAAAGATGCATAAATAAAAATTATAAAGATAAAATAGAAAAAGTATTAAAAGAATATGATAAAATAAAGATATAAAAGAAAGGAAAGAAAAAAAGATGAATTGGAAAAGAAATTTATTAAGCTTAAGTTTAGGAACCCTTTTATTAGGATTTCTATCTGGTTGTGGAAATGACAATTTAAGAGAAGCAGAAAAGCCAGAAGAAGAAAAAGGAAAATGCAAAGTCGAAGAATGTATAAAACAAATCGAAGTAACAAATTCGTTAGAGGAATTGAACGAAATTATTGGTTTTGAAGCCGAAAAAAGTAATTATTCAGAAACTTACACTTGGAAACTAAATTCAAAAACAAGTATTATACTTAGCTATGCAGGAGATAGTCCTATCTTACAAGCTACACTAGATAAGGAAGCTATAAAAAGCGATCAAGTTGATTTCTCTAAGTATAGCGAAATGAGTGCTTCTCTAAAAAGCGGCAAATCATTTACCTATGAAGAAGTTGTAGAAATAGTAGGAGGAGTAGAAGGTGTATTAGCTGGAAAAACATCTACATCTGTAAGATATACTTGGGTAGATAAACATGACAGAACCTTCTCCGCAACCTTCAGTACCAATGCAAATGGAAAATGTACCGTTATGAGTATGAGGTAAAAGACAATAATAGATTTATTAAAAGAAAATTACTTGTGAACAACTTTATATTTATAAACAGAAAGAAGTATAAAAAGCTTCTTTTTTAAATTTCACCTTAATAACACAAAGTCCGACAAATAGTATGATATAATATCTTTGGTGAGAAATATGGAATTAAAAGAGTTAGAAATAAAAATAAAAGAACAACAAAATCGTTTAGAGCAAATCGGGAGGTCTCTTTGACGTATCAAAAAAAGAAACAGAAATAAAAAAGATAGAAGAAGAAATGAATCAACCTAATTTTTGGGAAGATATCGAAAAAGCCAATAAGTTAAATCAAGAATTATCTCTTCTAAAAAAAGAACTAGGTGAATATCAACATATAAAGAAGAATATTCAAGATAATGAAGAGATTTTAGAATTATTAAAATTAGAAAGCTCTTCTGATTTACAAACAGAGTTAGAAAATAGTACGAATTTATTAGATAAAGAAACTGAGTCATTAGAATTAAATACTATATTAAGTGGAGAATATGATAACTTTGATTGTTATTTAGAAATTCACCCAGGGGCTGGGGGGACAGAATCTTGTGATTGGGCGAGTATGTTACTACGTATGTATGAAAGATTTTGTGACAAACAAGAGTTTTCTTGTGAAATAATTGAAAAAGAATCGGGGGAAGAGGCAGGGATAAAATCGGTTACCTTGCATATCAAAGGACCTTATGCTTATGGATATTTAAAATGCGAAAGAGGAGTGCACCGTTTGGTAAGAATTTCTCCTTTTGATTCCAATAAAAGAAGACATACTTCTTTCGCTTCTGTTTCTGTTGTACCAGAAGTAGATCAAACAATAAATGTTGAAATCAAAGAAGAAGACATCCGTATTGATACCTATTGTGCAAGTGGCCATGGAGGACAAGGAGTAAATACCACCCCATCTGCAGTACGAATTACGCACTTCCCAAGTAAAATTGTTGTAACTTGTCAAAATGAGCGAAGTCAAATTCAAAATAAAGAACAAGCTATGAAAGTATTAAAAAGCAAACTTTTTAGTTTAGAACAAGAGAAAAAAGCAAGAGAAATGGCAAATTTAAAAGGGATTACAACAGGAATTGATTTTGGAAGCCAAATAAGAAGTTATGTTTTAGAACCATATACATTGGTGAAAGATACTAGAAGTAATTTTGAAATGACAGACGCTTCAAAAGTCTTAGATGGAGAAGTTATGCCATTTATAGAATCCATCTTGAAAATGAAATAAGGATTGATTTGTGAAAGTATTTTTACTAAAATACATGGCAAGGAGGACATATGAAAGAATCAATTGCCTATTTAAATAGCTTATTAAAAGAGGAGGATACCTTAGTTATTGGAGTATCAGGAGGACCAGATTCTATGTGTCTTTTGCATCTTCTATTAAATTTAAAGAAAAAGATAAATATTATCTGTGCACATATCAATCACAATATAAGAAAAGAAAGTGCAAAAGAACTTAAATTTGTAGAAAAATATTGCAAAGAACATAATGTCTTAGTAGAAACAACGGTTTTCTCCAAAAAAGGAGAAACAAAAGAATACAAAGAACAAGAGCTAAGAGAAAAAAGATATGCCTATTTTGAAGAAATCATAATAAAATATAAAGCAAAATACTTACTTACCGCCCATCATGGAGATGACTTGATAGAAACTATACTCATGCGTTTAACAAGAGGTTCTAACTTAAAAGGGTATTGTGGTTTTCAAGTGGAAACAGATAAGAAAGACTATCGCATTATAAGACCTCTTATCTATGCAACAAAAGCAGAAATAGAAATATACAACAAAGAAAATAAGATTCCTTTTGTGATAGACAATTCTAATTTTACAGATAAATATACAAGGAATAGATATCGTCAAAATATAGTGCCTTTCTTAAAACAAGAAAATAAGCAAGTACATAACAAATACTTGAAATTTAGCAAAGAACTATATAAGTATTATAGTTATGTAAACAAAGATATTGAAAAAGAAATAGAAAAAAGATATCAAAATAGCATACTCGATATTCAAGACTTTGCTGACTTAGAAAGTATTATAAAAACAAAAATAATTGAAGAGATTCTTCGGAAAAATTACCAAGATCACTTGTATTTAGTAAATGATAAACATATTGATTTTATTCTAGATATTATCGAAAATCCAAAACCAAATATTGAAGTAAATCTTCCAGATAGACTTCATCTTACAAAATCTTACAATAAACTAAAATTTACACGTCATAAAAAGAAAAAAGATGGTTATCTTATTAAAATAGAGGACGTTACAGAATTGCCAAATGGACATAAAATAGAATGTTTAACAAATGCAGAAGAGAATACAAATAATTATATTAGATTAAATAGCCAAGAAATTCATCTTCCTTTGTACGTAAGGACGAGAAAAAATGGTGACAAAATGGTGATAAAAAAAATGAAATCAGCAAAAAAATTAAAAGACATCTTTATTGATTTAAAGATAGAAAAAGAAAGTAGAGATACCCAACCTATCGTAGTTGATAATGAAGACACTATAATTTGGCTTCCTGGATTAAAAAAATCAAAATTTGATAAAGCAAAAAAGGAAAACTATGATATAATACTATGGTACAAGTAAAAAAAGAAAAAGGAGAGAAATACATGAAGAAAAAAGATAATGCATTGATGGCAATGATGCCATACATAATCTTAGCAATCGTATTAATAGGTTCTTTATTTATTGCAAATAGAGGATCCAATGTAGAACATAAAATAACAACAGGAGAATTAATTAGTGAAATTCAAAATGAAAAAGTAACTGAAATTACTATTACTCCAAATAGTAATGATAGTATCTACTATGTTACAGGAAAACTAGACGGATATGAAGAACACGAATCATTTAAAGCAAAAGTAATCAGCGAAGAAATTGAATTGGTTACAAAATATGCCGAAGAAAAACAGATTAAGGATTATGAAACAAACAAAGATCCAGGTTCAAACAGTTTTGTATACATCTTAGTAAATATTTTACCAATGGTAATAATTATTGTAGTAGCTTTTATCTTATTTAATAAATTAGCTGCTGGTAATAATAAATCAATGGATTTTGGTAGAAGTCGTGCCAAACTAAGTGAAGATGGTGGACAAGTAAGATTTACTGATGTTGCTGGCCTAAAAGAGGAAAAAGAAGAAGTAAAAGAACTAATTGATTTCTTGAAAAACCCAAAGAAATTCCAAAAATTAGGAGCAAGAATACCAAAAGGAGTTTTATTAGTAGGTCCTCCAGGTACAGGTAAGACTTTACTAGCAAAAGCAGTTGCTGGGGAGGCAAATGTTCCTTTCTTCTATATAAGTGGATCTGACTTCGTAGAATTATTCGTCGGAGTAGGAGCTTCCCGTGTTAGAGATATGTTTAAACAAGCAAAGCAAAGTGCGCCATGTTTAATCTTTATAGATGAAATTGACGCAGTAGGGCGTCAACGTGGTTCAGGAATTGGCGGTGGTCATGATGAACGTGAACAAACATTAAATCAATTATTAACTGAAATGGATGGATTTGGAGCAAATGAAGGAATTATTATCATTGCTGCCACAAATCGTCCAGACGTTTTAGACCCAGCGCTTTTACGTCCAGGAAGATTTGATAGACAAGTAACAGTATCATTACCTGATGCACGAGAAAGAGAAGAAATTCTTGCTGTACATGCAAAAAACAAAACATTCGCTAAAGATGTGAATTTGGAAAATGTAAGTCAAAGAACACCAGGATTTAGTGGGGCAGACTTAGAAAACTTACTTAATGAAGCAGCATTACTTGCAGTAAGACGTGATAAGACAAATATTACAATGGAAGAAATTGATGAAGCAACAGACAGAGTCTTGCTTGGACCTGCTAAGACAAGTCGTCGTATAACAGAAAAAGAAAAACGTTTAGTTGCTATCCATGAAGCAGGACATGCTGTTATTGGTTTAAAACTACAAGATGCACAAGAAGTACATAAAATTACCATTATTCCAAGAGGAATGGCTGGTGGATATACCATGATGCTTCCAAAAGAAGAAAAAATGGGTATTATGACAAGAGAAGAATTAATCTCACAAATTACAGGTCTCTTAGGAGGAAGAGCGGCAGAAGAAATATTCTTAGGTGAAATAACAACAGGAGCATCAGATGACTTCAAAAAAGCGACTAAAATTGCTCGTTCTATGGTTACAAAATATGGAATGAGTGACTTAGGGCTTGCACAATTAGAAACAGAAAGCGAAGGTGTTTTCTTGGGAAGAGATTATACAAAGCAAAAAGATTTCTCAGACCAAGTAGCACTAGAGATAGATAACGAAGTAAGAAATATTTTAGAAGATTGTTATAAGAATACAAAGAAACTTCTTTCAAAACACGAGACACTCGTTCTATTAATCGCCGATGCCTTAATGAAACATGAAACACTAACAAAAGAACAAATTAGAACACTTGTTGAAAAAGGAACACTAGAATCTATAGAAAACATACAGGAAGACTTAAGCGCGTTAAAAGAACAAGCGAAAGCTAAAGGCATCAAAGGCTATACAAAGATGACAAAAGAAGAACTAGAAGCTTCTTTAAAAGAAAGTGAATAAAAGGGAACAATTAAAAAGTTCTCTTTTTTATTCCATATACATGAAAAGTCTATGACATTTATTACTTTATATGATAAAATGATTTAGAGAAATAATACAGGAAAAGGTGGTACGCAATATGGCAAAAGTTATTTCATTAGTAAACCAAAAAGGTGGCGTAGGGAAGACAACTACTAGTATAAATTTAGCAGCGGCACTAGGAAAAGAAGGGAAAAAAACTCTTTTAATTGACTTAGACCCACAAGGAAATGCATCCACAGGACTAGGTTATGACGAAGATAATTTTAACCATGATATTTATGATGTTTTAACAGATTCTTGTTCTATGGAAGAAGCAGTCATCAAAACAAAGTTTAAAAATTTATCATTAGTACCTGCTACTATAAATTTAGCTGGAATAGATATGGAGTTTTCCAATAATATGCATAAGAATATGGACTTTAAACCAAACGAAAAATTAAAAGAAGTAATAAAAGCCATAGAAGAAAAATACGATTTTATCATAGTGGACTGCCAACCTTCTCTTGCTATATCTACCATGAATGCTCTCGTAGCAAGTAATTCCGTTATCATTCCTGTCCAATGTGAATATTACGCATTAAAAGGACTAACACAGCTTTTAAATTCTATTATTATGGTCCAATCTTCTATGAATCCAGACTTGAGAATAGAAGGTGTCTTATTAACCATGTTAGATGGAAGGACTAATATTGGCCTAGAAGTAATAGAAGAAGTAAGAAAGTATTTTAAAAATAAAGTATTTAATACCATCATTCCAAGATTAGTTAGGTTAGTAGAAGCTCCAAGTCACGGAAAACCAATCAGTGATTATGACCCTACTAGTAGAGCAACACTAGCTTATCAAAACTTAGCAAAGGAAGTGATTAGTCGCAATGGAGACTAAAAGAAAAGCATTAGGAAAAGGGTTAGAACAATTATTTTCAAACGAAATGATTGATTTTGATAACTTTGAAAAAGAAATTATTAAAGAGACAAAAGAAAGTGATATTGTTGAAATCCCTCTTACAGAAATAAGAAGTAATCCTTATCAACCAAGAACCTATTTTGATGAGGAGTCTTTGCGTGAATTCGCAGAATCTATAAAAGTACATGGAGTAATTCAGCCAATTATTGTAAAAAAAAGTATCAAAGGATATGAAATTATAGCAGGAGAAAGAAGAACAAGAGCTTCTAAAATGGCCGGGAAAGAGACTATTCCTGCGATTATAAGAGACTTTAATGACCAAGACATGATGGAAATTGCTCTTGTAGAAAATATCCAAAGAGAAAACTTAAACCCAATAGAAGAAGCCGAAGCCTTTGATAAAATTATTACTTCTGCTAGTATCACTCAAGAGGAAGCCGCACAAAAATTTGGAAAAAGTAGAAGTTATATTACGAACTTACTTGGGTTATTAAGACTACCAGAGACTACCAAAAAATATGTATCCGAAGGAAAAATAAGCATGGGACACGCTCGTGTTTTAAGCAAACTTAGTGATACAGAAGAAATAGAAAAATTAGCAAAAAAGATTATCGAGGAAGGGTTAAGCGTAAGAGATACAGAAAAAATAGCCAGTAACCCTGAAATAGAAAAAACAAACAAATTAAAAAAATCTTCCATTTATAGCGCCAAGCACACAATATATGAAAGTGTTATGAGAGAAAAAATAGGTACAAAAGTAAAAATTAGTGCTAAAAAAATCGAAATTCCTTTTGATTCAGACAATGATTTGGACCGAATTCTAGATATCCTTGGAGTAACCATAGAAGGTGAATAAAAATGAATATAATTACTAAAATCATAAACGTTATCTGTAAAAAGGAAGTCTATGGCGTCGTAATTACGATTTTATTATCTTTTTTTCTATACCATATAATAGCAAGAGTTTTAGATAAAAGTGGAACTAAGGGAGAAACGGGATATGAAAGAAAAAAAAGAATCACGATTACAAAGATTTTTAAAAATATTAGCAAATATATTATCTTAATATTAGCGATTCTAACCATCCTTAGTATCTTTGAAATAAATATAAAAGGAATGCTTACAGGACTGGGAATTACAGCAACTATTTTAGGATTAGCATTGCAAGATACTTTAAAAGATATCATAAATGGAGTAAATCTTTTATCAGAAAACTATTTTATAGTAGGGGATATTGTAAATTATAATGATTTTACAGGAGAAGTGATTGAGTTTGGCTTCCGCAGTACCAAAATTAAAAACGCTAACGGAGAAGTCTTAATTGTGGCCAATCGTAACATTATGGAAATAAGGAATTTATCACAAGAAGAACCTTCTGTTACAGTAGAAATATCCGTTGCTTATGAAGAAGATAATAAAAAAATAGAGCACATTATCAAAAAAGAAATTCTTCCTGCTTTAGAGAAACTCACAGAAGTTTATGAAGAATCCGCAGTTTATCTGGGAATAAAAGAATTAGGAAGTAATTCCGTAAATCACTTAATAAAATTTAAATGCAAAAGGGAATCGCATTGGCAAGCGAAAAGAGATGCAAATGCGATTATATACAATATACTAACGAAACAGGGAATTAGAATTCCATATCCACAATTGGAGGTGCATCATGAATCCTAAATATAAATTAAACGACATAGTCATCATGAAAAAACCACATGCTTGTCAGACAAACAAATGGAAAATCATAAGAACGGGTGTAGACGTAAAAATAAAATGTGTAAATTGTGGTCGTGAAATTATGATGGATCGACTAGAATTTGAAAAAAAGTTAAAAAAAGTAGAGGAAAATGCAAATGAATAAATTAAAAGAAAAAATGACTCTAAATCCAGTCATGACTTTTATCATCTTGATATTTGGAACTATTTTACTAAGTGCGTTCTTAAATCTAATTGGGTTAGAAGCAACCTACAATAAAATAGACGTGGTAACGAGCGAATATGTTGCCACCTCAGAGAGCGTAGAGTCTTTACTTAGTTTAAGTGGAATAAAATACATATTTACAACAACCGTATCAAACTTTACTTCCTTTACTCCTTTAAGTATGTTAATCATCGTATTAATAGGAATAGGAATTATGGAAAAAAGTGGCTTTATCAAAACAACTTTCACTATTTTAACTAAGTACTGTAAAAAGTATACCATTACGTTTGGCTTAGTGTTTATAAGCATTTTGTTTAGTGTAATGGGGGATATTGGTTATGTTGTCATGATTCCATTAGCTGCTTTATTGTTTATCTATGGGAGAAGAAATCCTTTATTAGGAATTGTTTCTGTCTATGCTGCACTGACTTGTGGGAGTGGTTTAAATTTTTTCTTCACTTCAATCGATAGTGAATTGCTATCTTACACCTTAGCAAATGCTTTATCAATAGATAGTTCTTATACATTAAATACAACGATATTTGTATTTATTATGGCAGTTGCCGTTATTCTCTGTTCCATCATTATTACTTTGATAACAGAAAAAATTAGTACCTATAAGGTAGAAAAATACGAGTATAAAGAAGAAAAAAAAGAGTTAAGATTAGGGAAAAGAGAATATAGAGGGCTTTTATTTTCTATAACAGCAGGTGCAATCTATTTACTAATTTTTATCTATAATATAATTCCAGGATTACCATTCTCGGGAAACTTTTTAGACTATAGTCAACAGTTTTATATTGATAAGCTATTTAGTTATAACTCATTCTTTAGTAATGGCTTTGTCTTTATCATAACCTGTTTCTTCGTTATTTTGGGTTTATTCTATGGTATTGGAGCAAAAACAATAAAAAACAATAATGATTTTTGTGAAGATTTAAGCCATTCTTTAGACGGAATAGGTCATACATTAATTTTAATCTTCTTAGGCTCTATTTTTATAAATATATTTAAAAAGAGCAACATAGGTACAGTTATCACCATATCTCTAGTAAACCTTTTAGCAACGAGTTCCTTTAGTGGAATAACGCTTATCATAGCGCTATTTGTCATTTCAGCAATCTCTACTATTTTTCAAACAGGGACAACAGCGAAATGGGCGATTATATCAACCGTTGCGATTCCTACTTTTATGAATAACAGCTTAAGCCCAGAATTTGCGCAAGTAATTTCCCGTTTTGCTGAAAACATGACATTAGGGATTACCCCACTGCTAGCGTATTTCACAATCTACATTGCTTACTTGGAAAAGTATAACCAAAGTGATAAACCAATCAGCGTATTTAGAACTTTACGTTATCAAATCATTTATAGTGTAGTAATAGGAGTGGTATTACTTATCTTATTAATTGCTTGGTATATTATTGGATTACCTTTAGGAATAGACGGACTAATAGCTGCATAAAACACATTAAATTTGGTAAATGTGTTTTTTTGTGTTAAGATAGCTCGCAAGGAGTGATTTTTATGGGGGAAAAAGTTACTTTTTGCAAGGGAAAAACCGAAAAAGAGGTACTTGGTACAGTAGAACAAGAATTTTTAAAAAAATTAGAACATTTTCCTCCCAAATCACAGGAAGAAATTACAACATTAATAAAAGAGTACCATAATGGGAATATGGCTGCTAAAGAAGAGGTATTTAAAAGTAATATGCGTTTAGTCTTCTCCATTGGTAAAAACTATGTCTCCAGAGTTATGCACATGCAGTTTATAGATATAATACAAGAAGGGATGTTAGGGCTTTGGCGTTCTATAGAAACTTATAATCCAGAGAAATCAGCCTTTTCGACATATGCAACGACTTTGATTGTCCGCCAAATAGATAGAGCGATAGAAAAAGAAGAAGAAACACTTTGTTACCCAAGTAATAAAATAAGAGAGGGTAAAAAATTAATAAGTTTAATAAGAGAAGAAGACTTAACAGATAATGAAATCTGTGAAAAATTACAAATAAGTCCCAAAACATTAGAGCACTTAAAACAGAAATCTCAAAACAGAATAGTAAGTATAAATAAAAAAATAAATGATGAAGAAAATGGTGCCACATTAGAAGATATTATTGCCGATGAGAGTACCCTAGATTCTTATGAAAAAGTCATCAACCAAGAAACGGATCAACGTTTATTATCTTTTTTTCGTTATACACTTTCTCCATATGAATATTTTATTCTTTATTATAGAATCTTAATACCAGAACCTATTACGCAAGAGAAAATCGCTAACGAGTTAGGAATAATGAGAGAAGGAATTCGCCAAAAAGAAGAGCGCTTAAAAAGAAAGTTAAAATACTATTTTAAAGATAATCAAAAAGAGTATATAAATATGTTAAAAAGCATTGGTGTATTAAAACTAGAAAAAATAAAGACAGCTCCTCTTACACCTAGGGATATTACGAGATATTTATATTTAAGACCTATACTAAGTAATATAGAATATGCCATTTATTATGATTTATATATAAAGAAAGAAACTTTTTGTATACAAGATACTTCATATAAATTAGGAATAACTTATGAAGAAATGCAAAAATATTTAGTGAACATTAAGGGAGCAATTGAAAACATAGACAGAGAGGACTATGAAACTTATCATAAAGATTTAACAAAATTGTATAAGTCTTCTATCTATACATTTGCAAATGAACACGGGAAAAAAGTCGTAGCATATACTTACTTAAAGAAAAAATATAATTACACTTTAAAGGATTTTCTTTCTTTATATCATGGCGAATGGGAAGAGCTTTCAACAAAAGAACAATTCTTATTAGAAAAATATTTTGAAGGCACTCCTAAGGAAGCAATACAAAAGATGTATACAAATAGATTTTTAAATGTTTTATTATACGGATATCGAAAAAGAGATACCCGGTTACCATTTTCTAAGTTAAAAGAAGCTTATTTAAAAAAGAAAAATGAATTTTGTAAAGACCACCAACTTATTATTGAAAATATAATTTTAGGGAACATGTCAAGAAAAGAATTTAATCGTTTGTATGGAACTAACATCGACGCAGAAGATATTTCTTGTATCATATTTCGCTTAGAAAAAATGTATTATCATATTGACCATTATATGAATAATAGTTTTGATAAAGAAAAGTACTTAGAAATAAAGAGAAAATACCCAGACAAAGTTGTGGGAGAAAAAGAGGAACTATTAGATTTATATTTTGGTGTAAAAGGAGAAAGATATTCAATTGAAGAGATTGGTGAACGTCTACATATCCCTTATCCATATATAGCTAATAAAATTAGCAGTGCTTATAAGAGTATAATTAATTTATATGCTAATAAAAGTTGTTCATTAAATATTAACAAAAAAATTTATCTTCCTTATATTACGGATCCTAAAATGCAATTTGCCGAAAATATAAAAGAAATTCTTATCTTATTTTTCTTAAAAGACCAAACTTATGAAGAAATTGAAAAAATAACGGGACTTCCACCCTATGATATTTCTAATAAAATAACCACAGCTATCCGTAGAATCGACTTTATACGTTATCATATCACAACTCCTTTTTCTCCCGAAAGTGATTTGTTAGAAGAAATAATAAAGAAACCATCTTTGTTTTCTGCATTTGAAAAGAAGATAATAGAAGAAAAATATATTGATTATTTTACGATTGATAAAATAGCAGAACAAAATGGTGTTTCGAAAGAAGAAGTTGCTAAGATAATCTGTAGATTTAATAAAATTTATAGAAAATATTTAATAAAAGATGTTGTTTTAGAAAGAAATGATATAGAAAAAGAACTATCCAAACATCCCTCAGAAAGTATATTAACAGAAGTAGAAAAGCGATTTGTATCTTATTTCTATGGAATAAAAAATCAGTATAACCAGGAAGGAGTAAAATTAAATAAAAAAGAAATAACACAGAGATTAAATCTTCCTTCTTCGCATTCTTATGGAAATATGAAAACTTCTATTGAGAAAAAACTAAAACATAATAAAATAGGAACTTATACTGATACGATTTGTTATATAAAAAGAATAGACTTAGAAGAATATTTAAAAGATGTGCACTTGCCAATTAGCAGAAAAGAAAGAGAAATTATTTGTTATTTATTTGAACTAAATAGTTATCCTTATAAATCTATGGGAGAAATAGCAATCCTATATAATGAGTGTGAACAAAGTATCTATAATAGATATTTAAGAACTATTCTCGCAATTTTAAAATATAAAAACAGGGAAATACCTGGTACCATTAACTATGAATATGATATATTACCAAACATAAGATACTTTCCTCAAAATGATAGAATACTTATTGATGCTTATTATCATCATCAGTTAACATTAGAGGAAATAGCAGAGAAATACAAACAAGGGTATAATTATGTCAAAAATAGAATAAATAAAATAAATATTAAATTATTTGAAATTATCGAAAAAAGAGATACTAAATTATTTGATTTTGACTATTTAGAAACGCACTGGCAAGATACAGATTTCCCATTTGATGGAAATAAAGTTTTAGCAAAAGAAATATTTGATCTATATTTCGGAAATAGTGGTATTGAAAATCTAGCTCTTCCTGCGATTATTAGTAAACTAAAGTTAGATAAGACTCCTAGTAGAGTTTGTGATATGATTGGTAGGTTTATGCTCGCTTCCAAGAAACATCAAGATAAAATATACAAAGAAAAAACTTTCACACTAGATGAAATAGTAAATTACTATAATAGTGAAAAACAGCATATGGCCGAATATAAGAAAAAAATATATGAATGCCATATAAAAGCAACATTAAGATGTAAAAATAGAAAAGTAGCAAATATACCCATTGAGATTCTATATGATTTAATTAGAGCCAAATATGATGGTGGAACAGATATCTTCGCATTAAAAAGAGAAGCAGCGATAGAACTGCTAGGGCGATATAAAAAACAATTAGTACCAACCGTTAAAAAGACGATTATGTCATATTATCATATTAGTTATCGAGAATTATTAAGTGGGCAAGAATTATTAACGGTGTATAAAATATTGGACAAAATGGATAGGAAAGAAAAAGAAGAACAAAAAAGTCTATCTTTAAGTGGGAAACCAATTGAAAAGTAAAGTGGATTAGAATATAATAAAGAAATGAATTGAGGTGTTCATTATGTCATTAAAAGCAGGGATTGTGGGATTACCTAATGTTGGAAAGTCCACTTTATTTAATGCCATAACAAAGAAAAATATATTAGCAGCCAATTATCCTTTTGCAACTATTGAACCAAATGTCGGAGTAGTCACTGTTCCTGATGAGAGACTAGATAAACTAAACGAGATGTATTCTCCTAAAAAACTGGTACCTACTACATTTGAATTCACAGACATTGCTGGTTTAGTAAAGGGAGCATCCAAAGGAGAGGGATTAGGCAATAAATTCTTATCTCATATTAGAGAAGTAGATGCCATTGTGGAAGTAGTAAGGTGCTTTGAAGATGCCGAAATAACCCACGTAGAAGGAAAAATTGCTCCTATAAGAGATATCGAAATAATAAACACAGAGTTGATTTTAGCAGACTTGGAAATCGTAGAAAATCGTATTAGCAAGATTGAAAAAAAAGCAGAAACAACTAAAGATAAGGAAGCAATATTAGAATTAAATACGCTTCGTAAAGCCCAAGAAGCTCTTTTAAAAGAAATTCCATTGCGACAAATCACCTTTACTGAAGATGAAATAAGAGCTATTCAAAATTTTAATTTTATTACCCAAAAAAAGATTATTTATGTGGCAAATGTAAATGAAGAAGATGGCATTATTGGTTTTAATTCTTATACGAAAATAGTGGAAGAATATGCCAAAAAAGAAAATGCGAAAGTAATTCTTATGTGTGCCAAATTAGAAAGCGAATTATCAGGATTAGAAGAGGTAGAAAAAAAAGAGTTTATGCAAGATCTAGGTTTATCTTCTTCAGGATTAGATTTACTAATTAAGGCAACTTACGATTTATTAGGGTTAAAGACGTTTTTTACATCAGGGTCTGATGAATGTCGTGCTTGGACTTTTAAAAACGGAATGAAAGCTCCTGAATGCGCGGGAATCATTCATACTGATTTTCAAAAAGGCTTTATAAAAGCGGAAGTCATGTCTTATAGTGATTTGTCCTCATTAGGAAGTGAAAAAAACGTGCAAGAAGCAGGGAAATTGCGTTTAGAGGGAAAAGAATACATTATGCAAGATGGAGACATTTGCTTCTTCCGTTTTAATGTAACAAAATAAAATACTATGGAAAAAAGTTGTTATAAATTAGTGGTTAAGGTAGAAGTTGAAGGATTGGGTGGAGCAAAAGAAATGGACTACTCAATGCAATCTTTTTTAACAATTATTGACAAATATACCCTTTCCTATAGCTCAGAAGAAGATTTCTTCTCAAAAAAGAAAGAAAGAATAAGAAAAAATATAAAAAAAGAATATGAAGATGAAACGGGCTTTCCACCTACAGATATAAATTTAAGAGGAATTTATGTTGTAGATGAAAATCATGAGATGAGAGCATTGTTTCAAACAATAAAATATAAAGAAAAAACAATTGCTTTAAGAGATATCATTTTAAAAAAAATGCAAAAAGGGAGTTTGTATTTCTTCTATGAATTTGATAAAAAAAGATTTTCTCTTGAAGAATACGATTCTTTTTTCAAAGACATAGATTCCTGTCTGCTAGAAAGAATTGAATTAAATTGTTGTACATGTGCAGATATTATATCCGTTTGGAATAAAATATCATCCAGTCAAAGAATAGTCCCTTTAATAAGAATTCTTTTACTTGGCGAAGAAGATAATTATGAAAAAAAATTTACTCTATTTTGTGAAAGGGTTCCATCAAAAGAAGACACGAATAATGCAGTAAACAAGAAGTATGATGTGATAAAAAATACGATTCGTTATCCCTATGTTGAAAAATAAAAGTAATTTCGTTTAAGAACCCGCCTTTTTTTGTTATTCCTTATTTACATTTCCTAAAAAACAATTCTTTTTTGTAAAAATAAGTGTATGAGTATCACCATACTTTTTTTATTCTTCTGTTTTGCTTGCGCTAATCCGTTTTTTAAAGCCATTCGTATAGAGGATTTGTTCTCCTTATCAATAGATAAATAAATAGCATGGCATGCATCCGAACGATGAAATAAATGTTGACTTAAATCTTCAAGTGCAAGACTAGAAAAACCTTTGCCACGATGCTCTTCTAAAATGGCAATTTCAATTTCATATTATAAGAAATCAACATCTAGAGGAAAAAGATTACAAAATTCAATAAAAAATCCATTTAAAAAGACAAATTTGGAATCTGTTTGGCTAAAAGATAAATAATGGCCAATAACTTCATATCCTTTATATAGTATAACGTCATTAAAAGAAAAAAATATAGATGAAATACTTGATAATAGCATAATTAAGACATATTTATAGAAATACACAGCATATTTTATTAACTATTATTGAAATTACAAGGGAAGAAATATTCTTGTTCGGTATTAACGATTAACAAACAAGGTTTACAAACAAATAAGATGATGTTATACTAAGAAACGAGTAAGAAATTTACTCCTTGCTTTATATAGAAATAAAGCCGAAAAGACCATAAGGAGGTGTAATAATGAATAAATACGAAATGATGTTTATCGTTAAAGCAACAATGGAAAGTGACGAAGTGAAAAAAACAGCTGCCACAATAAAAAATGTTGTTAACGATTTAAAAGGAAAAGTTGCTGACATGAAAGAACTTGGTGAAAAGAAATTAGCTTATCCAATCAAAAAAGAAATCAATGGTTACTATTTCGTAATGCAATTTAATGCTTCAAAAGAAGCAGAAAGAGAGCTTAATCGTAAAGCTAGCCTTGATGAAAATATTTTAAGACATTTAATTGTTAGATTAGATGAGGAGTAAGATAAGTAATGAATAAAGCAATAATAATCGGAAGATTAGTTAGAGATCCAGAAATGCGTACAACAGCAAACGGAACGAATTCAACTACTTTTACAGTGGCAGTATCTCGTACCTATACAAATCAAAATGGAGAAAGAGATACAGACTTTATAAATTGTGTAGCTTGGAGAAAACAAGCTGAAAATATAGCTAAATATTGTACAAAAGGCTCACAAGTAGCAGTAGAAGGAAGAATCCAAACGAGAAGCTATGACGCACAAGATGGAACCAAAAGATATGTAACAGAAATCATTGCGGACAACGTAACATTCTTAGGTGGAAGAGGAAGCAATGTTTCAGATAACGAAAATTTTGTAGGGGAAAGTAACATAGCTACTACGGACATAAGTGAAGATCCTTTTAAAGACTTCGGAGAAGAAGTAGCATTAAGTGATGATGACCTACCATTCTAAAAAGGAGGACTTAAAAATGGAATTTTATCGTAAGAAAAAGAAAATTTGCCAAATGTGCGCAGGAAAAAGTGTTGACTATAAAGATGTTATGATTGTTTCTAAATATATTAATGAAAAAGGAAAAATCATGCCTCGTAGAATGACTGGTGCTTGTGCCAAACATCAAAGACATATTGCACAACAAATTAAATGGGCAAGATATATGGCATTAATCCCATATGTTAAGTAATAAAATAAGTGTAAAAAAGAATTGGTTTTAAAACCAATTTTTTTGTGCAAAAAAATGTAAAGTAAAATCGACAAAAAGGGAGGAAAACTTGAAAAGGATACAGAATTTGCTATAATACAATCACAAGAAGGGTGTGTAGGAGTATGAAAAAAAGAATAAATATGAGAAAAGACACAAAGAGAAAAAATTTTTTACTTGCTTATGTTATGTGCTTTATTTTACTATTAGGAGTATTAATAGTTACGACTAATAACGTATCAAAAGCAGATGATACGAATGCTACTAATTCTGGATTAGAAGTAGTGGAAAGTAGTGACACATTACTTGCTTATAACAGAGCCAAAACAGAAGATTGTGTTTATCTATCTAATATTGAATATATTAAAAATCAAACAGCAACCAGTTGGGATCAAATACGTTACGATGAAGTAAATGGTGGAGGAAAAATCACTGTTAAAATCGAAAATAACTCCTTTTCTTTCGAAAAAGGAATTTGGGCACATGCAACATCACAAATCACCTATGATTTAAGTGCTTATGATTATAAATATTTTACCGCTTTTGTCGGAATGAATTTGACTACTTCAAAAGGAAATGGTGTTAAATTTACAATATCTACATCAAAGGATGGTTCAACTTGGGTTCCACAAGTACAAGACTTATTAAAAAAGCCAAGAGAAAATGCTACCTTTGTTAAAGTAGATATTAGTGACGCAAAATATTTAAGACTATATGCAAATGATAATGGATCTAATGCAAATGATCACTCTGTTTATGCTGATGCTAAACTAGTAAATGAAATTGATGAATCTTCCTCTTTTGCTTCTGTAGAAGAATATGACAATATAATTAAGACAAAATTCGCTAATCAAACAGATATAACTGGTGAATTTGAATACACGTTATTAAAAAGAGAACTTGTAAAAAGTGTTGGTCAATATACACTTAATTCTATTTATAACGCTAGTAATGAAAATAAAGAAGCTATTGATTGGTTAATGAATAATCAAGATGTGTTAAAGCTATATATGCTTGGAGGTGCTCCAGACGGAGGATACTATAATTCATTAACTCAACTATCTAGACTTTATTATAACTATAAAGAAGATTTTAATAATACTACACTTTTAAATAACAAATGGTATCCTAATATGACTTATGGAGATTTATATAAAAAAATGGCAATTACTTTATCCTTGACTCACGGACAGTTAGTAGGTTTATGGATGCAGTCTAGTGCAAAAGAAAATCAATCAGACGCAGTAAGGCGTTATGCAATATTTAAATATTTACATAAAAATGGAAAATTAAAAGCCACTGATAATGTGAATATGACGCCAATTTTTGAAGCTTTACAAGTTGAAGAAATGCGTTATATTATGAATAATAGTATAGATGACGAAGAAATCTTATGGTTAAATGACTATGTTCAATCAAAAATAGACGCAGAACCAGGTAGAGTTTGGAGTTATTTAACACCACATCCTTACATGGCTTATGTTTGGCCAAACTATAGCCAAGATTTATACTATAGCGAAGAAAATAGAGACTACTTCAATGAGCTATTTGCAGTACCAGATAAAAATAATAAAGATAACAAAATAGGAATGTTTGATTTAAGTTACACAATTCCAGGAGGAAAAGAAAATCCTGAATATACTATAAAGATAACAAGAGGTACAGTGGATTACAAATTATATAAAGTATGGATGAATTTAAGGAACAAATTTGGAACAGGAGCAGTTTGTGGAGGTATATCCAAAACTGGTTCTAATATCCGTACAACACATGGTATGCCAGCAACTGTTATTGGGCAACCTGGACATGCAGCACTTCTTTATTATAGTAAGAATGAAGCAGGTAAAGCCGCTTGGGGAATTGATAATGACGTTAGTGGATGGACTTTATCTGAAAAAGGAGAAAGATTATTACTTGGTTGGGGTAATGGAAGCTATGCGAAAGGATCTTACCAAGTTGTCTACATGCAATTAGGACAAGAGGCTATTAATGACTATGACAATTTAGTAAAAGCAGAAGAACTTGTTAAATTGGCAGATGTATACAGTAATGATTCGACTAAACAAGAAGAAATTTATAGAAAAGCTTTAAGCGTACAAAGTATAAATTTTGATGCATGGCTTGGTTTAATTGATTTATATAATAGAAGTACAACAAAATCAGAAGAGGATTACTATAAATTAGCTGAAGAAGTTGCTACAAATATGAAATACTTCCCTCTTCCTATGTATCATTTACAAAATTTAATTAAACCAAAATTAACTAGTATAGAATATGTTTATAGGTTTACACTTTTACAAACAAGAGCTTTAACAGAATCAAGTCAAGTACAAAATAGTGACACTACAGTTGTACAACCATCTCTTACAAGAACAGAAGCTAACTTCCTATTAGGAAAAATTGATAAATCTATAGCAACATTCTCTTTTGATGGTGAAAACGCTGAAAAGATTGTATTATCTAGTCGATTTGACGGAAATGGTATACGTTGGGATTACAGCTTAGATGGTAAAAATACTTGGAATGAAGTTAGCTTTACAGGCGATGAACCTCACCAACTTCAATTAACCAAAGAACAAATTGCTAGTATAACCGCAGAAAATGACATTTATGTTCATATTGTTGGAGTAAATTATAATGAAGAAAATCTATACAAAATAGATATTACAGAGGGAACTCTTCCTCAGCACAATGGAGGAGACTACTTATTTGGTAATGATTTAGAAAACCGTGTAGTAGGTGTGGATTTAACAATGGAATGGAGAATGACTGAATCCGACCCATGGACTTCATACGCTACATCTTCTCCCGATTTAACAGGGAATAAAACTGTCCAAGTGAGAGTGGGAGCAACAGGTACAAAATTACCAAGCCCATTTGCCACATATACGTTTACACAAGATAATCAACCAGATACAAGAAAATACATTCCAGTTTCGCATTTAACAATGACTGGAGTTTCATCACAAGCAACAAGCAATCAAGGTAGTGCAGCTTACGCAATTGATGGAAACTATAATACGAGATGGCATTCTGCGTGGAATGGTACAGATAGAGACAAGTTTATTATAATTAAATTTGATAGGAGAATCGTTTTATCCGCAATGGATTATGTTCCAGCAGGTGGAGGAAATGGTAAAATTTTAAAAGCGCAAATACTAGGTAGTGCTGATGGTGAAAACTTTACAGAAATAACGCAAGTAGATTGGGCAAATAATGATGAGATAAAAACAATTGACTTTGAAACACCAGTAGAGCTAGAGTATATTAAAATCGTTGGTTTAAATACATCTAGTGCCAGTTCTTTAAGTTTTATTGCTGCCAAAGCATTCAATTTCTATCAAGATATAACAAAAAATCCTCATCCTACAGCTGGAATAGGATATAGTACAACAGAAAAAACAAATAAAGATGTTGTAGCAAGATTAGTAAACCCTAGTACAACAATAAAAATAACAAATAATGATGGAAAAGATACTTATACTTTTACAAAAAATGGAGAATTTACTTTTGAATTTATAGATGAAGCCACAGGATTAACTGGTTCTGCCAAAGCCAAAGTAAACTGGATTGACAAAACTGCTCCTTCAGCTAGAATCGAGTATAGTACAACTAATCCTACAAACCATGAAGTAAGCGCCAAACTAATTCCTAGTGAAGAAGTTACAATCATTACAGAAAATAATGCAACTGGAGAAGAAAATCAAGCACCTAATAATGACCCATTTATGGTAACATTTGATGATAATGGTGAATATACTTTCTACTTCCAAGATGCAGCTGGAAATACAGGTTCCGCTACTGCAAAAGTAACATGGATAGATAAAGAAGCACCAAGAGCATCTATTGCGTATAGTACAAAAGATAAAACAAGTGAAAATGTCATTGTTACATTAACAAATTATAGTGAAGATATCACCATTACAAATAATGGAGGTAAGAATAGCTACGTCTTTACAGAAAATGGTGAATTTACTTTTGAATTTAGAGATAAAGCAGGCAATACAGGGTCTGTTAAAGCGGTAGTTACTTGGATTGATAAAACAATTGATAATACGAACAATAACAACGGAAGCAATAATAATTCAGGCAATAATTCAGGTAATAATTCAAATAATAATGGAAATAATTCCTCAAACAACAATGGAAATAATAATTCATCTAATACAAATGGAGGAACATACAATCCATCAGGAAATAATGGGAATAACAATAACAATAATAATAATAATAATAACATAAGTGATAATAATTCGTCTAACAATACAACTGGTGATAACAATTCAAATGGTTCCAATAATAATGTTGGCGATAACAATGCAGGCAACAATGGTACAATAAATACACCAGTAGTTGACAATAAAGAAAGTGAAACTTCAACAAGAAACGTTAAACCAGCTAAAAAGAGTAGTAATACATGGAAAATTATCCTTGTACTTATCTTAATTATTCTTGTTATTATTATAAGTGAAATTCGTTTTGAAAAACCAAAAAAAGAAATACCTATAGCTTCTTAATAGAAAAAAAGTATTTCTTTTTTTTATAAACAATGGAATGAAATCTATACTTAGAAGCAAGCGAAAAGAACATTTTGACATGTTCTTTTTACTTTGTTAAAAATTGACTTACTTTTGTGACGTTTCCAGCTCCTAGAGAAAGGACAATATCTCCTTGATTAACCTGTTTTTTTAAGTAAGAAACTATCTCTTCTAAGTCACTTATATGTATGGCTTCTTTACCCAAAGCCTTTATCTCCTTAATTAAATCGTCTTCGTGAATAGCATAAGTATTTATTTCTCTGGCAGCATAGATATCAGTAATAACAATATGGTCAAAAGGGATTAAAGAAGAAGCAAACTCTTTTAAATGTTGTGCTAAGCGGCTATAAGTGTGAGGCTCAAATACAACCCACGATTCATGAAATTTCTTATTTAAAAGACCTTTTACAGTCGCTGCAATTTCTGTTGGATGATGTCCATAATCATCATAAACTTTTGCGCCATTCACCTCTCCTTTATATTCGAGTCTTCTTGATGCTCCACTATATTCCTTTAATGCTCCAGCAACGATAGAAGGATTAATTCCATAAGCATCGCACAAAGCCAAACAACACAAACTATTAAATACCATGTGCTCTCCTGTAACATGCAAAGTCATGCGATTTACAAGATGTGCTCCTTTATATGCATCATAAGAAGGATATCCATCTTCATCATAAGTAATATTTTCATAATGCCAGTCAGCTCTATCTGTTTTTCCAACTGTAATGACTTGTGCTTTTGTGAAATTCCTTAAGTCATAACATCTTTCGTCTTCGCGATTTAATACTAATAAACCATTTTCTGGTAGATGAGAAACATACTTTTCAAAACTTTTTTTAATATTCTCAATTGTACCAAAATAATCTAGGTGATCATCATCAATATTTAAAACGATAGCACTTCTTTGTTGAAAGTTCAAGTAACTTTCAGCATATTCACAAGCTTCTATGATAAAGTAATCACTTTGTCCTACACGATAATTTCCGTTAATTTTATTAAGAAATGCTCCAACTTGAATAGAAGGATCAAGTTCTGCTTCTAAAAAGGAGGAGGCAACCATACTTGTTGTACTCGTTTTTCCATGTGTTCCAGCAATACCAATAGTATCTTTAAAAAGTTTTGTAATCTCTCCTAAAAAATTTCCTCTTTCCACAATAGGAATTCCATATTTTTTTGCTTCTATAATTTCAGGATTGTCTTCTTTTATGGCAGCAGTATAAACAACTAAATCTATTTCGTTATGAATATTTTCTTTTGCGTGTCCAATATTTACTTTAACTCCATTCTTTTCGAGCCATTCTGTTTGTTCGTTGGTTACGTTATTAGACCCACTTACTTGAAAGTTCCACTTGACTAAAATTTCAGCGATACCACTCATACTGATACCACCAATACCAATCATATAAATATGTTTATAATCATTAATTTGCATGATAACATCTCCTCACAAAAAGTATCTATTTCATTATATCACAAATCCTTATGCAAATATGCCAAAAGTGATTTATAAGAAGAAATTCTCTGGAAAGGATAAAAGTAAATTTTAATACCACTATATTAGCAAAGTAAGTAACAATTTTTGTTGCTTTTTTTATACGATGAGATACAATAAATTTAACAAGTCTTGTTCAGGAGGTTTAAAATGGAAGAAATGACAATAAAAGTAGTAGGAATAACTACAACAGACGAGCGAATAATTAACAACACGACTATCAAGGAATTAGAAAAAAGGGGGGGACATGCCGCTAATATCTGTTACACCCAAAAAAGCTTTGGAGATATTATAAAAGAACCAACAGAAAAAACACTTGAAAGAGCAGAAGGTAATAAAATAAATCACCACCATTCTGTTTTTGGACATGATACCATTCAACTTTATTTTGAAGGAATTCCTAAAATAATTGCTATGATGTTAAATAATGAACATGAATACAATACATCAGAAAAATCTGGAAGATATACCACTATGTTTGGAAATGAAGAGGAAAATAAGTTATACCAAAAGTGGCAGGCAATATTTGAGGAAGAAATAAAAAAAGCTTATCCTAATGAAGTCTATTTGACGGATAAAATGATAAGTAAGAAAGCCAAAGAAAATGCTAGATACTTGCTATCTATCTTTATGAGAACAAAAATGAAATACTCTACATCTTTTAGATAATTAAATTATTTGTATTATTTTACAGAAAAAATGATTCGTGAAGAGACAACAAACCCTCTATGTAAAGCTTTAAAACCTTATTTAGAAGAGTTTAGAGATACATTATATACAACAGGTTTTATTACTACCGACATAAAAGCTTATCGTAACCGAGAATTCTCTTTAATAAAAGAGGATACACAATATGACGAACAATTTGGACGAAGTTATTCAGTAAATTATGAGGCTACTATTTCAGCTTTAGCCGATTTACAAAGACATCGTACATTAGATTACTGTTTTTCATTAAAAGATAAAAAAGAGTTTTATATACCAAGAATTATTAGAACAGATGAAGATTTAGTAAATGAATGGTTAGAGGATATATCAGGAATTTCAGAATTCCCTCTTGGAATGCTTGTAAATGTTAATGAAACAGGATGTTATGAAAATTTTATATTAAAACTATATGAAAGAATTTGTACTGCTCCACAACTAGAGGCTTTAGACATTACTAAAGAAGTATTAGCAAAATACATAAGGGCATTAAGAGATTCTAGTAGCGAAAATGATAAAAAGATATACGAAGAATTAATGTTGTATACAAAAGGAGCACGTTGTACTTTTCCTGGGTTTACGTGTACGGCTCCTTGTCATTTTAAAGAAGGGGTACAATTAATAAGAAAAATATAAAGAATAGAGTTGGTTATACTGACTCTTTTTTGTTAAAAGACAAATCTTTTTGTCCTGTTGTAAATAGTTATAAATTAAAAAGTCAAGTGCAACAAATAGAATAATTTAAATATAGTTCACTT
>CAOJRT010000012.1 GCA_948442255.1 uncultured Caryophanales bacterium | reverse complement strand
AATCTCTAAGCTTTTTTCGCAAATTACTTATATGAACTCTTAAAGAATTTTCATCACAGTCTTCTGTATCTATACTTATTAAATCTAACAACTTATTTTTAGATATAACTTGTGGCTTATTTAATAATAATTGCTTTAATATTGCATACTCTGTCTTTGTTAAACTCACTTTAATATTACACACAAGTAATGTATATTTATCACTTAATAATTCCAAATCCTTATACTTTAAATTATCTAACACATTATTTTTATTATTACTTCTTAACTGAGCTTCTATTCTTGCTAGTAATTCCTTACTATCAAATGGCTTTGTTATATAAGCACTAGCCCCCGATAGTAAACAATTTACTTTGTCATCGCTAGAAATTTTGCTGAAAGAACAATTATAGGTGTATCTTTACTTTTTCTATAATCTCCTCTCCTCTCCTCTAACCTCTGGTAACATTAAATCTAGTAATATTAAATCATATTTTTCTTTTTCAAGTAACAATAATGCTTCTGTACCAGAATAAGCATTATAAGTATCGTAATGTTCTTTTTTTAACAACTCTTCTATAACATTATGAATACTCTCATCATCTTCAATAATTAAAATTTTTTTCAAGCTTATCACCACATTACATATATATTATGCTAAAAAGAACAAATTATAAATATGATCTGCTCGTTAAATTGTAATTTTAATTATATTTTTTAATTATTCTTTTCTATATCTTGCCAATTAGCATTTGTTAGAATCTCTGAATTATCTCCTATAAATACTGTACTTGCTTCTTCATCATTTCGTAAATGATATAACATCCATGCTGTCATATATCCATCTGTTCTATTTAACATATCTTGGTGTTCTGCACCAGTTACTCTTGCTCTAATTTTGAATACATCATTTGTCATATTACTATAATTCTCAATCAATGATGATAAAGGTGCAACTCCACCAAATTCATTTGTTATATCTTCTAATCCACGATCATCTGATTCCCCAGTTCCTGAGGACATAAAATAAGGAATGTTGACCTTTTTCATATCATAACCCCACCCCATATTTTTAGATAATATAGAATAAGAAGCACTTCCCGTAAATATGGTTTTATAATACTTACTATTTTCAAATTCTGTAACTGCACGTATTGCTCCAGCTCCACCTTGAGAATAACCTACGATTCCAATATTATCTTTATCAACTTTATTATATAACACATTATATTTATCTATATTTAAGATAAAATCTAATGTTTCAGATGCACTTTCACCTGTACCAGTTTGTTTATCATCATTACCAACAACAATAAATCCCCAAGAAGCCAATCTTTTATATGCTGCTCCTAAATTAAATGAAGCAACATTACTAGCATTTACTACAAATATTACAGGATATTTTTTATTACTATTTTCTAATTCTTTTGGATACCAAACTCTAATATTCTTGATTTTTTTATTTTCTGACTTGTATTTTATTTCTTGTACTTCATAACTTCCTAGACCTGCATACTTTTTTTCTAATTCAGCATCACTTTTAAAATCTTCATAGTAATTATCCCTAAACCATGAAGAATTATTTACAATTATATTTTTTATCGTAGTTATAATTATAAATCCTCCAATAATAACTAATAAAGCAATCCCAATAATTTTTAACATTTTTTTCATAACTCCTCCTCTTGAAATACATCTCTTTTTTTGATATATTCGTTTTATGCAACAAGTGTAGCATAAATTATTTGGTAGTTCAATATTTAAACTACCAAATGTAACATAAGGAGGTAAAGTGTAGCATGGAAAAAAAATTAGCGAAAGATTATATTACTGAAGGTTTATTTATACTTATGGAAAAGAAAGACTATAAGGATATAACGATTACAGATATTACAAACAAAGCAGGAGTGAATAGAATAACTTTTTATCGTAATTTTGATTCTAAAGATGAAATAATCAATAAATATTTAGAAAAGTCTTTTGATAAGTGGGGCCATGAATGGGAAGAAAGTGGTGATCAAAATATTGCCTATCGACTTTTTAAATACTTTTCTGATAATAAAAAATTTATAAAAATATTATATAAATCGAATTTACAATTTTTTATAATTGATTATCTTGTAAAAATTTGCAATCCAAGTAAAGAAGAAAATAATGTTATTGCATATTCAAAATCAATGTTTGTTTATGGATTGTTTGGTTTTTGCAATGAATGGTATTTGAGAGGTATGCCAGAAAGTCCTAAAGATATTTCTGCACTATTAAATAATAATCAAAAAGAAAACTAATCTACAAACTTGCTAATATAAATCAAGTACTTTTTATAAATTATTATAACTTTTTTCAATTCATAAATTTAAACACGCTAACGCAGACCTGTTGCTAGGTCTTTTTTTAACAATTAAACTTTCTTCTATTCCCTGAAACCATCGCATATCTATCATTATCTTTTTTTCTTACTATTAAAGGATTTAACAAACCATTTTCTTTTATGCTCTGAGCCAATTCATTTAATGAATCATCATTATTTACAAGAAATGGATGATTTGTAAATGTATCTATTTTTGATAGTTCAATTATCTCTAATTTATTCATGGTTACTTCACCTCATAAGTTAATTTCCATTAGATATATTCTTCATAAGAAGTTTCTCTTTTTGACCTCTTATTTCTCATTATCTCCCATTCATTTATAAATTTTTTTACTTGATTAATATTATCTTCATTGATATTGAGAACATTTGATATATCTATCTGGTATCTCGGAATTAATTCTTCTAACCACATTAATGTATAAAATATATCTATCGTATTTTTAAAATCATATTTCTTGATAGCATTGTAACTAATATTTAAAATTTTAGACAATTCTAATGTTCTATCTTCTTTAGGATTCCTATCTCCTTTTTCATATCTAGTCATAGTTTTTCTTTTACATTCTCCAGTAAGTCCAAGTTTATCAGATACTTCATCTTGAGTCATAAATCTAAATTGTCTAGCAAAAGCTATTCTTGATCCTTGTGATAAATCCTCTAATTCTGGTTTAGTGTATAATAATCGCTTTTTTAATACCTCCAAATTTCTATCGCACTAAGCACGAAAAAAGACTAAGATTTGCAACTATAAGTCATCTTAGTCTTTAATATTTTATATATATTTCACTTTTTTCGTTCTTTGTGAACTATTTCATTACTTAGATTATAATCTTAAATAATCATTTATTCCTTTTATTTATTGGGATTAAAGCGATTATTGTTCTAAATTACTTATTCATCCCTTCTTTGATAGCGGCTTGTGCTGCTGCTAAACGTGCAATTGGAACTCTAAATGGAGAACAAGAAACATAAGTTAAACCCACATTATGACAGAATTCTACACTGGAAGGATCTCCACCATGTTCCCCACAAATACCAAGTTTAATATTCGGTCTCGTAGCTTGTCCTTTTTCTACAGCTAACTTGACTAGCGCACCAACACCAGCTTGGTCAATTCTAGCAAATGGATCTTGCTCATAAATTTTAGTTTCATAATAAGATTTTAAGAATTTACCAGCATCATCTCTAGAGAAGCCAAATGTCATCTGCGTTAAATCGTTAGTTCCAAATGAGAAAAATTCGGCTTCTTTAGCAATTTCATCAGCTGTAATAGCTGCTCTTGGTATTTCAATCATCGTACCAATATGATATTCCATTGTAGAATTTTTTTCTTTTTTTACATCTTCTGCAGTAGCAATAACAACGTCTTTAACAAATTTTAATTCTTTTACTTCTCCAACTAGTGGGATCATTATCTCAGGGACAATAGCGAAGCCTTCTTCTTCTGAAACTTCTATAGCAGCTTCCATTAATGCTTTTGTTTGCATCTTTGCAATCTCTGGATAAGTAACTGCAAGACGGCATCCTCTATGTCCCATCATTGGATTAAATTCGTGTAATTCATCACATTTTTGCTTCAAATGTTCAACTGTTACTCCCATTTCGTTAGCTAATGATTCTATATCTTTTTCTTCTTTAGGTAGAAACTCGTGTAGAGGAGGATCTAAATAACGAACGGTCATAGGTAGTCCCTTTAATTCTTTATACATAGCCTTAAAGTCTCCTTTTTGAAAAGGAATTAAAGCCTCTAAAGCCTTTTCTCTTTCTTCTACTGTTTCAGAAAGAATCATTTTACGAATAGCAGGAATACGCTCCTCATCGAAGAACATATGCTCTGTTCTACAAAGTCCAATTCCTTCTGCTCCTAATTCTATAGCTTTCTTAGTGTCTGTTGGATTATCGGCATTCGTTCTAACCCCTAGTTTTCTATATTTATCTGCCCATGCCATAACACGACCAAATTCTCCAGCAATAGTAGCATCAACGGTAGGAATGACACCATCATAAATATTTCCAGTTGTTCCATCAATGGAAAGGATATCCCCTTCGTGATAAATTTTTCCCGCCAAAGTAAATTCTTTTTTAGCTTCATTCATCGCGATGTCTCCACAGCCTGATACACAGCAAGAACCCATACCACGGGCAACAACAGCAGCATGGGAAGTCATTCCTCCACGAACGGTCAAAATTCCTTGTGCAGCTTTCATACCACTTATATCTTCTGGGGAGGTTTCCAATCTTACTAAAATAACTTTTTCTCCTTTTCCTCCAATACCTTCTTTTGCAGCTTCTTCAGCAGTAAATACTATTTTTCCGCAAGCAGCACCAGGAGATGCTCCTAATCCTTTGCCAATAGGGGTTGCTTCTTTTAAAGCTTTAGTATCAAATTGAGGATGTAACAAAGTATCTAAATTTCTTGGATCAATCATTAGTACAGCCTCTTCTTCTGTACGCATTCCTTCCTCTACTAAGTCACATGCTATTTTTAAAGCAGCTTGTGCTGTTCGCTTTCCATTTCTTGTTTGTAACATATACAATTTACCATGTTCTACAGTAAATTCCATATCTTGCATATCTTTATAATGTTCTTCTAAAGTTTTGCAAACTTGATTAAATTCTTGAAATGCCTCTGGAAATTTAGATTCCATTTCAGAGATATGCATTGGTGTACGAACTCCCGCTACTACATCTTCGCCTTGCGCATTTGTTAGGAATTCCCCAAATAAGCCTTTTGCACCAGTAGCTGGATCACGAGTAAACGCTACACCAGTTCCGCAATCGTCTCCCATATTTCCAAACGCCATAGATTGAACATTAACGGCAGTTCCCCAAGAATAAGGAATGTCATTATCTCTACGATAAACATTTGCACGAGGATTGTCCCATGAACGGAAAACGGCTTTAATAGCTCCCATTAATTGTTCTTTTGGGTTGTCGGGGAAATCTTCGCCAATCTTATCTTTGTATTCTTTTTTAAATGCGACTGCTAACTCTTTCAAATCTTCTGCAGTAAGTTCAACATCTTGTTTGACTCCTTTGCGGTCTTTCATCTCATCAATTAACTCTTCAAAGTATTTTTTTCCTACTTCCATAACAACATCAGAATACATTTGAATAAATCTCCTATAGCAGTCCCAAGCCCATCTAGGATTACCTGACTTTTCTGCTAAGGAAAGAACAACTTCTTCATTTAAACCTAAATTAAGAATTGTATCCATCATTCCTGGCATCGAAGCTCTGGCCCCAGATCTTACAGAAACTAGTAAAGGATTTTCTTTATCTCCAAATTTCTTACCTGTTATTTCTTCCATTTTAGTAACATATTCATTAATTTGTGATTGAATTTCTTTGTTAATTTCTTTCCCATCTTCGTAATATTGTGTACATGCTTCTGTTGTAATCGTAAATCCTTGAGGAACTGGTAATCCAATGTTAGTCATTTCGGCTAAATTAGCTCCCTTTCCTCCTAAAAGATTTCTCATATCAGCATTTCCTTCACTGAATAAATAAACATATTTGTGCACTTGTGATTCCTCCTTCGCATATTGTGCCTAAGTTTATTATATCAAGAGTATTAAAAAACAAGGGTAGGAAACTCTTGTTTTGACGTATCTTTTACGTATATTTTTAATTTTTAGTTTTTCACTTTACACTTTATAGACTTTTTATCTAGTTAAACTCTAGAAAAACAAGGAACAAAGCGCTAAAAGAGACTCTTATCTTGAATAAGTAAATGTATTACTTTCATTTAACTCCCTTTCCATAGCTTCTAATTCATCTATAAAAAATATTTGATGTGGTTTACAACCATAATAATCATATAATAAGCTTTGCTCAAGGACATAATCCGACTCCATAGTATGAACCCCTTCTGCATCTTTATAATAATTGTTTTTAAAATTTTTGGTTGGTTCAATCCCAACAGCAAAAACATTTCCATAATGTCCTGACAATTCTTCTCCTGTGAACAAATTTTTTGAAATATCACATAAAGCAATCTCGTTCCAGCAACAAATCACAGTTGTACATTCTCGAACTTTTATATTCTCGTTAAAAATAGAAGTATAAAAGTCGGCAGAAAAATAACTTCCTTTGTCAATTTGTAATTCATTATCTTCAATGTTTATTAGCTTAGATATATTTGTTTTTTCTTCTTTAGCCTTCTCATCATCCAATTCATAAGAATATCCTGCGTGCGTCATAATATAGTATTCTTCCTTCTTTGTAAGAGGATTGTATATTTTGACAACCCAAAGATCTCTTGCTTTATATTCGTAATTTGAAAGTGAATCCTCAGAAAGACCCTCTTCTTTTTGTATTGATTCTTCCGTCTTTGTTTCTCTATCTATTTGCAAGGCAACAACTTCCTCAACTGCTCCTTTTTGTTTAGCTAAGGCTTCCATTTGCACATGATTATCACATCCAGTCGTAAGCAAAGAAGTAGCAACAAGTAAAGCTGTAATTGGATACATAATTTTTTTCATAAACATTATCCCCCTTTTTTTCAGGGTTATTTTATCATTCTAAAAAAAAAAGAGCAAATTTTACTCTTTATTTTTCATCTTGTCTAGGAAAAGCGTTTAAATAAACACTTCTTAAACGTTCATTCGTAATATGTGTATAGATTTGTGTCGTAGATAAAGAGGCATGTCCAAGTAATTCTTGTACACTTTTTAAATCTGCTCCATTGTTTAACAAATCAGTCGCAAAGGTATGACGCAAAACATGCGGAGAAATATGATGTTTCAAAGCTGCTGTTTGTACAATCTTATCTACAATCTGTTGTACACCTCTATTTGTTAAAGGATTTCCATTCTTGTTTAAAAGAAGGAATTGATTACTTTTGTCCTGTAAAAGTCTTGGTCTTACATCTTCTAGATATTGGATAAGATATTTTTCTGCATAATCGCCAAAATAAACAATTCTTTCCTTGTTTCCTTTTCCCAAAATACGTATTACATTTGCTGAAGTATCAATATTTTGTAAAGAAATAGAGGTAAGCTCAGAGAGACGAACTCCTGTCGCATAAAGAAGTTCTACTATCAAACGATTCCTTAGTCCTAAATCAGTAGAAATATCAATTGTATCAAAAATCTGATTCAGTTCATCTGGCTGTAAAAAATTAGGAAGCTTCTTCTCTTTCTTTGGATTTTTAATAATTTTAAAAGGATTGCTCTGTACTTTCCCCTCTCTAATCAAAAAAGAATAAAATCCTCTTAAAGTACTCAAATAACGAGAAACACTATTCTTAGAATATTTTAGATTATCTAAATATTTTAAATAAGCACGAATTTCTTCTTTCGTAATTTTCAAATAAGCAACATTATGTTCTTCCGTATATTGTGCAAAAAATTCTAAATCTTTACTATAACTATTCAAAGTCGTTTCAGGACTTCGTTTTTCTTCTCGCAAAAAATTTAAATAACAAATAATTTCATTTTCCAACATATATAAATTTCTTTCTATTAAAAAGGAGATAAAGATAAACGGGCAGAAATTTCCTCTAAGGAAGGAAATCCTTCCACTTGGTTATTTAATACTCTCGTAGAATACATAAGTTTTAATGAGTCCAATGTATAACGTTTTTTTGTTTCTTTTCTAGAAAAAGGAAAATAGATAATCCCTCTTTTATGTGCTTCCATTAAAAAAGTAATCAATTCCTCCATCAAGTCATCTTTCATCTCCATTGTTTTATTCGAAAAATCTGTGGAATAAATTCCTCTTTTTTGGAGTTCTGCTAAAGAATATTCCATCGCCAAATCTCCATACATTTCTCTAAGTTCAGAAGCAGTTAAAAACTCACAATCATTTACTTGCTTACTTTCTCCATCTTGCGGATCTAGAAATAAAACATCCTTTTCATTAAAAGAATACTCTTTCTTTGGCGGATTATATAAACGTTTTTTAAGAGTTTGTAGTTCTTGATTTTTCATTGTATTCAACTGTTGCTTAGTATAGGAATATTCTTTCTCGAGCAAGCCATTCTGTAAAGTAATGATATCCTCTATTAATTGAAATCTTTCCCTCTTTATTTTATGATAAATAACATATAGTTTATGAGGAGGCAAATTAGATAAATAAGGATGGGAATAAGTAGTCCATCTCTCCAAAAAAGCAATCATATTAATTTGTTCATACGGCATATCATACCACCCACTATCTTCTATATCCAATATAATATAAATCAAAAAAGGATGCAAGATGAAAAAAACTTATTTACCTAAAACTAAGTAAATAAGCGCCCTAAAAATTTAAATACATTAATCGCTTTATCAGTCACAAAATCATTAATTCCTTCACTGACCTTATACCCAATATCGCCTATAAAAGAAGAATTATCAACGACCTCTTCTTTATTATAGTCCTTTGTATCAATATACTCTTTATTTTGAACATCTTCTTCAAATTGTTTAATTTGTTCTTGAGTAAAAGCCGTTTTCTTTTTTATCTCATTTTCATAGTAACCTGAACTAACAGAAAAATAATTAATTAAAAATACAATAAATAAAATAAACAGCCCTCGACTAAATATTGTCCAAGAAGAAATGTTTTTCTTCATATGTCACCTTCTAAATAAGTTAATATAACTTTAGCTAATACTTCAATCGTATTATTTAATTCTTCTATCTCATTATATTGTCCTCCAAGTTCAATTAGAACGGATTTAGGGCTTAAGTTTTGGTTATAAATCCCATTGACACCTGTTCCACTTTTTTTACTAATCCCCCTTGTTATATTAGGAACTTCTTTATTTAATAAATCATTTAGTGTGTTAGCTAAAGCTAAATTTTGTTCATATCCTTCATGTTCAGCACCAACTACAAAAAGAATTTTAGCATATTTCTTTTCGTTGTATTCTAATAATGTATAATTTAAAGGGATGGCATCTCGATGCAAATCAATAATCAATTTATAATCTTGTTCTTTAATTTTGTTTTCAATCAAAATTTTAGATGCATCATAACTCCGAGCATAGGACCAATTATTTTGTTTTAAAATGTCTGTTACACTTCCCTCTTCAATAACAGAAGCAATATTATAATCTTCCAAATAATCTTTCAAAATATAGGAAGCTGTGATGACTGTAGGAGAGATATTATAATTTTCAAAATACTTATTACTATATTCTTCCTTTTCATGAGTAGAATAAATATAAACAGATGGTATAATAGGAGCTATAGGTACTTCATTTTCTTTAATGACAGGTAATTCTAATTCTTTCGTCTCAAAAGCAATAGTATGTTTCAATATATAATTAGGTTGAAAATAAGTTTGAAAAAAAGATGTGTTTTCTTCACGAATATTCTCTTTTATAATATAATCGACTAGTTCTTTATTATTTAATTTCGTAAAATAATTCTTATATAAAAGACGATACATAAAAGAAAAAACAATATAAGAAAGTAGAAAAAAGAATAAAACTTTAAAAATAAATGTTTTGGATTTTTTAAACTTAAACTTTCTTCGCATAAAATCACCTCAAATAAACTATAAATCAAGGTAGACGGATAAAATGTCGAATTTATTACTTTTACTTGCAATTTAAAGTAAATTTTAGTATAATTCTAAATGTATTTAAGGGAAGGAGCGACAAAGATGGCAAATATTAAAAGTTCTAAAAAAGCAATTAAAGTAATAGCTAAAAAAACAGAAGCAAATCACGATTATAAAGTAAGAGTGAAAAATTCTATAAAAGAATGTGAAAAAGCTATAATAGCTAAAGATGCAGCCGCTGCTACTGACGCTGTAAAAAAAGTACAAAAGAACATTGATAAAGCTGTTAGTAAAGGTGTTATGAAAAAGAATACAGCTGACAGAGAAAAATCAAGATTAAATAAAAAAGTAAAAGAAATGAACTAAATCACTTCTTTTTTTTATGTCTTACATGGTATAATAAGAGTATGGTGATACTATGATAAAGATTAAAAATTGCATTTCAATACTAGTCCTCCTAGTTGTTGTTTTTTGCATATATCTAAATAAAGACAATATATATACAGAAATAAAAAGTATATCGAATGCAAAAAAGGAAGTAGTTATAAAAGAAGGCAATGCCTATAAAAAAGATTACGACTTTTTATATGTAAAACAAATGAAATCTTATACACCTCGAAACAAAAAAGACTTGATTAATATATTTTATAGTGTATTAAACCAAGGATGGGAAAAATTCACATTCTACTGCCCTTCTACTTATAAAACTTGTATTGCAGATGTTGAAGAAATTAGTGATAATGAAATACTTCTATCTAATATAAATAACTATGTCAGTCCATTTAATAGCTTTTCTACAATCAAAACACTTTATGATGACACAGGGGTTGTTACTCTTGTTGTAACAACACAATATACAAAGGAAGAAACAAAAAGGTTAGAAAAGGATATTGATAAAATAATCACTTCTTTAGAGCTAGATTCTCTTTCTGAAGAAGAAAAAATTCAAAAAATTCATGATTATATTATTGATAATACAAGATACGATACAGAAAAAATAGAGAATAAAACATCAATATACGATTCTTCTCGTATCCAAGGCGTTTTATATGATCATTATGCTATATGTAGTGGGTATAGTGATACAATGGCTGTTTTCTTAGACAAACTAAATATTCCTAATTACAAGATTTCGAGTGAAACCCATGTATGGAATGCAGTCTATTTAAATGGAAGTTGGCTTCATTTAGATCTTACTTGGGATGATCCTGTAACAACATCAGGAAAAGATATACTATCCCATGAATACTTTTTAATAACAGATAACGAATTACTTTTAAAGCATGAATCATCAAAAGACCACCAATTTGATTACAATATTTATTTAGAATTCAAATAAAAAAGACTCTTTTTATATAAGAGTTTTTTTTTATTTGAATAATATTTTTTCTGAGTTATAAGCCTTTAATACATACGTTATAACTACAATGCAGTATATGAAAGTAGTTCCAAGGACAATAAGTAAATGAAGAATTTCTACATTGTTTGTAAAAATATCCATTAGGAGTTGTACAAAGTTGCAAATAGGAATCGCATAGAATAAATGCGTAATTGAAACACCAGTCATTGTAACAAACATAGGGACTAAAGTGACCATATTTAGTAAACTAACCTGGCTTTGTGCTTCTTTATAAGTCTTCGCTGTTGCTGTAAGGGCCAAAGCTGCTCCCGCAATAAAAAGAGACGCACAAAAAGCAACAAGTACAGAAGAAATGATGGCTTTTAATCCAAAAGATATAGACATCATTTTAAATATTTCTATATGACTACTAGCATAATATAACGAAGAAACGAGTAAGAAAATACTAACCAAGGCAGCAAGAAAAGAAACAATAACAGTAGCCAAATATTTTCCTACAATCAATTCCCTTTTCTTAATTGGAAATGTTAAAATAGTTTCTAAAGTTCCGTTTTCTTTTTCTGTTGCTGAGGTTTGCATAGACATATTATTTGCAGCGATACATATAGACATAATAACGTACATTATAATAACGTTTAATATAATCACTAGTGCATAATCATTTTGGTTTAATGCAACTTTTTCTACATCAAAATGATGGTAAGCTTCTTCTAAATCAACCTCTTGTTCCAGTAAATATTGATTTGTCAAATATGTACTATATTGCTCCAAATAAGATTGTAAATATTCACTTATAACCATTCCACTCGTTGTACTATCATCAACATAAATAATATATTTATCATTCTCTTTCGTCACATAAGCCGCTATATTTTTATCCTGATACTCTTCTTCTAGGGTAGAAAGTGTATCATACTTTTTTGTTTCTATATGCAGCTCGTTTAAGATGTTTTCTTCTATTTCATTCACTTCAAAATTAATACCAACAGAATAGGTTTCTGTCTCATCTGTCTTTTCAAAAATAACACCATACAACGAAACCATAGCTGGAATGATAAATGGAGTGACAAAAAGCATAATAAAAGTCTTTTTATCACGAAATATTGTACGTAACTCCTTTTTTATTGTTATCCATATATTATGCATCAACTTCACCTCCTATTAATGCAAAAAAGGCATCTCTAAGATTATTTGTCTTTGTATCTTTCATAATAGAAGAAGGCGTTCCTGTTTTTATAATTTTTCCCTTATGGACTAAAACGACTTTATCACAAATATTTTCTGCTTCCTCCATATAATGGGTCGAATAAAGAATGCATTTTTTCTTCTTTTTTTCTTCTTTAATAAAGTCCAAAATAACTTTACTCGAAATAATGTCAAGTCCACTAGTCGCTTCATCAAAAATATAATACTCTGGGTTATGTATTAAACAACGCGCAATATTAATTCTTTGCATCTGCCCAGTAGACAAATCGCCAATCTTTTGATGCAAAAAAGATAATAAGTCAAACTCTGTTGCAATAGATTCAATACGACTTTCTGTTTCTTCCTTGGAAACTCCATAATAGGAAGCACACATTTTTAAAAGCTCATATCCTGATAAATCTTTATATAATTTCGTATTGCCTGATAAAAAAGCAGTTTTCTTCTTTATTTCTTCCATATTGTTTTTATAAGATAAGCCTTCAATCGTAATTGTACCACTTGTTGGTGTCATAATTCCAACAATCATACGAAGTAAGGTTGTTTTTCCAGCTCCATTAGGCCCTAGGATACCCACAATTTCTCCTTTATTCGCTTCAAAAGATATAGAATTATTCGCTTTAAATGTAGTTTTTTCTCTTCTATTAATTTTCTTTTCAAATTCTTTACTGACATTCTCTACTTGAATCATATTACCTCTTCCCTTCTATATAAGAAACAACTTCTTGAATTGTTTTACCAAAATCAGTATAGTTAACAGAAAACCAAGCAATATCCATTTGGTTTCTAAAAAATGTATGTTGTCTTTTGGCATAATTACGTGTCTTCTTTTTTATTAAATCCACACTCTCTTTAAATGTCTTTTTATCTTGAAAAAAATCAATCAACTCTTTATACCCTATAGCGGTTTGTAACGCTCTAGAATTTGGATACTTTTTATATAGAGATTTTACTTCATCAACTAGAGTATACAGCATTTGATCAAAACGAGCATCTGTTTTTATATATAAGGTCTCTATATCTGTTGTAAGGCCTATAAATAGAACATCATCATATAGCAAAGTGGGTGTTTGTTCTTCAAGCAATGTTTCTTTTCTTATCTTGTTTAAAGTACGAACAAGTCTTCGGCGGTTATGAGAGTCAATCTCTATATCTGGTTCACTTTTTAAAATCTCCTTATAAATTTCCTCGTTAGATAAGTTTAAAAAATCTTCGTCCTTTTCTTCTTCAAAAGACAAGTGATAATCATATAAAGCCGCTTTGAGATATAATCCTGTTCCTCCTACCAAAATAGGAATTTTTCTTTTTTTCTTTATTTCATCTATTTTGTTCCGACAATCTTGTTGGTAAGCGTATAGATTATATTCCTCTGATGGCTCTCTTATGTCAAATAAATGATGGGGAATTCCTTGTTTTTCTTCTTTTGTTACTTTAGCTGTTCCTATATCCATCCCCTTATATACTTGTGTAGAATCACCATTAATTATTTCTCCATTATATATTTTTGCTAACTCTACACTTAATTTTGTTTTACCTACTCCTGTAGGTCCCCCAATAACAAGAATCATATTTACCACCACATTTATTATAACACATACCTGCTTATTTTAAAGACATAATAACTTAAGTAGAACAACTTCCTCCAGTAAATATATCTAGAAATTGCCATGAAAGACCATCCTGTTCAATATCTCCCTGTAAATAAGCACCTGCATTAGAATGTATAGCAAAGAAAAGGCGAACATGAGAGCAATCTCCTATAGAAATAGGTCCCGAATATAACTCTCTTATTCCTTCTCCTCCCCATTTAATATCTCCTGCATAAACCGGAGCAAGACATGGAATGCCAGTAGGATTCCCTGCCGAACTATTTGAATAACCCTCATCAATCACACAAATTTGCCAGCGCATAGCTTTAATCCCAGTAATAGATGCAGTATGTATATTAAAGGTTGTAGTCCTTGAACAATGTATTTTTAACGAAGTATAATTTCCATCATACATTCCGTTCCAACAAGTTCCTCCTCCAGTTGTCTCATGATTGATATCAATTGTCCAAGATGTATCTATCAAAACTGTTTGTGGAAAACTCCATGCACTTTTAACTCCTCCTTTAGATACAGTTCTAAAATAAACTTCATACCATCCTGTACCACCTAAAGTAACAGCTGTTCCAGTACCAGTAGCGATAGAATCATAGTTCGGTGCACTTTGCCCTGCTTTCATACGATCATAAAAATAGTACTCATAGCGGGAAACTCCTGTATAAGCAGATCCTGCCGCAGCGATACTTACTGTTCTTGCCTCACGTATCCACATCGCAGTTCCTCCAGTAAGGGCAGGCGCAGTAACTTCTTGCCAATGTGCATATAAAGTTATATCTGAATTCCCTGTATAGCTAGTTATTTTAGTTCCTCCGCTTGCTTCGGTATACCATCCTACAAATTCATATCTTTCTCTTGTTGGTGTTGGAAAAGGTGGACAGCCTATCTGCGTATCAAAATGAGGATACAAACTTATATCATTAGGCCATGTATAAGTAATCGTTTGTCCGTCCGTATATGTTTTAGCTCCGTCGTTAGTATTCGACCAACCATTCGGCTTATAAAAAGTATAATTATAGATTATTGAATCTGTCTGCCCATTTCCGTTATAGTTAAAGGTAATTTGACTCAACGAAGAAGCTTCTTTACTCATATTATTCGTTGCTAACGTAATAGTAGAATCATAGTCAACTCTTCGGTTTCCTGGAATATTAAATCCAGTTGATGTTCCTTTTTTATAGTAAAGTGTATATCGATTTGGCATCCAATGCGCATATACAGTAATGTCTGCATTTCCTGTATAACTATCAATTTGACTTCCTCCATTTGCGGCAGTGTACCATCCCATAAAAGTATATCCAGTCCTTGTTGAATTTGGAAATACTGCACTATGATTCGTTGCTGTAAAATCAGCTGTTAGTACAAAATCAGATGCTGTGGTATAAGGAATATTTTGTCCATTACTATAATGGATTGTTCCAGCTGTCCATCCATTTGGTACATATGTTGTATATGCTGTACTTGTTGTATTCCCTTGGCCATTTCCATTATAGTTAAATGTAACCGTTCCTAAATTGGTATTCGCCTTACTCATATTATTCGTTCCTATTGTAACGTTTGTATCAAATGTGACTCTTTGTTCCCCTGGTAGGGTTCCGCCTGTCGCTGCTCCTCGATTATAGCGAAGGGTATATTGATTCGGACTCCAATGCGCATATAAAGTTATATTTGCATTCCCCATATATTCTGTCACTTGTGTTCCACCACTTGCTTCTGTAAACCACCCTACAAAGCTATAACCAGTTCTAGTTGGAGATGGAAAACTAGCACTATGTTGTGTTGCAAAAAAGTAAGGGTATAACTCGATTCCTTCTGTTATCGAATACGTAAATGTTGCATTATTTGGATAATCTCTTCCTCCTTCAGAAGAATAAGACCATCCATCAGGAGCATAAGAAATATATGCTGTACTTGTTGTATTCCCTTGACCATTTCCATTATAGTTAAATGTAACTGTTCCTAAGTTTGTATTCGCTTTACTCATGTTATTCGTTCCTATTGTAACTACTGTATTATAAGGTACATTTTGATTATTTGGTAAAGTTCCTCCTGTTGCAATCCCTTGTTTATACACAATTGGATAATTCTTTGCAACCCATTTTGCATATAACGTTTCATTGTCTGTTATAGAAACTGTTGTATTCGCTGTCTTATTGACTCCTCCTGATACGGAAGTATACCATCCTGCGAAATCATAACCTTCTCTCTCTGGAGTAGGTAAATCTCCATAAGGAGAACCATAATATACATCTTTGGAAGTCGTTCCAACACTTCCACCATTTGCATCAAAAGTAATCTTATATCGTTTTCCTGTCCAATGGGCATATGCTGTATGATTTGTTATCTTAGAAACTAAAACAGAATGACTAATAGGACTTCCACCTTCAGGAGTTGTAAACCACCCATTAAATTCATAACCATATCTTGTAGGTACTGGTAAAACAGGATATACAAGTCCATAAGTGACTTCTAAAGGAGAAGCATCTATTTCTCCTCCATTCGCATCAAAATCAAGCATCATCTTCTTTATAGACCAATGTGCAAAAAGAGTTTGATTATCAGCCGTTTTATAGGTTGTATCTTTTTCTATTTTGTCTCCTCCAACAATATCAGTATACCATCCTTCAAAATAATAACCTGACAAACTAGCACTAGGTAAATCACCATAAGGTTTTCCCATCCAAACTTCTTTACTAGTAGGATTTACTACTCCACCACTTGGATCAAATGTGACTTCCCATTTTGCACTAGATAAAGTTAAACCTCCTGAAACTTGTAAAGAAGCACTTAAAAAACTATACCCTACCGAAAGAAAAAGTAAGAGTAAAATACAGAGAATCAATAAATGTCTTTTTTTCATGTTTTTCATACTTCACCGCTTCACTAAAATTGTTTGTTATAAATTTAAAATCTAATTACTTGTTATAATATAAGGAGAATTATTTGTTCCATTTCCGCTACTATATAAAATACCAGGTCGAAGGCTTACAACAGGACGTACACCAAATTCACTAGTTGCTGCAGATCCACCATGATTTCCTGCTCCTAAAAAAGAATCCATAACTAAAGTGTTTTCGCAGATCCAAGGAGTCATCGTCCAAAACCATTCATATGTATTTAAATAGACTTTTAAATTTTCGTGTTCATTATTCTCAGAGTTCCAACCTTCTGCTCCAGCCATCATAGCTTCATCAGAAGTAATTAAACCTACGGGATACGTTAAGGCACCATTTCCAATACTACTACTTATCGTAAAAATGTCGCTTTTCTCAGCTGCTCCTAGTCTTATTATTGCAGCTCCTTCATAATAACGAACTGCGCTAGCAAATTGCATATAAGTAGAAGAAAGCATAACATAATCTCTTTCATTATAAAATGGCGTGTCTTCTAAGTAGCTTAGATAATCTACTAAGTTATTAGAAAACCATGTATCAATGACTCCCTTTATTGTCGAATCTACTGTATTATCATCATACATATACCCTGCATACTTTGGATCATTAACACCATCTACATTAAAAGCAGATTTAGCAATTTCGGTGGAACTATGTGTATTATTACAAATGCCATCGTTTGGTTTTCCATTATAAATCAGTTTAATTCCACCTGTATTTGTAGTTCTAATAATCTTCCAACAGAAGTTTCCAAATAGAACGTTATTGTCATAAACTTCTCCACGATAATAATAGATAGGACTACTAGTCGCAATCTTCGTTAATCGGTATACACCTTTTCCATTTGTATCACTAGCAGTACGTAAAAAATTAAGTGTTTCATCCCCTCTAGCAGTACTTTCCATAACATAATAAAGTTTTCTTTTTCTTGGTACTCCATCTCCTAAATCTTGTACAAACAATATTTCCCCTTCTATATTTACGATTTGATCAGTTGTAGGAATATAAGAAGGGTCTGTCATGTTTTTAAAATTAATTTTTAATCTAATTTGATCTTTTTCACCTACTTTTAACAAATCATTTTTATTTATAGCGACTCCATCCATATAGGTCAAAGAATAATCTAAATATTTTAGTTGTTCCTCTGATAAGGTTGTTTTAAACACACTTTCTATTTTTGCATCAATAGTTCCATTATTTACGACATCAACAAGAAATTCATAAGAATCTCCTGGTTTTTTTAAATTGAGTGTAATATTAATTTTTGTATTGTTGTTTGAAATAAAAGGAACTGTATTATCAGCATTATTATCTCCGACAACTATATTCTCAAAATGAATATCCCATGTGTTTTTTTCTATTTTAGCTACAGAAGAAATGTTTACTTTTTGATTTAAATAAGCATACCCAATACTTATGCACGACAAAAGTATTAGGAGACTTAAGATAAGGATTCTCTTTTTAGAAGAGGATTTCTTTATACTTCTCATATACTACACTCCTATATTATTTTTATTCTATTTTTATTATACCCCCCCCCTGTAGCAAAAAGTCAATAAAAAAAACTATTTTTTTGATAATGTACAATATATGTTAACCCCTCAAAAAAGCAAAATTAAGGAAGTAAAATCTAAAAAATATTTGATCTTCTAAAGCAATTCAGTTTTGATAAAATCATGGAACCAGACGCAAAAAAAGAATTTGAAACTTTCAAATTCTTAATTAATAAATTTAATTCATTACGCGTTTAAACATTCTCTCTAAATCATAGGTACTAAACTTTACAATCGTAGGTCTTCCATGAGCACAATTATAAGGATTTTTGCATTCCTTTAATTCTCTTATAATCTCTTCCATCGCTTCTCGACTTAATCTTGTATTAGCTCGTACACTCATTTTGCAAGCAATAGTAGCAATCATTTTATTATTAAAACGTATGCGATCAAAATGGTCCCCTAGCAAAATAATTTCATCAAATATAGCACGTACAATTTCTTCTTCATATCCTTCTTTTATCCAGGAAGGATGTGCTTTTATTGTATACGTATTAATACCAAATTCTTCTATAATAAAACCAAGTTCTTCTAATAACAACAATTGTTCCTTAATCTTTAAATAATCACTTGCATTTAATTCTATAGTAATAGGTATTAACGTACCCACAGAGAGAACCTCTTTATTTTTAAATTTATTCTCAACTAATTCATAATTGACTCTTTCCTTTGCTGCATGTTGATCAATTAGGTAAAGGCCTTGCTCATTTTGACAAACGATATAGGTCCCAAGGATTTGTCCTACTACATATAATTGTAATCCTTTAAAATCAGGGTTTAACAACCGATCTTTTACACTTTTATATTCCACTTTTTCTTCTTTTATTTCTAATTTCTCTTCTGTTGATTCCTGTGAAAAGAGATTCCATTCCAATTCTTCTGTTATTTTTTCTTCAACCACTTTATCATGTACTTCCTCTTGTATTTTTTTATCTTCTATCATCGCTTTTGGAAGCTCTACCACAACAGCTTCCTCTTTTAAAGCGTTAGGAACCAAAAGTTCTGCATTTAATTTTGTCTCTATCGTTTCATAAATTAGCTGGTATAATTCATCAGTTTTAGAAAGTTTTATATCTTGTTTAGTTGGATGAATATTTACGTCAATCAATGTTGGGTCGGTTTCAAAATTTAAGACAACCAGAGGATATTTAACATCTGGTTTATAACGGAAATAGGCATCATTAATAGCTCGATTCAAATCATTATTACGAACAACTCTTCCATTTACAATGGTAATCATATGATTGCGATTTGATTTTAAAACTTCTGGTTTACAAATATATCCATTCATTTCATAATCATCATTTGCTCCATGCACCTCCAACATATGACTAGAAACATTCAATCCATAAATTTCATGTATCGTTTTTAAAAGATCATTAGAACCAGTCGTCTTAACTAAGAGTTTTTGATTATTCGTTAATTCAAAACGTATGGCAGGATAAGATAATGCTAGTTTTTCAATAAAAGAAATAGTATTTGATAATTCATATTGTTCACTTTTCAAATATTTCAAACGAGCGGGTGTATTATAAAATAAATTACTGACAGTCATTATAGTCCCTTTTCTCGCATTGGAGGGTTCCTCAATTTCCAGTTTACCACCCTTGATATGGATATGCGTACCAATATTATTATGACAAGTAACTAAATCCACTTCAGAAACAGAAGCAATAGAAGGTAAAGCTTCACCTCGAAAACCTAGAGTTTGAATAAAAAACAAGTCATCTTCTCGTACTAATTTACTAGTAGCGTGTCTTTGAAAAGAAAGCAAAGCATCTTCATGTTCCATACCTTGTCCATTATCTGTAATTTTAATTTCTTTTAATCCTCCATTAACTAAGTCAATTCTAATTTGACTAGCTAAAGCATCAATACTATTTTCAACTAATTCTTTCACAACAGAAGCACATTTTTCTACAACTTCTCCTGCAGCAATCTTATTAGCCAAGTTTTCATTCATTATTTTAATATTCCCCATTAAAATCCTCCTTAAAACATGGAATCTCTAATTTCTATAAAGTCATTATCTTCAATATAAATAGACAGGTGACAAGCCTTTTTTATATGAACAAAACCTATTCCTTTTATAACAACATCTTGATTTTCAGTCAATTTATAAATGGACTTAGTTAAAGTACGCATCTCTTTATTCTCTTCAAAAACTCTTCTAATGGATAAAGCATTACTCATATAAAATGTAAAACTATTTACTACATCTGAATTTAATCGAATTTTATTTTCAATTAAAATACTTGTAATCGGTTTGACCTGATAAGTAATTGGTTTTAAAAAATGTTTAGGATTTATCTTCTCAATCAAATTAAATTCTTTTTCCTGGTATATAGTTTTCTCATAGGTAAATCCAGGCGAATCTATAATAGTAATAGAATTTCCTAATTGGATATGAATAAAATCAACCGTTGTATTAGGTAGCAAAGATGTTGTTATTTTAGTATTAGCAAGATGCGAATCTAAACACATTTGATTAATAAATGTAGATTTCCCGCTATTGGTATATCCCAAAATATAAGCCTGCTTTATTTGTTTTTCAATCATCCTATTTGTAACTAACTTAGTATGAATTTTTTTCTTAGTACTAATAAATTGAATATCTTCGTTTATTCCATAAACTCTTGCTAACCAAGAACCAATACGCTCTTTTTTTATACTCTTAGGAATGATATCAAGCTTACTGATAATCAAGATTTTCTCATTTTGTATGGATTGAAAAGTCCTTATCGTTTCTGCATTAATTGTTAAAAAGTCTACCAGAAAAAAAACGGGATATTTCTTTTTTTGTATTTCTTTTAAAATATAAGTATTAATATTTTTTAAAGGCATTATTAATTTCTCGTTATAATGCATAATCTTAAAACATCTTTCACAATACTTGGCATCACTATTTTTACTTAGAGGTACATACCCTATCTTCTTTTTATCTTCACTTTGTAAATAAGCTCCACAGCCAATACAATTTCTACTCATAATAAGCTCCTCTTCTAAATAAAATAGTTTCTTTTTTAAATAGGCTTTTTTCTTTCATTCGATTGTAAAATGAAAAAAATGAATCTTTTGTACTTAATGGGTCTACCAAAATACTAAAAAAGCCCATTTGATTTGCTCCCTTCACATCTGTATAGAGTTGGTCCCCTATCGCCGCACAAGAACTTGGTTCTATGGTATAAAGTTGCAAAACTTTTTTATAACTTCTTTTAAGTGGTTTACAAGAAAAAGAAAAGACAGGAATTTGCAATTGTTTTTTTACTTTTTTTAAACGCCAAGAAGCAGCATTAGAAAATAGAAGGAGAGAAAATCCCATTTTTTGCAATTTAATAAATAATTTCTCCATTTCTGCTGTTACCTTCTCTTTATCTATTTCTAAAATAGTATTATCAACATCAAATAACAAATAAGATATGCCTTTTTTCTTTAAAGATTTATATGGAATAGAAAAAACATCTTGAACATATATCTTAGGAATAAGTACTTGTTTCATAGAACCACTTCCTTATCTATTATACCTTATTTGCCAATCAAAAAAAACTACTAATGTAGTTTAATTCGCGTTACAACTTCCATTGCTTTCAGCAAAAATCTCTTTACAATCGGCGTCATTGCACAAATACCCATCTTTTATATAAAGCATAGTGGTCTTCTCATTTTTATCCTCTGGTGTAAATGTAATAACGCCATTTTTTATTTTGTATTTACCTTTAACTAAACTTTCTTCTGTTGCGACATCTGAATTAGTAAATGTATATTTACTATTTTTTTCTATATGATAAAGTTCCATATTAGTTTTTACGTTACTTTGTTTAGCTTCTTTAACCCCTTCTTTTTTAGACAATTCTTCAATATAAGAGGAGATAGAATCAACGGAATCAAAAGTAAGAACATAGGTATCATAGATATCTAAATCATCGACATTCCCACCTAATTCTTCGGCATAATCTTGTCTTGTATAATAATGATTACTTTCTATATGTTCAAATGTAGTAATTAATTCTTCGACACTTGAGCGCATACTTTCTGTATTATTACGTTCCATTAAAACAACAATAGTAGCTGTTTCTTCATAACGACACCAATACCCCTCATATTTATTACTACATCCTGTAAAAGAAATCGTAAATAATAATATGAAGATTAAAATTAAAACTTTCTTTTTCATGTTTTATCCCCTTTTTACATAATATAAAAATTATAGTTATAATCTGCATCCGTCAAAAGCATTTGATCTTTTTGTATTTTAAGAATCGTATAAGCTTTTTTATAAGAACCACTTTCACTAGTTGCTGTATATATTATATCATCTTTTATATAATAATAAAACTTTTCATAAGTTTCATATCCTGGTCTTTCAAAGCCCTTAAACTCTCCCTTTTTAGTTCCGATATATATAGTATTATCCATTGTGCTAAAAAGTAGAGCTGTATAAAGAACGTCTTTCTCATTTACCATTGTATAAACTTCCCATTCGTTTATTAAAGAGTAATAAGAATTATTTTTATATTCTTCTTTTGCTTCCTCACAAGCCCATACATTATTCAAATAAGAAATAGCTTTAGAAATAAAGCCTTTCTCGTATTCTTCTCTTGCTTTTTGAAGATTATATTCTATTTCCTCTTTAGAAATTTCTTTAATTTCTGTATCATACTTTTTCCCATTTAAGTCTTTCTTCAAATCATTATAATTTTCATATGTACCATAAATAACTTCTTTTCCATTTTGGTACACAACATAGTTAGATAAAGTATAATCTATATTTAATCCGTCATAAAGAATTAAAGAAGATGTCAAATTAATATGATTACTATCCACATAATAAATGTTTTCTTTTGTTTCTTTTGCTACTCGTTCTAAGTCATTTATAAAACTTTCTGCGTTTCCTAATTCTTCATTATAAAAAGCAAAAGTAATACTACAAGAAGAATCAACTAAACAAGTAGTTAATTGATCAGCTGTTATTTCAATTAGGCCATATTCTTTTTTATCACAGCCTATAAAAAGAAAAATAAAGAAAAATAACAAAAAAAGAAATCTTCCCTTTTTCATATAACCACTTCCTATTTTATTATAGCATTTTTCCTTTCATTAAGAAATATATTTTAGTAGGTGATGTTATGTTTTGGAAGTTAATCCAATTACTAAAAGGTATTTTTTTCTTTACAGGTAGTTATTCAAACAATGTATTTCCTCCCCCTCTTTCCTTAGAAGAAGAAAATAAATATATAGATTTAATGGAAAAAGGAAATCAAGAAGCTCGTAATAAACTAATTGAACATAATCTACGATTAGTTGCTCATATTGTAAAAAAATTTGAAGGAAAAGAAAAAGATACCGATGACTTAATTAGTATTGGAACAATTGGCCTAATTAAAGGTATTGACAGTTTTAATAAAAGTAAAAATATTCGTATTACTACCTATGCAGCTCGCTGTATTGAAAATGAAATTCTAATGCATTTTAGAAGTAATAAAAAATATGGAAATGATATTAGTTTAAATGACTCTATTGGTTTAGATAAAGATGGGAATGAAGTCTCTCTTTTAGATGTATTACCAGATGAAAGTGAAGATTTACTTACACTTATAGATAAAAACATAGATATTGAAAAATTACTACAATATATGAATGTTCTAAGTAAAAGAGAAAAAGATATTATTATTAAAAGATATGGTTTATATAATAGCGAAGAATATACGCAAAAAGATATTGCTAAAATGATGCACATTTCAAGAAGTTATGTTTCAAGAATAGAAAAAAGAGCTCTTACAAAACTTTTACGAGAGTTTTATAAAACAAAATAAAGGAGTATTATTCATACTCGTTTTTTTTGTATTCAATTTTATCTACATCATCAATGATAATAAGTTGTTCTTCAATTGCTTGCTTAATTCTGGCTTTATAAATTTTTAAACTTCTTCGCAAGCGATCTGTATCTTGTTCTATCTTTTCTGCTTTAATTAAAGCATCATTTACAATGAAAGAAGCATTTCTTTTGGCATCTTCAACAATAGATTTAGCTTCATCTCGTGCTACTCTTTTTATTTGATTAGAGGAGTCTTCTGCTACTAACACAGCTCGATTGATTGTTGTTTCTAAGTTTTTATAATGGTTTATTTGCTCTTTTAAAAGAAGAATTTCTTGGTCTCTGCTTTTTAGCTTCGAAAGCATACTTTCATATTCTTTCGTTACTTCATTAACAAAGCCATTAACTTCTTCTTTATCGTAACCATTTAGAACTGTATTAAATTTTTTCATGCCTCACCTCTTTATAAAAAGAGAAACTATATTACCATTCTATTTCTTCTTCCACATTATCTTTATCTTTTGCGTTATCTTCGGTGATTTTTCCTTGTACATTTACGTTTTTAGGTGTACATAAGTAAATACCAACACCCACTTTTTGCATTGTTCCCCCAATCGCGTAAATACAGCCACTTAAAAAATCAATAATTCTTTTCGCTTGATCAGAAGTAACACGTTTCAAATTAACAACTACACTATTTCTATTTTTTAAATGATCAGCTATTTGTTGACTTTCTGAATAAGCTCTTGGTTCTAATAGAATCATTTTGCTACCACTATCGTCTCCTGTTTTAGCCGAATCATTATAAAATGTATCTTCTACGCCTTCTACTCCATCAATTTCATCTTCTGAGTCGAATATCTTTTTTAATTTATCAAATGCCATGTAAAAGCCTCCTATACTAGTTTCTATTATATTATATCTTGATTTGTTTCATTTTTCAAGGAGATTATTTGATTTTAGCTAGATAAAAAGAACTTCATTCTATTGAACAAAGTTCTTCTTTATTGTTTCTCCATAATTCTCTGGTAATGCCCAACCTAATATTTCTAAATCGCCAGCGATTATCGTGCTAATGTCTTCTAAACAAGAAGGATTTTCATTAAATAAGGCTAAAGCCTCATCGATGTCCTCTAATATATGTCTAATATTATCTTTATGGCTATTAGCTCTAGCTTTTCTAAGCAAGGCTTTTTCTTCCTCGCTAAACGGGTACTTTTCTATCTGCTCTTCATTTTTTTGCTCTAAGAATTTTTCCATCTTGTGGTAGATTAGCTCCGCCCCAGCAGTAGGAATTTCTAATGCAAGCAATAAATCTCGGAAATGATTTAAGTCACAAGAAGCAACAATTTCTCCGTCTTGATAATAAGTAGCCAGTTCTCTATACAATATATTTTGTCCTCTATTTTTAGTCGACTTTTCTATAATTCTACTAGGATTCTCACCCGTATTTACTTTGCTATTATGATAACACATTTCTACATTTTTTAAAATAAGTTCTTTAATTTTTTCCATATAAGATTTAATTGTTACTATAGTTTCATCCGTCTCAATATTAGGGAGACTATAAGTATAAAAAGAATTTAATGTTTCTTTCAATTGTGTCGCATCGTCTAATGGCAATACATGCCCTTCTTTATCGAAATAAGAAGCTAGCTTAATACAAAAAGAAATTTCTTCTTCTTTACACATATCTTTTTCTAACATTTTCTTTAAAGATTTTGGATTTCTTTGGTAATAATTCCCCTTAAAATAGATAGAATAACCAAATAATTGCGCCATTTCCTCGAGCGTTAAAGGAATCTTTTCTGCCATAATTGAAATATACCCGAAGAAAGGAAATAGACTTAAAGGTGGTTTGCAAAAACCAGAAAGAGTCATATATTCTTTTATCTCTCTTAATGTTTTAGAAAGGTTATCAATTTTATGCATTTCTCTATCTAACTCTTTTAATATAGAATCCATAATTTTTTGTCCTTTTTTTCTAGCCCTTGTATTTTTTAAATAATCTAAAAAAGACTTATTTTGCAATCCAGCAAATTCTAGATTCCCAAAAACTGGATACTTTTTACCATTTTTATCTGTCAAACAGACGGCTTCTGATTTCGAAATAGTTTCTAAAAGTCTTATAGTATCCGCTGACTGCTCTTGAAACTTTAATAAAAATCCATCAATAAAGGTATTAATTTTTTTAAAAATATCTTTTATCATAAAAAATCTCCTCTAGAGAAGTTATTGTAATACAAAATTTAGAAATTAGCAACTATTCCTTAAAAAATAATTTTCTCTTTAATATAAGAAGATAATTCGTCTAAAGTAATAGTGTTTTGTTCCATTGTATCACGATCTCTTATGGTAACTGTATTATGTTCTAGAGTCTCATCATCAATAGTAATACTAAAAGGGGTTCCTACTGCATCATTTCTTCTATAACGTTTTCCAATAGAACCAGACTCATCATAAGAAACCATAAATTCTCCACATAACTTAGCATATACTTCCATGGCTTTCTCTCCATGTACCTTTTTTATGAGAGGTAATATAGTAGCCTTTATAGGAGCTAAAGCAGGGTGAATCTTCAAAACTTCTCTTTCTTCTCCATTCGCTAAGGTTTCTTTTTCATATGCGTTACATAAAAAAGCTAGCACTACACGATCAAGTCCTAATGATGGCTCAATAACATAAGGAATGTATTTTTCATTTGTTTCAGGATCTAAATAACGCAAATCTTGTTTAGCGTGTTCCATATGGACAGATAAATCATAGTCAGTTCGATCCGCTATCCCCCACAATTCTCCCCACCCCATAGGATACAAGAATTCAATATCTGTTGTAGCTTTACTATAAAAGCTTAATTCTTCTTTGGCGTGATCACGATAACGTAATTTTTCATTTTTAATTCCTAATGACTTTAAAAAATCGATACAATAGTTTTTCCAATAACCAAACCATTCTAGGTCTGTATTCGGTTTACAAAAGAATTCGAGTTCCATTTGTTCAAATTCACGTGTTCTAAAAGTAAAATTACCAGGTGTAATTTCATTACGGAAAGCTTTTCCAGTTTGCCCTATACCAAAAGGAACTTTAGCACGCATACTTCTTTGCACATTTAAAAAGTTAACAAAAATACCTTGCGCTGTTTCTCCACGTAAATAAACCGTTGATTTCGTATCTTCAGTAACCCCCAAGTGCGTTTCAAATAAAAGGTTAAACTTACGAATAGGCGTATAATCAAGGGCTCCACATTTAGGACATACTATATTATTTTCTTTAATATACTCTTCAAGTTTTTCATTCGCCCATCCGTCTCCTGTTTCTGTCCCATGAGTAAAGTCTTCAATTAGTTTGTCTGCTCTATGACGAGATTTACATTTCTTACAATCAATTAAAGGATCGTTAAAGTTAGTAACATGTCCTGAGGCAATCCACACCTCAGGATTCATCAAAATAGCAGCATCTAATCCATAGTTATATGGGTTCTCTTGAATAAACTTCTTCCACCAAGCGCGTCGTACATTTTCTTTTAATTCTTTTCCCAAAGGACCATAATCCCAAGTGTTAGATAGTCCTCCATAGATTTCACTTCCTTGAAATATAAAACCATATTGCTTACAATAATTTACAATATCTTCCATCTTCATTTTCATTTCCTCTTTCCTTAAGCAAAGTAAGCTTACCCAAAAACTATATTTTTTAACAAAAAAACTTCTAAAAATATGTAGGAACGAGAATATCCCGCGGTTCCATCCTACTTATTTCTAGAAGAAATCCCTTTCAAAACATATAGCTCCAGGTTGCCAAGCCCATCATCGCTTCTCTATATCCATTATAGCAAATAATCTTTAGGAGTCAATAAAAATAAGCGAAGAAATTTTAAGCAATCTTCCTTATATTCACCAAGAAGTCTTTACTTTTTAAATAAAGACCTGTATATCTTTCATAGTATTTGTCTAAAAAATAATTGATTTCATTTGCTGTATCGGGGGATATTTTTATATCTTTTATAGAAGAAATAGCAATTAGATAGTACATGCGAATGAGTTTAATTGTTTTAGGAGATAATATTTTCTCTCCTCTATAACAATGTCTACAAATAAATCCTCCTGCATCAGGATCGATTGTAACAATATCTGTTTGATTTCCACACTGAATACAACAATCCAAATTTAATCCAACACCCAAATAAGCCAAATATTTAAGTTCTAAAATATTCGTAAGTATTAATGGGTCATGTCCTTCATTCAATTTTAATACAACGCTTTTATATAGGCCATAAAGAGCTTCCTCGTTATTTTGTTTTACTACTTGTGAAGTTAATTCTGTTATATAGGTCATATAACTAATTTTTTCAATATCGTTACGTATCGAAAATAAACTATCAATAATCTCTACATCAATAAGGATGGACAAATGGTCTTCTTTATATTTTATATGAAAATAGGCATAAGTAAATTTTTGCGTCTTCGCACGCAAGGGATTTTTAATTGATTTAGCTCCTTTACACATGACTCCTATAATTCCTTTGTCTTTTGTAAAGACATTAATGATTTTAGAGCTTTCTCCATAAGGAGTTTCACTTATAATAATCCCTTCTAATTTACTTATCATATATACCACTTCTACTTATTTTTTTTATATTCTAAATAATATTCTATCTTCCCTGTTTTTTTAAATAACTCCCAAGCTTCTTGTTTTTTCATAAAAGAACCCAACCTTTCTCTATTTTTATGATGGGGTCTTTTTTAAATATTTATTCACTAACTAATATAATCTTTTTCATTAAAGCCTAGTTCATTTAAATACTTTTCTTTATCACGCCAATTTTTTATGGTTTTGACATATAGTTCCAAATAAACTTTTTTTCCAATTAATTGTTCAATATCTTTTCTGGCCTCAATTCCAACCGCTTTTAGTAAAGATCCTTGTTTTCCAATTACAATTTTTTTAATAGAATCACGATCTACAATAATATCAATTGTAATATTCACTATATTTGCTTTTTCTTCAAACTTAGAAGTAATACAAGTAATACTATGGGGAATTTCTTCCTCTGTCATTCGAAATATTTTCTCTCTAACAAATTCGCTTACTAAAAAATGGAGGGTACTTGTTGTAATCTCATCTTCATCAAAATAACGAATATCATCGGTAAGATATTTTTTTATACACTGAATTAGTTCTTCTACGTTATTCTTTGTAATGGCAGATATAGGGACAATCTCTTGAAAAGGAAATAAATCCTTATAAGCATTAATGGCTGCCAATATTTCTTCATCTTGCATTTTATCAATTTTATTAAGAACAAGTATCACAGGGGAGTCTGTACTTTTTAAAGACTCCATGATTTTTTTGTCTCCTCCCCCCAAACCATCTTTAGCATCCACAACAAATAATATCAAATCGACATCTTTCGTTAAACTTTGTGCTTCTTTGTTTAAAACTTTTCCTAATTTATTGAATGGTTTATGTATTCCTGGAGTATCTACAAAAACAATTTGGTATCCTGGATCATTATAGATTCCTTGAATAATATTACGAGTTGTTTGTGGTTTATTAGAAGTAATGGCTATTTTTTGGTTAATGATGGTATTTAAAAGTGTAGACTTCCCAACATTAGGACGTCCGATTAAGCTAACAAATCCACTTTTCATTTAAACTCCCAAAAATTCTAAGAAAATAGGACCATACACAACAATTCCAATAGCAAGAGCCATCATAGCCAAAATGAATGTAGCTGCACTACCACAATCCTTAGCTATTTTAGCTAAAGGATGATAATCTGTTGTAACCATATCTACAACGGCTTCAATCGCTGTATTAATAAGTTCCGCCGCTAAAACCATACCAATAACAATTAAACTAATCCACCAAACTTCTTTACCTATTTTATCCATAATAGTTAATACAATATTCAAAACAATAACAAAAATGGTTACAAGGATATGTATTAACATACTTTGTTCATTTTTATATGCATACTTTAATCCATCTATAGAATAACCAAAACTTTTTAAAAAGCGAAAAAATCCCCTTTGTTTTAGTGTGTTTCTATCTAACTTTTCTCCAACCTTTGTAGGGATAATATTATCTTGGGATGTTTTCTTCATCTAATATCAACTCCTGTAATTCAAACATTTCTTTTTCCATTTCTTTTTCCATATGGTCATAACCAAGTAAATGCAATAGGCCGTGTACTGTCAAAAAAGATAATTCTCTTTTTTCGCTATGCCCATATAATAGTGCTTGTTTTTTCATTTGTGGTATACATATATATATATCACCAAGCATTCGTATATCATTATATCGTATATCTTCATTATCTTCAAATGCAAATGAAATAACATCTGTCACACGGTCTACTCCACGATATTCTTTATTGATGCGATGAATTTCCTCTTCTCCAACAAAAATGATGGAGAAAATGGCTTTTTCTACTGATTCATGCGTTAATGTTCGCTCAATTACTCGATATAAATAATCATAATCTTTATACAAGTGGTTATCTGTAATAACAAACTGATTTTCTACCATAATTTTACACCCCATATACTTCCAAATAATATAACTAAGATAACAAAAAACAAGATGGCAACTATATTGTAAAACAAATTATTTCTTAAAAAACGTGGCAAATGATTTTTAATAGCCTGTATACTAATATAAATCATAAATCCAATAAGGCCTCCAACAACATTCAAAAAAATGTCATCTATATCAAATGCACGCCCTATTCTATACTGAATAAGTTCTGCTGTCAAACTAATTAAGATAGTAATACATAAAATAGGTGTTATTTTTTTTGCGCGCAAATAATCAGAAACAATATAGCCAAAAGGAATAAATAACATAATATTTCCTACTACATTATAAAAAAACAATTTAGAACCTAGAGGATACCTAGTTATTTCTTTAAAAGGAATTAAGTTTATCCCACTCGCTGCTTTCTCAGTACTCAGTAACAAATAATAAAGAAGCAAAAAATATAAAATAGATAGCAAAGAATAAAACTCTTTATAAAATATAAATCGTTCACGATGAATAAGCATATGAGTAACTCGTAAAACAGTTAAGATAACGACAAACAAAGTAAGCATCGGCCAAGTATTATGAACGGTGTAATAAAATGTCTCATAAAAAGGAGAAAGATTTTCCATTTTGCACTTCCTATTCTGTAGGTACTTCTTCTATAGCGGGTGGAATGTATTCTTCTGTTGCTTCTTCTTCTGCTACAATAAACACTACCATATTAATTGTACTATCATTCTCTTCTTTTTTCAAAACTTTTCGTTCCAAAATTTGATATTCTCCTTTTAAAATACTAGACATTTTCTCATCGATGCTCTGATTTACTCGTAAGGATAAACTTTCTTCATCATATTCTTTTACTTCATAAGAAGAAGCATACTCTTTTGTAAGATAAAGTTCATAGCCAAATAAACTAAGTACTTTTTTATCTTTCTCATAAGGATTCTCCACTCTTTCATTAAAAATTTTTTTTGTTTTATTATGATATTTTAATTTCAAATTATAACGAAATTTATCTAAAGGTGTCTGTTCTTCGTAGGTCTTAGTTGTTTCAATATCTATAGTATACCAAGTCTTAAGAAATACTCTTCCTGAAGCACATACTTGTTTTTTTGACTCTTCATTATAAATAATATCGCCTGATATTAAGATATCACCCGTTCTTACATAATCATTAATTTCTACTAATTCTACTCCTTTACTGGTAATAATTCTAGAAATAGTTCCTTCTTTTGTCGACGTTACATGGCAATAAGGTTTTTCTTCAATTGCATTTTTTGTTACTTTTGGCTCTAATCGAACGATGTAATGCATTCCTTTTCGTTCTATATTAATCCACTCTAATAGTTCTTTATCGCGGTTTAAAATAGTTTCTTTAATTTTTGTTAAATCCATATTATCTTTAGCAAAAAAATATTTTTTAATACCTTCTTCTTCTAAATGCATTTCTATAATTTCCCTTAATTCTTTGTTCTCAGTAGTAATATCCACTTGAACAATAAAACGAGTAAAAAGATAAATAGATAATAAAACACATCCTAAAATTAGCAAATGAAAATAATTTGCTTTTGGCAATTTAAAAAAACGTTTAAAATTTAAATATTTTACATGTTTGATTGTAAAAATCTTATTAATTTTTTTTAAATCTTCTTCTTCTATGCGAAGAATAATCTGTTTGTCTTCATATTTTATTTTATAAATATTAACTTGTCTTGCTTTGATTAATTTAATGGCTTTATTAGGTGAAAAAGTGACAATAGTTACTTCTATAAGTCTATTTATAATGAAAAGTTACACTTTCAAAAAAGCCATTAAATAATATTTCTTTATCTAACATTTTATCAACTGTTATATGACTTCCTTTAATATTTAGTAAAAAAGAATCAAACAATATAACAACATTTGTATCAGCAATCTGTTCGATTTTTTGATAATTATTAATATATAATGCATTTTTATAAAAATTAATATTATAGTCCTTCTCTTGAAGATAGTTCTTTACATTTTTTAAAAACATACCATCTCACCTAATTAAAGATATGAAAAAAGAAGACCAAATAGTCTCCTAATTTAATTTTTCTTTTACTTTCTTGCTTACTAAATTCATGTCCGCTCTACCAGCAAAACGAAGAGTGGCTTCTTTCATAATGGCTCCCATCTCTTTGATACTAGATGGCTTCATTTCTTCAAAAATAGATTCTATTACTTGATTGACTTCTTCTTCAGTCATTTCAAGAGGCAGATACTTAGATAAAGTAGCCATTTCTTGTTGTAGTTTCTCTATTTCTTCAGTTTTTCCATATTTCGTAAATTCTTCTATACTATCTTTACGCATTTTTACTTGTTTTTTAATAACAGCGATAACTTCTTCATCTGTTAAATCACGTTTTTTATTAATTTTTTCCAGTTGTAAAGAACTTTTTAACATTCTTAATACAGATAAGTTAAATTTATCTTGTTCTTTCATAGCTGTTGTCATATCTTGTACGATTGTCTCTAATAAAGTCATTTCTTCACTTCCTATTAGTCGTTTCTTTTACGTTTTCTAGAATTTCGAATCATTTCTTTTTTGGCCTCACGTTTTCTTACGCCTGGTTTATCATAGCATTTTCTTTTTTTTATTTCAGAAGGGACTCCGCTTTTAGCTACTTTGATTTTAAATTTCTTTAAAGCGCTGTCAATGTTACCATTTTGTACTACTACTTTTGTCATTAAATTTCCCTCCCTTCATTAGCTACTAATGATTATATCACTTGCATGTTTTTTTGACAAGGGAAAACAAGGGAAAATGGAAGAAAAAAAGAGAAGAAAGAGTTCCCCTTTCTTCTCTATCATTAGCATTTTTTCTTTGAGATAATCATTTTTAAGCTAGTTCCTAAAGAACGACCTAATTCATATATCGTATTAAATCCTCTAGAAATAGCATTAATTAATGCAGCACTAAAGGCTCCACCATATATTTGATTTAATTCTTCTTCTCTCATACTCTACCTACTTTCCACTACTACATGAGGAAGGACGTAAAAATCCACTTACAAACCCAATAACAAAGGCAACTCCTCCTCCAATAAGTGCGAGTGTTGGTTTGTTGATTTTAAAAGCTCCTCCTTCAATTTGATTTAACTCGTTTTCTTTTAATTGCATTATGATTCTCCTTCTACGATGATTTGTTTTATTTTGGTCAGTATTCTTTGTTTATTATACATAATTTTAAAATAAATTATTTTTTCTTCACAAACCATATTGGTTTGTATAAGAATATCCTGATAAGGAACATTATGATCTAAATAAGGCTCCTCAAAAGAAATGGATTCTATTGCATATTCTTTACTTTTATAATAAAGTTTAGCTTGACTTGTTAGTTTATCTACTTGGTTATAAGGAAGGGTGAAAGAAATATTTGTATTGTCTTCACATTCCATTATTCCTGTTACAGGAATAGAACTATAAACTTCCAAACGATAGAAAAGAACAATAAGTAAAATAATAAGACTGCTTATGATAAGTAAGAAAGGGTGTTTTTTTGCTCTTTCATTTATAAGTAAATATGTTTCTATCATAGAGAAGGTATTTCTATTCTTCTTTCCAAATAATTTGTTTCATTATGTGTCACATAAATTAACGTTGTATCCTTTAAATAACGTTTAATATTAGTCAGTATATGTTTTTCACTACCTGCATCAAGTTCACTTAGAGATTCATCTAAAATAAGAATTTTAGGTTTTTTTAATAAGGAGCGTGCTAGTACAATTCGTTGTCTTTCTCCTCCACTTAGATTATATCCGCTATCAAGCAAAAGCGATTCCAAACGAAGCGTTTTTTTATCAAGAATTTTATCAACCTCCGTAATTTTAATAATTTGGTTTAACTCCTCTACAGAAACTTTTTTATGGAGAGTAATATTATTCCTTATTGTATCGGTAAATAATCTTTCTCTTTGTGAAACATATAATATATTTTTTCTTATAGTATAAAGCGAATATTCTTTTATATTTATATCGTTAATAGTTATATTTCCTAAATAATCATCAATATTTCTACACAACATTTTACACATGGTACTTTTTCCACAACCGCTATCCCCTGAAAGAATAACATGCTCTTTTTCCTTTATCTCTAAATTAGTATTAAGAAGTATATCCTTATAATTGTCATAGGAATAAGTAATATTTTGAAATTTAATTGTCCCTGGGAAAAATTTTTCTTGTTTTCCAAGATGTTCTGGTTCAATATTCAAAAATTCATTTATCTTATAAAAAGAGACTTTTATTAATTCATATTTAGGTAAGAGAGATAATATCTCTTCTACAGGTGTTATAAAATAAGTTAATAACGTGTTAAACGTCATTAGAGACACAAAACTAAGTAGATTTTTCTCTATCAAAAGAATTCCAAAAGCAGTAATAAAAAACAAACCTATTTCATATATACAAGATTTAGCCGAATTATATTGATTGAAAAAACGCATATAAGACAAATTTTCTTTGATATAGGAAACGAATGATTTTTCGACCACTTCTTCTGCTTTCTTTGTCAAATTCAAATGCTTCAAAGATTCCATGTTCTCTATATTTTCCATCATAATAGAGTTATATTCCGTCTCAGAATCCACTATGTCGTCTAATTTTTTATGAATAACAGGGGTACAAAAGAAACCAACTATAAAGTATACAATAACAATTATACAAAGAATAAAAAATAATTGCGCATGTATATGATAAAGGAAAAAAGCTGAAGACAATAGTAAGACAAGGTTTAAAATAAGACAAATAATGACTTCAGTAAATAGCTCCTTTATACTAGTTAATTCCTGTACTCTTTTCATAATTTCTCCACTACTTTTATTTTTGACGACATATAAAGGGAGATAAAAAAGATGATGCAAAAAATCTAAAGAAATTTGTATATCAATATTTTTATTTAAATAAATAATATATTCATTCTTAATATAGTTTGTATACAACTTAACTATAGTTAAAAAGAAAAAAACAACAATAATAACAAATGTAATCATAATAGAACTATTTTCTAAAGAATGCATCATAAATTGTAAAAAGTAACTTGTTGAAATAGAAAGCAATGTAATAAAAAGGCTAATGCCAATAAGTTTAAAGAATGTGTTTTTCTCATTTTTGATAACATTGATAAAAAGTTTTTTGAGGGTATTGGATGAATTCATTACTGGTATTTTAGTAATGGGTTTTAAAATAATAATGACTTGCGTCCATATTTCCAAAAATTGTTCTTTTTTCATTTTGACATATCCTTTAGCAGGATCCATTAAGATAACAGTCTGTTTGGTGAATTTATAAATCACTACGAAATGATTTAATCCGTTTTTGAGTACTACATGGGCTATAGCTGGCAGTGTTATTTCTTCACACGATATTTGTTTTAATTTCTTTCCTGTTGCATCAAAACCATATTTTCTAGCAGTCTTAATAAGATTTAAGGCTGACGTCCCATTTTTTCCCGTTTTCGTATCTAATTTTAAACGTTCAAGAGGGATATTTCCATTATAATATTTTATAATAGATGCTAAGCAACAAACGCCACAATCTCTTAAGTCTTGCTGTTTAACAATAAAACTTTTTTGCATATTTTTCCTCCCTTCACTATACTTATTAGCCGTGAAAGAAAGATTTCCTTTTTATTTTTGCAAAAAAAAAAGAAAAATTAATCTTTTTTACAATTTCCATTACTATCAACCAGAGTACATGGTTCTTCAATATTAACATCACACTCTTGTGGTTCTGTAATACAGCCTGTACAGACCGTAAAATTAGTTTGGTCATTCGGAATTAACGTTTCAAATAAGAACTGTGCTAATGTAGGGATAAGAAAAACAATTAATCCTGCTGTTCCTCTTTTAACGATAGTAGATATAGCTTTTTTCATTTCATCATCTTTTCCAGAAATAACAATTTTAAATAAATCAAGCATAGCAGCCCCAATAAGAATGATAGGAACCGCTAGTTTAATTCCATATACAACATAACCAATAGTACGTAGAGTTCTTCTTGTACTAGGATAATCACAAAAATTAATTTTAGCTGAAGTCACATATACTTCTTCTGCATAAACAATAGATAAAATAGAGAATAAAGCTAAAAATAGAAAAAACAAACTATTTCTTAACATTTTCTGTTTTTGTTTCTTTGTCACTTTGCCTCACCTATTACTATAATAATATAAATTTCAAGATTAGTAAAATAAAAAGTATAATTTTCAATGTAAATTAATATGATTTAGTAGTATGGAGGAATAAAAATGATTAATAAACAAAATCTTTGGTTCGTTTTATTATTTAGCATTATTTTAGTTTTAAGTATCTTTTATATTAGTATGAATGAAAGTGACATCACCAGTTTAACAAAAATGCCCCAAACTGACGATACAACATTGGTCGTAAATGAAAGTACAGAATTAGTCGCTTTGCGTGTTCAAAGTGACGAAGAGGATTTAGAAACAATGAACGAATTACAAAATATACTTTTGAGTGAAACAGCATCTTCTATAGAAAAAAATGATGCTTTTAACAGTTTACTAGAATTATCTTCAAACAAAGGAATGGAACAAGAGTTAGAAAAAATGATTAAAGATGATTTCTCTTTAGAATCTTTTGTTAAAATAAATGGGAATAATATAACTATTGTTATCATTTCAAAAGAACATGACTTTGCACTTGCAAACAATCTTATTCGTGCTACACAGGCCAAATTCAAAGAATACAAATATATAACTGTTAAATTTAATTAACCAAAACAAGCTATTTTTCATACAATATAGTGATAGTAGAAAGAGAGAAATTGTATGAAGAATATTTTAACGAATAGAGAAAAACAAGTATTTGATCTTTTAGTACTAAATAATTCTACTAAAGAAATAGCTAGAAAACTTTTAATAAGTGAGAAAACAGTAAGAAATCATATATCAAATGTTATCCAAAAACTTGGGGTAAATGGTCGCAGTCAAGCAATAGTTGAATTACTTAGATTAAATGAGATAGATTTATAAGTCCGAAATGGACTTTTTTATATTTTTTAAAATATACTTTAGTAAGGTGGTTTCATGATAAAAAATATAACATTTAAAAGATTATGTATTACAACTTTACTTCTCTTAGTTTCTGTCATTATTTATAATTATCCAGAAGAACTAACGAAACACATTAGTGAAGAGCAAATAGTCGTAAAAAGAACAATTTATTTAATAGATGCAGATGATTTTATTGCGATGAGCGAATATAGTTCGAAAGTAAATACTTCTCTAGATCGTGTAAAAGAAATTATTACAACACTAACAATAGGTAGTGGTGCTACAATTAATGGAGATTTACAACCTATTCTCCCAAAAGATACTAAGTTATTAGATGCTTCTTTACAAGAGGGCTTATTAAAAGTAAATTTCAACAAAACACTCTTAACGATTTCAAAAGAATTAGAAGAAAAGATGTTAGAAAGTCTTATTTTTTCGCTAACTTCCATCGAAGAAGTAGAAAAAGTAATGATTTTTGTCGAAGGTAATCATTTAGAGGAACTACCCCATTCTCATAAAAAACTAGATTTATATCTAGACCGTTCTTATGGTATTAATAAAATTGATGACATTACGACATTCTATGACACTAAAAGAGTCACTCTGTATTATCAGAAGAAGAATTACTATGTACCTGTTTCCCTTCTTGTTAATGATGAAAATGACAAAGTTAATATTATTATCAATCGTCTAAAAGGAAATTCTCTAAACTATAGTAACTTAAGTACACAATTAAACTACCAACTCGAACTGACAAACTATTCAATAAATGAAAATGATATTACGCTTTCTTTTAATGATGTTTTATTAGATAGTGTATATGATGGCGTTTTAAAAGAAGAAGTGAAATATGCTATATTTTACTCTCTACATGACACTTTAGGAATAAAAGATGTTTCCTTTTATGCCGAAGATGTTTTAATTGACCAATTTGGGCTTGCAAAATCATAATCTTTATTATATAATTTATATGTTCCATGAGCAAATGTCCTCGTAGCTCAGCTGGATAGAGCAATCGCCTTCTAAGCGATCGGTCAGGTGTTCGAATCACCTCGGGGACACCAGATTGTTAGGATAACTCGAACTTTGAGTTGAAATAGTGAAATGGCTTGTAAAAGAGTCATTTTTATGTTGTTATGAAGATGTCAAGGAAACTTGCATATACAAAAAAAGGAACATTCAGTTTTTGTGGGTATCTCTTCATAAGTTCTTAAATATCTTTATAATCTTTATTTATATGTATTTACGATAAAATATACACATAAATGGTTATAATTTCTTATATCTTCAGTCTCAAATGTATTAAATTAGTTCCTCTCTTTTTGTAGGATTTTGTAGGATTTTGTAGACACTCAGCAATTGATATTCCCTATAAAATTATAAAGAATAAATTTATATAAGGCAAAAAAAAATTGACTAAATGTTGTCACGTAAAAAAGAACCAAAACGTTCTTTTTTACGAGTTAAAACTAACGTTTTTTAAACCCTGCATTTTCTAAAGTATTCGAAAATTGATTAGCTTCAGAGTATCCACTCTGTCCCCCAATAACTTGGTTATCCTTTATAATTAAAACTTGAGGAGTTGCTCCAAAATGCTCACTAGCAAACGTACTCCATTCCCCCTCGCCTTTTAAAGAAACAACAGCTTGATAAGATTTTTCATCTAAAACTTGAAAACTTTCTGATGAAAAATCTAATATTTTAGTCAAATCTATATAATAAGGTTCAACACCATATTCCTTTGTAACATCTGCAAATATAGGAGCAAAACGTAAACACCACCTGCAATTTTCTCTTCCTATTAAGACCACGATTGTTTTATTTTTACTAAGCGATGCGATAGATGAACCTGTTATTTCTTGAAACTGCGTCAATTCGGACGTAGTTGTCGAGTCATCTCTATTTGTTTCCACTATCGTTTCTTTTTCTATATCTTTTAAATCTGTTTTTTCAAATACATTTTTACAATTATAACTATAACAAATAATTTCTTCTTGCAAAGGGAAATTAACCCAAATATAATCAAAATCTTCTTCTTCATCATGAACTTCTATAGACATCCATCCATTAGAAATAAAATAAGTCCCCTCTTTTTCTTCCTCTGATATCCAAGCGTTATTCGCATAATTTGCCATATAAACTGTTATTTTATTATTTTTTTCTATTTTCAGTTGAATCTTAGTTTTAGAAGAACTGTCACTCTCTTTATAAGTATATTCATAAACACCAACATATTTATTTTGCTTAAAAGTATAATATAAAATCCCTAATAAAATAAGACCAATAAGTAAAAGCAGAAAAACTCCTTCTATAATAGCAACTACAAAAGAACCTGAAACGCGCTTTTTTTCCATTATATCCCTCTTTCCTTTTCTTTCTCAGTATAACATAAAAGAAAAAGACAATCTAGATTAGATTGCCATTAATTCTTGTTCTTTTTCTTTTAGCTTTTCATCGACTTTTTTATTGTATTCGTTTATCAAATCTTGTACTTCATCAAGCATTACCTTTTCCATATCTTCTGGAATACTTTCATCCTTTTTTATTGTATCATTAGCATCTTGACGTACTTTTCTTAAAGCTACTTTTGTCTCCTCAGCTATTTGTTTTGCTTGTTTTACATATTCTTTTCTTCTCTCCTCTGTTAAAGCTGGAATAGTAAGAATAACCGCTTCTCCATTATCGGTCGGATTAATGCCCAAATTAGCTTCTTGAATCGCTTTAACAATGTCTTTTACACAACTCTTATCAAAAGGCTTAATCATTAAAGTTTTTGCTTCTGGTACCGTAATATTAGCTAAACTTTGAATGGGCGTCAGATTCCCATAATATTCCACCATTATTCCATTTAGCATAGCGGCATTCGCTCTTCCTGCTCGAATACTTGTTAAACGACTTTCCATGGTCTCTAAAGCATGCATCATGCTAAATTCAATCTCTTTATTTATCATTTTTTATTCTCTCCTCAATATAATTATTATAATCTATATTCCTTATTTATTCAAATAATATTGATAAATAGCTTCCGTAATCTCTAAAGCGAATTCACTTTCCTTTTCGCTTGTCCAATAAGTTTCTGGTTCAATCGTATTTTTCATAGCAACTGTATCAATATTATAATATTTCACTACCCCATTATCAATAATATAAAAACTGGGAGCGAGTAAATTATTGTTTGTCTCATCAGTTGTTATCAGGGCATTTTTTAGTAAATCTCTTACCTTATAGTAATTCGAATTCTTTTGAGCTTTATCATTATTAACATCATAATAAAGAACTTCATCTACCCCTAAAGATTGCACAATTTTATCCAATTCTGTAATATAATTACTAGACCATTTAGATGTTTTACTACCTACAAATATTAAATGTTTTCCATTCTTAAAAAGATGTATAAAACGTGTCCCATTAACTGGGACAAAGGAATCGTTTGTAATCGTACTATAATAATCACGAATCGTATAAACTTCATCTTTACTATTATCTGCATATTTTTCACTTAGATAAACAAAGCAAACAAGCATAATTAAAAATAAAATAGCGTATATGACTTTAATTAAGATATTTTTTACTTTGACATTCATCAAACCACTTCCTATTCTTTATTATACCCTTTTTTAAGGAATAAAAAAAGATATATTGCTATATCTTTTCCAGAGTGTAGACAAACCCCTAGATTTTTCTAGAGGTTTTCTTATGAATA
>CAOJRT010000011.1 GCA_948442255.1 uncultured Caryophanales bacterium | reverse complement strand
GAACAAATCGATAAACAGAAATTTGTAAGTGCGAAAATACTTGAAATTATAGGTAAATTGTCGAATTTATGGTAAAATTATATTGCAATTATTAAATTTGGAGTTGGTTGATGATGTCAAATTTTGATTTTATAAGTGATAGAAGATTGATGGATATTAAAAATGCTTGTATTGAGGCTGAAAAAGGTTTAACTATAACAGCAACAACGAGCGCCATTATGTCTAGAAAAGCTTTAGAATTGGGAATTAAATGGGTATATGGGATTGACGGAGACTTAAGAATACCTTATCAACAAACTTTAGCGACTTTAATTCATGATAGAAACTTTAAAAATATTATAGATACCAATTTATTGAAAAAAATAATTTATATTCAAAAACTTGGTAATCAGGCAGTACATAGTAATACAAAAATAAAAAAGCAAGAATCATTATTATCATTAAAGAATTTACATGACTTTATATTATGGATAACATATTTATATTGTGATAATTATGTCGAACATAAATTTAATGAATCCATTGTTTCTGATCCTGAAAATAACAAAGTATTAGAAAAAGAAAAATTAGAACTATTAGAAAGATTAGAAGCAAATGAGAAGACAATAGAACAACTACAAAAAGAATTTGAATCATTAAGAAAAGATACTCCAAAAATTAGAAGACAAAAAGAAAGTTCTATTCCATATGATATTAAGGATATATCAGAATTTAATACTCGCAAACAATATATTGATTTAGATTTAGAAATAGCTGGGTGGGAAATTAATAAAAATTTGGTTGAGGAGTTACCTATAACTGGAATGCCAAATGTATCTGGTGACGGATTCGTTGATTATGTTTTAATGGGTGCAAATGGCAAGCCAGTTGGTTTAGTAGAAGCAAAAAGAACATCTAAGGATGCTAGAGTTGGTCAACAGCAAGCTAAAATCTACGCAGATTGTTTAGAAAACAAATATGGGCAAAGGCCAATAATTTTCTTTACAAATGGTTTTGATATTTATATGTGGGATGATTGTATTTATCCATATAGGAAAGTTTCAGGATATTATACACAAGAACAATTACAATTATTAATAGATAGAAGAACTTTAAAAAGGGATTTAAAGAATATATCCATAGATGATAATATTACTAATAGAACTTATCAACAAGAAGCAATTAAAGCTTTTTGTGATGATTTAAATAATCATCAAAGAAAAGGATTGTTAGTTATGGCTACAGGAACTGGTAAGACAAGAACAGCAGTTTCTATAGTAGATGTACTAACAAATGCAAATTGGATTAAGAATGTGTTGTTTTTAGCAGACAGAGCAGAATTAGTAAAACAAGCTAAAAAGAGCTTTAATAAATTAATTCCATCATTGTCTACAATTAATTTGACTACTGAAAAAGAAAATGCAGAAAATGCAAGAATGGTGTTTTCTACCTATCAAACAATGATGAATGCAATTGATGATATAAAAACCAAAGATGGTAAGAAACTATTTACAGTTGGTCATTTTGATTTAATTATAGTAGATGAAGCTCACAGAAGTATTTATAAAAAATATCAAGCTATATTTGAATACTTTGATGGATTGCTATTAGGATTAACAGCTACACCTCGAAGTGACATAGATAAAAATACTTATAAAATATTTGAGCTACAAGATAATGTACCTACCTATTCATATGAATATGAAGAAGCTGTCGCCAATGGTTTTTTAGTTGATTATCATACAATAGAGTGCTCTACTGGTTTTATTAGAGATGGTATTAAATATGATGAATTGTCAGATAAAGACAAAGAAGAGTTTGAGGATACATTTGCTGAAGATGAGGAGATAGTTGATTCTGTAAAAGCATCTGATATAAATAGTTGGCTATTTAATAATGATACAATAGATAAAATTTTGACTGTTATGATGGAAAAGGGATTAAAGGTGGAAAGCAATGATAAGCTTGGTAAAACTATTATATTTGCCAAAAACCATAAACATGCTGAGGCTATTGAAAAAAGGTTTAATATATTATTTCCTCAATATAGTGGTCATTTTGCTAGAGTAATTGATATTCATACAAATTATTATTCATCACTTATAGAAGATTTTTCTGATTGTACTAAAATGCCACAAATAGCAATATCAGTAGATATGTTAGATACTGGAATTGATATTCCTGAAATAGTAAATTTAGTATTTTTTAAGGAAGTAAAATCTAAAGTTAAATTTTTACAAATGATAGGTCGAGGAACTAGATTATGTCCAGATTTGTTTGGATGGGGTAAAGATAAAAAAGAATTTTATATATTTGATGCTTGTCAAAATTTTGAGTTTTTTGATCAAAATCCAAAGGGTAAAGAATCTACAATTGGAATGAGTTTATCACAATTTATATTTCAATTAAAAGTGGATATATTAAAAGAATTACAGAAAGTAGATTACTTAAATGACAATGAATACTTGTGGTATAAAAATGTTTTATTAGATCAACTTGTTGATACTATTTCATCGCTTAATACTTTAAAGTTTGATGTTAAGCAAAAAATACAATATGTGGAAAAATATAAAGATGTTGTGAATTGGAATAATTTAACTGACTTAGCGGTTAAGGAGATAAAGGATAATTTGACTTTATTAATTATGTCAAATGACAATGATGAACCTGCAAAGCAATTTGATCGCTTAATGTTATCTATAGAATTATCAAAAATGTTAAATATGAGATACGAAAGAGAAAAAAGTAGATTGTCCCATATAGGAGAAGGTCTCATAGGATTAATGAATATACCACAAATTGCAGATAAAAAAGATGATGTTCAAAAATTACTAAAAGAGGATTATATTGATAAAGCAGATATTTTTGAAATTGATGGAATAAGAGATTCGCTAAGAGAGTTAATTAAGTATTTGCCAAAAAGAATCAGAAAAGATGTTTATACTGATTTTAGTGATGATATTAATATAGTTGAACATGATGATAGAAAAATTGAACAACAGGATTTATCTGATTATAAGAAAAAAATTAATTTCTATTTGAAAAATCATATGGATAATGAAATTATTAATAAAATTAGAAATAATGAAAGAGTTAGTTCTGAAGAAATTAATAAATTACAAGAAATATTGTTTGCTGATTTAAATTCAAATGAAGCAGAATATAAGATAAACTACAACGATGAATCACTGGTACTATTGGTAAGAAAAACTGTTGGTTTATCTAAAGAGGCAATAGATAGAGAATTTTCTAAATTTGAAAATGATAACGAATTAAATGTTGAACAAACAAGATTTCTAAACCTAATTAAAAATTATATTATGAAAAATGGGGTAATAGACAAACGTATTTTAAATGAAGATCCGTTTACTAATTATGGAAGTATTCTGCAATTATTTGATGGACAAATGAATATAATACAGATTATTATTGCGATAATTGATGTAATAAATGGCAATGGTTGTTTTAAGCAACAAGAAATTTAGCAGAACAAATTATAGAGTGCTATTGATTTCTTTAGAAATCTGTGGTAATATGCAATTATACGGAAGTAATAGTACAAAAGTTTGTCTTGCAAATAGTGGTATATAAAAAGCATTTGTTTCAAGTCAAACAAATGCTTTTACTTTTGTATATGTGGCTGCAACCACTATACTGAACAAAAATCAAAGACTAACAAAAGAAATGTTAGAAAATGAAAAAATTACAGGAGAATATGAATTTAACTATATTCATGACTTTTGTCATTCCTGCTATTATTAGCATAACAGAAAAAAATGACAAAATCAAGCCATTGATCATAAAAAAATTATATTGTTCGAGTTTAGATGCAAAGGAGGTATTAACATATGGCAAAGAAAAAATGTAATAAAACAGTTAGTGTAAAAGCTCATAAGAGATGTAAACCAGGTACACATAAAAAGAAATAAAAATTAGAAAATGTCTAGTGGTTGCAACCTTTCGATATGAGATTACGGAGGAAAAATGTATGAATAAGTTAGATATATTATATGATCATTATAAGGATACATTTGGTATACAAAGAGAAAATGAAAAACTTAGAAATAAATTATTTGTTATATTGTGCATTTGTATATTATTTCTAATGTTGATGACATTTTATCCAAATAATTTATACGAAAATTTTCAAGAATTACTTTTAGAAAAAATGGGCATTAATATAAGATTTGAATTAAAGGTTTTTGAATTGTTTAATTGGTTTATTATTTCGTATTTAACTGTTAGATACTATCAAATCAATTCAAATATCGAAAAAAACTATAAATATATTCATAACATAGAAAATACATTGGATAAGAAATATAAAATTCCGATTTTTAGAGAAGGAAAAAATTATTTAATGAACTACCCTTTGTTTTTACAGTTTTCATATATGTTTTATAAGTATGTATTTCCTTTGTTATTTAGTATTTGTATAACATTGAAGATGTATTTCAACATAGTTAATAAATTAGCAATTTCTTTTCTAATTATTTCTTTTGTTGCTTATCTTTGTTTGCTGATGTTGAATATATCATATTTTATTTTTAATTGGAAATTGCGAAATGGAGGAGAGAAAAATGGCAAGACCAAAAATATGCGTTAGTTTTGATTATGAAAATGATAAAAATTCTAGGAATGCTTTAAGACTTTGGAATGAAAATAAATATATTGATTTTGATATTATTGATAAGACTCCTAGTGAAATAGATACTTATAATATAAGTAGGATAAAAGCTGGATTGACATCAAAGATAAATGAAGCTAATATTTTATTAGTAATTAGTGGTGATTATATTAATAGCCCGCATAAAGATAGAGTAGAAATCGGATGCGTAAATTGGCAAAATTGGGAATGCAAAAAAGCTTTAGAATTAAATAAAAAAATAATTTTAGTTAAGTTAAATAGCTATAATGCTGTTCCTCAAGAGTTGATGGGAAAAGGTAGAGAAGATGTGATTGGCTTAGAGTTAGTTAAAGTTAATAATGCAATTTTAAATCTTATGGTACATTAAAGAAATATTGTCGAATAGTTAATTATTACAATATTTTTAACAAAGTGTTATAATTATTATAGTCACTTGGGAATGTGACTAATAAAACATATAAATATATAGTGTCATTTAGTGTTTAGACACAAGTAATAGGTGAAGAGCCTATAATTTAAAGTTCATATAGAACTGTACATATTTATTCTAACAAACAAGTTTGAATAATATTCCCTTGTTTTTGTTGTGGATTGATATGTCCAGTTCTTTTTATGTGTTCCTAAAAATACTGGTAAAGAAAGGAGGATATAATGGAACTACTAAATTTGATAATCTTATATTGGAAAGATAATGAGAAAAGATATAGAACCTTTTATAAGTTTAGTAATACCAGAAGCAGTATTAGGAGATAATAGATTAACATTTTTAGAAAGAGTATTGTTAATTGAAATAGTGTCACTATGTAAGAAAAATGGATATTGTTGGCCTACTAACAGATATTTTATGGATAAATTCGACTGTACTAAGCCTACAATATCAAAAAGTATAAGTAGTTTATCAAAATATAACTATATTGATATAGAAATCAATAATAGTGAGAAAAACAATTCAAAGAGAATAATTAGGTTATCTAAAGTATTAAAGAAAAGAATAACAAGTATTCAAGAAAATACCAATGCTAGTATTCAAAATAATTTTAACTATTATAATAAATATAAAAATAATAAAAAAGATATATTAAAAGATATTTATTCAGTTGATGAAGAAGGTAATGAATATTGGTATGGAGTAAAAATTGAATCAGAAAAAATGACAGATGAAGAAGTAAAAGAATTAGAGGATTTATTAAAAGATTTCAAATAATAAAGGAGGAAAGAATAAATAATATGAAAAAATTAGTCATAAGTTTAAATGAGGTGGCTTATGTTTAATATAACTGAAACTTTTAAAAATGATTCTCCTAATTTTAAAGAACTGGTATCTAAATATATAAAAAGTGTGATTAATAATGTCTGACATCATAGATGTAATTAAGTTAATGTGTTATACTTTAAGTGGCTTTAATTTGTTATACAAAGTGGAAGGAGAGTAAAAATTGTATAACACTTTAATACAGATGCCAGATTATTATAGAGCAGGAATTTATATAAGATTATCTGAAGCAGATGAAGGAAAATCTTACGAATCAGATAGTGAGAGTGTCCTTAATCAAAGAAATATACTAATGAATTATGTAAAAGAAAAAGGATTTGTCTTTATTGATGAATATGTTGATGATGGTTATTCAGGTACTAACTTTGATAGACCTGGATTTCAAAGATTAATTGATGATATTAAAAGTAAGAAAATCAATTTAGTTATCGTTAAAGACATGTCTAGATTAGGCAGAGATCATATTTTAACTGGTTATTATGTAGAAAATTTCTTTCCTGAAAATGGAATAAGATTTATTTCTATGCAGGAAGGATATGATAATGCTATTAATCAAGCTAGTAATGATTCATCAACATTTATATTTGCTTGTAATGATTATTATAGTAAACAAAACTCTGTTAAAATTCGTAATGTTCTAAATGATAAGAGAAGGAATGGTAAGTTTATAGGTAGTATGCCTAGTTATGGTTACTTAAGAGATCCAGAAGATAAAGGACACTTAATACCAGATCCAGAATATGCACCTGTAGTTAAGAAGATATTTGAAATGGCTTATAATGGAGTAGGATTATCTGATATAACTACTTATTTGAATGATAATAAAATTAAAACACCAAGTAGTTTGAAACGAAAAAATCCTAATTCTAAAGGTAAGTACAACAAAATGTGGACTATTTCTTCTGTTAAAAAGATATTAAAGAATCAGATGTATGTTGGAGATATGGTTCAAAGTACACAGACTAAAGTGTCTTACAAATCTAAAAAGAAAAAGACTTTGCCAAAGAGTAATTGGGATGTAGTACCTAACACTCATGAAGCTTTAGTCGATAGATATATATTTGAAAGTGTACAAAATAATGTTAAAAGAACTATTAAATCCAATATTACCAATCGTGATAAGAGATTATTTGAAAACTTACTATATTGTAAAGAGTGTGGTAATACCTTAACAGTATCTTATAGAAAGAATCATAATTATTGGACTATTAATTGTAATAGGTATTCAAGAGATCCTCGAAGAAGAATGTGTGAGTCACATTTTAGTCCTTATGATAAACTAGAGGAAGCTTTGCTAGAAGTTATTAAAAATACTTGTAAGCAATATATCGATAGTTTAAATATTACTAAACTATCTAAGGATGCAATAAATAGTAAGAAGAAGGATAATCATGTTAATAATCAAATTGATGAACTTATAAAACGAGAAAAAGAATATGTAAGTAAATTAGATATGCTTTATCAAGATAAGTTTAAAGGTGTAATATCTGAAGAAACTTTTACAAGGATTACTAAAGATACAGAAAATTCATTGAATAAGATACGATATGAGATAGAGAAATTACGAAATAATAAAAAAGAAGAAAAAGTAAATAAAAATGACTTAAAAGAGTATGAAGATAAAATTAAGCAACTTGTGGATATTGAAAATCCATCAAGGGAACTTTTACAAGCATTAATAGATAAAATTATTATCGATAAAGATAGAAATGTCGAAATAGTATATAAATTTAGTATATTGAATAATTAACACTTTTTCCCAAGTTGGGAAGAAGTATTACATAAAATGATAAACTACTTATATAAAAAGATAACATTATTTTGTTTTAATGCTATCATAAATAAATGGAATTAATATTACTGTTGATATGAAATTATATATTTGAGAAATATTGTTTGAAAACAGGTGACTATCTGTTATAGTAATTATATAAACGATTACTAAGGATATTATTATTGAAATATTAGTTATTTTTTTAATCATTATGTTTTTATTATCTATATCTTTGGCTATAAATTCTAATAAATTTTTAAGTTTAATCTTAATATTTTTAATAAATTTAAGAGAAAATATACAAATTATATTGATTATTAGAGTAAATGGACATAATATAAAGAAAATTATGTTATCTAAGATTTTTGTTAATTGGTTTTTATATTTTCTAAATAGTGGAAAATCATATAAAATTAATCTATAATATTGATTTTCTTTAACTTGAAGTTTAGAATTTAATTTTGAATTTTTTTCTAATTTATTTGTTATATTTGAGAGTAGGATAAAGAGATTAATAGTAAATAAAAATGTAAATAATACTATTTTTAGTATTAAATATATTATTAATAAAATTTCTTTAATGGTATGTTCAATGGTTGCAAAGGATGTAAAATATAAAGGAGTCACATATGCTGAAAGAAAAACTACGAAAAAAAATGTTGCACTAGTATATGTATAATTATCATCCATAAAATTAGTATTATTGTTTTTATATGTATCAATTAATGATTTTATTAATGCAACAGATGGAACTATGATTAGAATTACAGATAAAATCACTTCTTTTGCTATACATATAGCAATTATAGTGAGATATAAAACGGTTAGAAAAATTGAAGTAATTTTATATTTAGTAATTATATCTGATTCTGTAGTTTGTTTAAAATCCTTTTTAAATTCATTTTTTTCATTTTCTACTATAAATATATAATTAATAACAGCAATTGCAATAATTAAATATTCAAATATTTGATTGTATAAGATAAAATTTAACATAGTAAAACCTCCATAATTTAGTTATATATTCTATCATTTTTGTTAGATATTAACAATAATTATGGATAAATTATAAAATAGTTACACATCGACTATCGCCAGGTGGCGAAGGTGCAGAAATAATCTACGCCTTACGCAACAACGATAGTTTTAGCAAATACATTGCTAATTCATTAGAGAACAATGGTAGAGATGTAAGAAAGTATTATCAGAGAAGGTATCCATCTGATTCTAGTAAAGACTACTATTTTATCCATAGAAATACTCCTAATACAGAAGCAGTAATTGTAGAATATGGGTTTCTTGATAACGCTAAAGATGCAGAGTTATTAAAAAAATACTGGAAAGATTATGCAGAAGCAGTTGTAAAAGCAATTGCAGACTATGCAGGAATTAAATATACTTATACAGGAACATTAGCTAATGAAAATTACTATATCGTTCAAAAAGGCGATAGTTTATGGAGTATTGCTAATAAGTTTGGGCTAACTGTAGATAAGTTAAAATCTCTTAATAATTTATCTAGTAATATGATAACAGTAGGACAAAGATTACTTGTTAAAGATACTAGTTCTAGTGAAGATGTAGGAGTATATTATACTGTTAAATCAGGAGATACATTATATGGTATAGCAAAGCAATATGGACTTAGTGTAGATGAATTAAAAGCAATGAATAATTTAAAAAGTAATACTTTATCTATTAATCAAAAACTATTAGTAAGTGGTACATCTCCATCTACTCCATCTACTAGTACTTATGATACTTATATTGTACAAAAAGGAGATAGCTTATGGAGTATTGCTAATAAACATAATACAACTGTGGACAATTTGAAATCTATTAACAATTTGTCTAGTAATGTACTAAGTATTGGACAGAAGTTATTAGTTCCTAAAGGAAATACTTCAAGTACAAAACAATATGTTGTCAAAAGTGGAGATACACTATATAAAATAGCCCAAAATAATGGAACAACAGTTACAGATATAGTTAATCTAAATAACCTACCATCTACTAATTTAAGTATTGGTCAGGTTCTCCAAATACCTTAAAATAAAATAAATTTTAAATATAAAGTTGAATTGTTAAATTAATTCAGCTTTTTAATTACTATAAAAAATGTCTTTTTCATAAAAGAAGGTTTTGTCATTTTGGTATTAAATTCAAAAAAATTTTTGATTTTCTAATAATTTTTTAGAATGACTTTAACATTTTTATGAGATTTTTGTTAAATAAAAAGCGCTCTTTTCTTAGAGCGTTTTTAATGAATTTCTTTGCATTCTCCTTCGTTTGGTTCATAAAAACAGTGGCCTTTATAACTTCCTGCTAAACGTTGGTCATACCAGGTAGACTTACAATTTGTTCCTGATGGAGGAGCATAAAACCACAGTGCATTAGTAGCTGGATGATAATATTCCCCGATGAGCACTCTTTTAGCTAAGTTTTTTTCGTTTGTAGTAGGACTTGATTGGAACAAAGAACTTGTTGTACCAACAAACTGGTTTTTTTGATATATTGCATCCGTTATTGTTCTTATATTTTTGAATGTCAAACAATCTGCTATAGTTCTATTTACAACGACATTCCCAACCATTAGCATTCCTAGATTTCCCTCGTTTAATGCTTCTGCCCTCATAATTCTAGCAAGTAATTCTAATTCTTTTGTGGAATAGTTTACTATCATAATAATTCACCTATTATATATTATGCAAGTAGTTATTTTTCCTTACTTAAATTCTTTACAAGAGAGAAAAATATGTTATAATAGAGTTGCTTACTTTATTTAGGGGATTAGTTAAATGGTATAATAATGGTCTCCAAAACCACTGTTGGGAGTTCGATTCTCTCATCCCCTGCCAAATGCAAATACACTCCAAAAAGTGGAGTTAGAATACGTAAAAAGCCGTGGAAATAAAAGGAAAATCCATGGTTTTTGTTTTTACTAAAAAATGGTGTAAAAAATGGAGATTTTTAGTGAAAAATTTATAAAATCAGAAGAATTAGAAAAAAGGATACGAACTACGTGTAGTTTTAATAATGCTAAGTGTGAGTTTAGGCAAGGAAGAATACTTTATATAGGTGGTACTAATATTAGTTTTATAGAGCCACATAAAGTAGATGTTACTATAAAGAGTAAGAAACTAATACTAATTTATTTTGATAGGAAAAATATGTTTTTATATAATAGAACAATGCCTATCACGATAAAGCAATTTGATACACTACTTAAAAGCATTAAGAAAGAGCTATCTAGTGCGAATAATTAGATTATAAAGTAATAATTAAAGGTGTGAAATGAACTTGTCAATAAAAAATAGACAGTAAAAAGATATTTTAACTATACTCTAATTGAGTTCTATATTCGATTGGGGTTTTATAGTTTAAAGCATAACTAGGTCTCAAATAATTGTGATCATATATAATTGCATTGATATAGTCCTCAACAGTCTCATAATCATCTTGGTTAAAGTCAATATTCATTTCTTTCTTTAACCAACCATTTTTAGATTCTATTATTGGATTATTTGTTGGTGTTCCTATTTTCGACATAGACCTAGTTATGTTATAATCTTTATGTGCATTGTTAAATGCCACTGAGGAATATATTGTGCCTTGATCACTGTGAAAAATTGTTTCTTGACTTTTATATCCTCTTTTTATTTTATTATTTAACATATCATCTAAAGCTTTTTTATGGTTAGTCATACTTACACCATGATAAAATGGTTTTACATCTGAACCTATGATAGAGATGATGCAAATGGAATTATACTTGGTAATACACTTGTTAATTACTATTATAAAGAACAAATAATAGAAAATCCTGATACAGGTGCGTGTGCAAAATATATTTTAATTTTAGCTATACTATTAATTGGATTAATCTACTACTTTAAAAAGTACCATAAAAAACTTTATAAGATTTAATAGACAATATGTCTATTTTTTCTTGTGTAAATCCCCAGTTATACAGGGGGCATTAATGTTTAAGCTTTACAAAGAAAAAGCTCCTTTGATAGTATAATGCTGTTTATCGAATGCATAAAAAATCAAAGGAGGTGTCCTGAATGGACGTGAATAGTTAAGTACATACGAAGTGAAATTGTAAATACCATGTAGTATGGACGCCGAAATTCAGAAGAAAAGTAATATATAATCAATTAAGAGCTGATATAGGAAAAATATTACGTATGTTATGTGACAGAGAAGGAATAGATAATAGAAGCAGAACTTTGTGTGGATTATGCTCATATTTTAATTAGAATACCACTAAAAGATAGTGAATCAGGAGTTTTAGGATAGTTAAAAGAGAAAAGTACTTTACTGATATTTGCTAGACATGCAGAAATGTAATACAAGTATGGTCAAAGGCAATTTTGGTGGAGAAGATTTTATGTAGATACAGTAGGAAAAAATACAAAAGTAATTCAAGAGTATATAGATTCATTTACTGGAAAGAAAATAAAACAATTTAAGCAATTTAAATAGCAAGTAGTAAAAGTAGTGCATGCGATAGGCAATTCGGAGCACTATATAGTGCTGCCAGTAAGATGACCTTACAGGTCGTAATAAAAAAAGGAGAATTCTTTATATAGTAAGTATTAATATTAGTATTATAGAACCTCATAAATTAGATGTTACTAAAGTTAATACTAATCTATTTTAATAGGAAAAATTTATTTCTTTATAATCATACAATGCCTATCACGATAAAGCAAATTGATGCCTTACTTAAAAGGATTAAGAAAGAGTTATCGTAGTATTAAAAGAAAGTTGCTTGTATTGTAGGAATAGCAATTTTGTGGTAGAATATAAGCACATTAAAAAAATTTGTGATTATAAATGGAAAGGAGTGTATGATATGAATGAAATAGATAAAAAAAGCTTAGAAAAAGTAAAAAAATTATTTTCGAGTGGTGCGATTGATAATGTTGAAATTGGTACTACAAAAGGATTACAACAAATTCATAAATATTTATTTGATAGTTTATATGATTTTGCTGGTATTATTAGAAAAGAAAATATTTCTAAAGGAAATTTTAGATTTGGAAACTCCTTGTATTTAGAAGATATGTTAAATAAAATTGAAACTATGAAAGAAACAACTTTAGATGATATTATCGATAAGTATGTTGAAATGAATATCGCTCATCCGTTTTTAGAGGAAATGGGCGCAGTACAAGAATTTGGTTAGATTTAATATTAAAGAAGAATTTAAATAGAATTGTTAATTGGGAAAATATTGATAAGAAACTCTATTTACAAGCGATGGAGAGAAGTCCTATAAACACATTGTAAATTAAAACTTTAATCGAAAATAATTTAACAGATGATTTAAGCTTGGAGAGCTTTTTTAAAGGAATAGAGACTTCATATTATTATGAAACTAATGAATAGGAATTGTAATTAAGGGACTGAAATATTTTTTTTTGTACTATAAAAGTGTATTAATTCATTACAGAAAGTGTGATTGAATAATACATTTCTTTTTCTTATGAATTAATTGGATAATGTACTTCTTTTATAGATAAAGTTTCTATCATGAAAGTGTTATTCAATCTTTACACTATAAAAAATACTTACTGGTATTAAAATGTTTTGTTTTTAAGAATTGAGTAAACGAAGGAGTGAATCAAGGTAAACTATTCTTCTTAAATTGTAAATCTACTATTTCTATTTGCATTAAATAAGTCGTGAGTATTTCGGTCAAATGTGTTATAATATTTTTAATATATGATTATTTGCTCAATGTGAACGCTAAGGAGAAATTATGATTTTATTGATAAATGTATATAAAAAAAATAAACACTATTATATGAGTACTGTTGATACAAATTGTATAGGAGAGTTAACTACTCGTCTGGTTAACGCTTATAATCTTGGGGAGTGTAGTAATATTAGAGTGCAAAGATTTATTTCTTCTAAACAAAATCCAGTAGAATATTTAAGAGGCGATTTTGCTGTTTCTAGGCTCATTGTAGAGAATTCATCTTTTCAAGAGAAAGCAAATGATTTTCAAGTTGTTACAGTTTATCATCAAGATGACAAACCTTGTCTATATCTTACTGTAGATCGGATGGGAAAGTTTTCTCTTCATGATGTTTCAGAGTTGGATTATGCTAAAAATAGTATCTTTGGTAGTCGAATTGACTCACTTCCTTCCTTTGTAGAGCATAAATCGGTTACATGTGCTTATGAGTATTTACAAATGTTGGATGTGGCAAAAATAAAAGATATGCCAGTGGGATTATTTAAACAATATTTATTATAAGTTAAAGGTTTTGAAGAAGGATATCATACTATAACCAAAATAAATAATGGTGTTGCCTGTTCTATTCACGAACACTTGTTCTTTAAAGGGTCTGCAACCATTCGATTGGTTGAGTATATTCCAGAAAACAAAAAAACTTATCTTACTAAACAAGACTTTATTGCTAATCCTTATCCCTTAGAGAGAACTGTTGGCTCTTTTATTAACTCTATTGATTTAGTTACGTCAGCTAATTTACCTTTGCGAATTCTTTTTAAAGAGGAGATTGCGATAAGTTCTTATGATACAAAATCGTTATATATTTCTTTGCCAGTTTCTTCTTATGGTTTAAAAAAAATGGAAAGCTTTTGTAATTCTAAAAAAGTGTACGAAGGGTGGCATTTAGATAGCAAAACTAATATGCCAAAAGAAATATATGCAAATATTTTACCGCACGAAGTCTTTGAATTCCCAAAGCGTTTCTACTTTAAGATGAGAAATAAACTTTTTCCTAATCTTTTCTCTTCGAATTTAAGAAAAGAGAGTGAAGTTATTGATATGTGGTTTCATACTATTGCTTTTTATTTTTGTTGGCCGTTTTATAGTCATTCATTTAAAAAGAAATTGAGATTTATAATGAAAGGCTATTCCAATATGTATACATGTGTCTTAGCAAATCTTATTCAGAATTTGGGCCCAAGAGATGCTTTATATATTATGAAGTGGACGGAAGAGCATTTAGCTCAAACTTTAAAAAGAGTAACGGGGCTTACTCCTTCAGGAGATATAATTACATATGATGGAGATATCGATCCTTCCTTCTTTACTTTTGCACAGAATTCTTATGATTTACCAGAAATTTTAAAAATTTATTCAACCGAAACAATTGATCAGTATGGATTAGAAAATTTAAAAAATGGGTTTTCGGGACTTAATTCTGATAAACAAAGAGTCATCATAAATAGATTAGAGGAAATTGAAAAAACTATTCAAAAAGGCAATAAAATTGTATCTAACGAGCAAAAGCGATTCATTAATAAACCATTAGGAGGGGTTGGAAGTGAATACTTTTGAGAAAAGAGATTCTTTAAAAAGAAACCTAGCAGTAGGTTCTTTTTTGAAATTATAAAGGCTTTTATAGACTAACTTAAATTTTTTAATTTTGTTAAAAAGGATTTTTTTCTATGAAATACAATCATTAAGAAGTATTATTATTTTCTGTAACGAGAGATTATACTACATATCGTTAGTTACTAAAGTACATGGATCCAGTCAGTAAAGGACGCCTGCTTTAGAAAAATTTTAATTGAAGATAGTAGTAACGATTTTGGGAGTTTATTGATTCAGTAAAAATAGTAAAAGGATGTATATTTTTAAAGATTGCTATGTGTGAAAAAGAAAAATTCTTAGTAAAAATAACTCTAATGTGTAAGGTAAAACTTTTGATTTTGCTTTGTTTTTAATAACTTATGAACGAATAGGAGGGAAGAGTAATGTATAACATGATTATGACTTATTGTATGTTTCCATTATTAGAAAGAAAAAATATCTTAAAAGGTGTTTATTTTGATAATCCGAGAACAATGAAAGAGATTGAAATAGTTGCTAACATACTGCGAGAAGCCTATACTTCTTTCATTCCTTTTTCTGAAATTAAAGATACTGTTTTATTGGAAAAAGTTAAAGATACTTTTTATGAAAAATATAAAGATAATGAAACTGTTCAACTTTCTAAAAAAGATAATCATTATAAAAATATTTATTACCATTTGGCTAAAAATTGGGTGATTGTTCGTTTTGACTCTCAAGATGGCGTTATAAATGAAGGTAATACCATACTATCTAATGAAGAAATTGTTAGGTTAGATGGGCAAGATTTATTAAATAATTATAAAAACTATGTGAAAACAGTAAAGTTTATTAATTTACTTACGTTTATATCTTTAGAAAATAATCGATTGTTAGAACATTCTTTGTTAATTCCAGAGTGCTTTGATTTTTTTCAAAATGGAAATGATTTTAAAGCTGTAGGAGATCTTTTTTGGTGTTGGTTTCCTAATTATACGAATACTAAAGAAAATTTAGATGATTTTACTGATTTTATGTCTTTATTTACAAAATTAAAGCAAAATGAAAAATTTATTATTGAACGTTTGGATGATCCTTTTGTTATATTTATTGCTGATAATTTGGAAGTTTATAGACATTTAGATGATGATAAAATGAAAATTGTTTCTCTTGTTTCGATGATAGAACTTTTAATTGCTCACAAACCTAATGGTGAGCGTTATAATATTGATGATTCTATAAGAAAGCAATTTTGTAATAAGATTTTATTAATTTTACATTTAAATAATGCATTAGGGGATTTAAAAGAAACAGAGAAATTACTTATATATATTTATGATTTACGTTCAGCAATCGCTCATGGGAATTTTGAGAGTATAGGAGAAATATGCGAAAAAATATATAAATGGCGATTACATAATGATAAAACCTTTATAGATACTTATAATTTTTGCGTAGAATCTGTTATGTTACATTATATAAATGGATTGTTGCAAAATTATTTAAAAATCATTTTAACAAACAGATTGTTAGATAGCATATTGTTTGAAATTATAAAAAAATAACGTGCAGTTTTTTATTGCTTTAGAATTTTAATTACAATAATTTATTAATCGAAGAATCCTTCCCAAGGGTCTTTTTTTTTGACTCTTTTTATTGCCTCTTCCATAGTTATTTCATCTGGTTTTATTTTATCTAATTCACTCCATTTAATGGGCATAGAAACTTTAGCTCCTTTTCTTGCTCTTATTGAATAAGGAGCTACACTGGTTGCACTTTTGGTGTTGCGAATCCAATCAATAAAGATTTTTCCTTTCCTTTTCTCTTTTCTTATGTTAGTTGTATATTTATTTGGCCATTTTGTTTCCATTGCTATTGCGATGTTTTCGGCAAATTCACGAAATTTTTTCCAAGTTTTTAATTTTTTTATAGGAACTACAACGTGATATCCTTTTCCGCCACTTGTTTTTAGATAAGACTTTAAATGAAGTTCATCTAAAATATTTTTTAGATCTTTTACCCCTTCTCTGATCTTCTTTAAAGGAAGATTTTTATCAGGATCTAAATCAAAAACCATAATATCGGGTTTATTTAAGGATTTTATGTTACTTCCCCAGACGTGGAATTCATAGCTATTCATTTGTACTTCAAAGATAAGACCTACTGTTGTTTTTATGTAATAGTAATCTTCTTTGTTACCTTTTTTACTTGGCACTTTTATTTTTCCTATTCCTGGATTTTTAGTATCGAAATGTTTCATAAAAAAGCATTCCTCTTTTATTCCGGCAGGACATCTTACGGTACTCATAATTCTATTTTCTATATAGGGAAGCATGCGATTGGCAACCTTTTGATAATAAAGAGCAATATCATACTTTGTAATTAGTGGTTTATCAATGATTATTTTACTAGGGTTTGTAATTGTAATACCTTCTATTATTGTACTTTTATTTTTTTCTTGCTTTTTCATTTTTTCCTTCTTCAATTTCTTTCATTGTTCGTCCAGTTTTAATACTTGTTTTTAATTTTGTAATATCTTTATACAGATGTTTATCATCTTTTTCCTTTATAAGTAACCAATTCTTTTCTTTAAAATGTACGAGTGTCCATTTCCCTTGTAATCGATTGCCAAATAATGTGAATTTTAATGACCCATTTTCTAAATCTTTTTTAGGGTGATTTGTACTTGGCTCCCAAGTTCCTTCATCCCAAATCATTACTGTTCCACCACCATACTGTCCCTTTGGGATGATTCCTTCAAAATTTTTATAGTCAATCGGATGATCTTCTACTTGGATAGCTAATCGTTTCTCTTTTTGCTCATATGAAGGACCTTTTGGGATTGCCCAACTTTTCAATGTACCACTAAGTTCTAATCGAAAATCATAATGTTCTTTTCTAGCCATATGGTATTGTACAACAAATACTCTTTTTTTATTATTATGATAAGTAACTTTTCCTTTTGGTTCACTTGTCTTGCTAAAGTTTCTTTTTTGATTGTATTTTTCTAATTTTTTTGTCAATTTTTATCCCTCTTTTTTTATGCTCTTTTAAAAACAGGTTGCCTTAAATTATTATTTTTTGTTCTTTCTAAGTAAGTTACTTCACATTTTAATTGAGGAATCAAATAAAATGCATTTTTTTCTTTATAATTTATAAAAGGACTTTTTTCTGTTGCTTTCCTTTTTTTAATTTTTTTATAAATATCTTTTGTTCTTGTTATAGATACTTTTCCAACAAATACAAAATGATTTTGCTGATATTCTCCAAGTAGTAAGGACACTTTTTCCTTTGTTTCTTGGAATCCACCAATATAAAACTCTTCTTCTTTAAAATTTTTAATTTTAATCCAGTTTTTAGAACGAGTATTTATTTCATATTTACTATCTATTTTTTTAGCTACTATTCCTTCTAAGTTTTTCTTTTTAATTTTTTGGAATAGTTTTTTTCCTTCTTTTACTAAATATTTTGTTTTGATAAAGTAATCGTTATTCTGAAAACTTTCTAATATTTTTTTCCTTTCTATTAATGGAAGATTTGTTAGGCTTTTGTTTTTATATATACAATCAAAGACAACAAAACAAACTGGTTCATTTTTTGAAAAATCTTTAATTTTATTTAAATTATGAGTGTAACTTCTTTTTTGTAGTTTACTAAAACTCGGAGAATCGTTTTCGAAGGAGACGATCTCTCCATCAAAAATACAATTTTCTTTTATGTGGTTTTTTATTTCTTTTAATTCTGGATATAAATAAGTAATGTCATAACCATTTCGATTATAAATAATAAAAGTGGTTGGACTTACATGGATTGTAGCTCTAATGCCATCAAATTTAAGTTCATACAGATAATTTTCATTATCAAAAGGTTTTACTGTTTGAGTTAATAACATAGGACTAAAAAAAGTTCCAAATTTCATTTTTATTCCTCCAAACTTTTTTGCAAGGAAGTTATTAAATCTTTCATGGAGCGTGACTTTTTCTTAGCTTTTTTAGGAATTGGTTTTCGTTTAATTTTCTTTTCAATCGCTTCTTTAATTTGATTTTGGTAATCGTCGTGGTATGTTTCTGGTTTAAAATGGTCAGATAAATGCTCGATAAGCTCCATTGCTAAGTCGAGTTCCTTTTTGGAGAAGGTAGCTTTATTTGTTCCTTCTGGAATATTTATTTCTTCTTCAAAATAAATGGTTGACATTAAGATATTTCCTTCAAAATATCTAAGCAAAACATAGTAGAATTTACTACTTAGAGAAGTTTTCGCAACAGCTACTTTTTTTGATTTTCTTAAAGCTTCTAAAAATAAAGAGTAAGCTTTTGCCTTTTTGGGAGTAGTTAGAATGTAACTTTTCTCATAATAAAAAGAATCTATTTCATTTTCTGGAACAAAAGAGACTATTTCAATTGTATCTTTTGCATCAATTTGAAGATTGGTTAATTCTTCTTTAGAGAAAGTTACAAATTCTCCTTTTTCATATTCATATCCTTTAATTAGTTCTGCTTCTTTAACAATTTTTTTGCAATGTTCACAATATTTTTGATAATGAATTCTGTTCATGCATTTTTTATGAAGTTGGTTAAAAGATGTATCATTGTTTTTTATAACAGGGTTATATACAATGGGAATATTTACTAATCCAAAAGAGATTGCACTACTATAATTTGCCATATAATCACCTATATCTTTTAAGGGAGAAAAAAAATCTTTTTATACATTTCATAAAATCCTTTGTATGTTATAATAGTAATAGGTGATTATATTATGAAATACGATGTTGCATTTACGTATGAAGAAAAAGGGGCTTATGCTCCTAAGAAAGATCGTCCTTATGTAAGAAGAAATAATATAGCTGCGATTATAAAATATCATAATCGTTATTTGTTTCTTGTTTGGAATGAGGTGGATTATGGTTGTTCTTTAGTAACTGGTGGAATAGAAGACCATGAAGACTTAGAGGCTGCTTTAGTAAGGGAAGTAAAGGAAGAAACAGGCTATTATGATATTAAGCGAGTTGTTCCGATTGACTGTGTTAATCTTTCTAGATTTTTTGTCGAGCATAAAGATCAAAATAGGGAGGCTAAATATTTTCCTTTTTTAGTAGAATTAAACTCCTTAAACAGACATGAAATGGAAGCGGCTGAACAGAAAGAACATACATGTATTTGGGTAGAAGAGAGTGACTTAGGACAAATGCAAATGTTTGAAAATCATAAAATGATGTTAAAGAAAGCGATTGGCTCTATTGATTCAGGTTCTTAAGAGAGTTTTAATTTATGCTTGTAAAAAATTCTATTAGGGGAGTTATTTATTTACTTTTATTTTTGAAATATAATTTTCATGAAAATATGTTAATTATATTTGTCTTGTTGGAGGGTTTATGGAAAAAAAGTTATTGGTTTCGCGGATTTTTTGCTTGGAGCGATTGTTAAATTTAAAGAAGTTGATTTTGTTGATATAGAATTGCTTTATGAGCTACTAGAAAAAGACCATTTGTTTTTAAATGATAAAGAAAGTACTTTAAATCCTTTTATTTGCTTTAGAGATGGCTTCTATTTGGGCAGAGGAGAATCTTGTGAGGAGAGAGAGAAGGCAATATCTTTTATGGAAAAGGAGCAAACAATTGAAGTTAAAACTTTTTTTGCAAAGCTTTCTGTATATGATTTTCTTTTACGAAAAATTTCTCGTTTAGGTGTTGTTAAAAAAGAATCTCTTTCAGAGTATGGAGTTTGCCAATTAAGTGATATTGGAAAATTGGTTCAAGAAGGGCTTTTACAATGTAGTGAAGCTGATGATTGTTTTCCTGTTGATTTTCAAGAGATTTTATTGACTCCCCCAGCTTATATGAAGTTATTCTTAACAGATTATGTTCAAGAAGTAAAAAGCTTTAAACAATTGTTGGATTCTAAAGGTTATAATGTAGTTCTTTTTCCTCTCTTTTTACTTAATTAAGATTTTAGTAGAAGTGTAGAAAAAATTTTAACAATAGAGAATTTTATTATGTATTGTAATACTAATAATTGGAGTATGTATAAAGAATCAACAGGAGTAGGACAAAAGAAAGATGACTTTGGATTAAAAAAAGTTTTTCCGACTTCAGCTTAATCAGTCTTATTTTAGTTAGAGGTTGTTTTATTTTTTCTAATTTGCATATTTGATAGTAGACTCTATATGTAATGGCAAAAAATCGTAGGGATGTTTCCTACGATTTTTGTTTATTTATTAAATATAATAAAGGTGATTCTTGTTGGCCTTTTTTTCGCCTTTTCCAGGCGCGTAAAGTGCTTTCGTATAGAAGATTTAGCACTTCGAATCCTATTGTATATATATATGGGTCTTGTTGTTCAACTGCGATTTCTTTTAGTATTTTTAATATTCTTTTTTGAAATTCAGATAATGATTGTCTGTTTAAGTAATTTCGAAAATCTTTTTTTGCTATTTCGTAAATGCTTTCTTTTTCTTCTACATTTCTTTTTGAGATTTTCTCTCTTAATTCTTGTTCTTTTGAGCCTTCTTCTTGAATGAAAGTCCTTTGTAAGTAAAGATCTTCTTCTGCTGTGCTTAAGTTGGTCAGCTGTTCTATTATTTTACATTTCTTTTTTACGATTTCTTTTAGTTCATTATCGCTATTATCACTTTTATAGTGAACATAATATAGGCATTCATTTATATTGATACAAATTATTGTTTTAATTCTTTCTTCTATTATAAAGTCTAAATCTTCTATAATTTTAACTGTTTGATTGCAAGCAAGATTTAGTGAAGGTGGTCTATTTTTTTCATCGCTTACGATAGATTTAAAGCGTTTTAGCAATGAAGGAATTGTGTACCAAGGGTAATTTTTTAAAAGGTTATTTAAAAAAATAGTTTCTTCATATATAATATTCGAGCATGGTTTTTCTTTTTCTCCCATAATTTCTACTAATCTTTCCTTAGAAAAAGTCTCTGTATAAATAGCATATAAAATTTTTTCTGCCATATGATAAAATGTAACCTTATTCATAAAATCACCTAATGGTGAATATTATAAAGAATGAAACAGGATTAGTAAAGAAAAAATATTATTATCTTGTTTATCTTTTTAATATAATGTATAATAAGATTAGAAAGGAAGTTTGAGTTATATGTCATATGAAGATTTATATGCAACTTTAGCAGTTTTAGGAGGACTTTTAATTGTTTTATTAATTGTTGTTCTTGCAGTTGCAGTTGTTCTATTAATTGGAAAATGGAAATTCTATGTTAAGGCTGGTCAACCTGGATGGAAAGCTATTATCCCATTCTATACTGATTATGTATTAGCTTGTGATATTGCTGGACTTAAATGGTGGTGGTTCTTAATTCTTCTTTGCCCAACTATATTGAATCTTGTTGGATTAGAAGGTGGATTAATTACACTAGCTAACCTTGTTCAATTATTCGCTACTGCAAATGTTGCTTATAATTTATCTAAAAAGTTAAATAAGTCAACTGGTTGGGTTGTTGCTACAACATTATTAACTGGCTTGATGATTGCTATTGAAGGTTATTCAAAAGCAAATAACTTTAATGCTTCTGCGGTTGTAACTGAAAATGGCTTTATTGATGCCAATAAAGCAAAAGGTACTGCAGCTAATGCTTCAGCACCACAAGAAGAAGCTACTAAAGATAATAAAGAAAACAAGTAAAAAGGGAATATTTGTATATTCTTTTTTTGTGGTATAATTTTAAGGGTGATATATTATGAAGTATGTATATGATACAAAAGGTACTTGTTCTAGTAAAATATTTTTTGAACTAGAAGGAGAAATTGTTAAAAATATTTCTTTTGTAGGAGGGTGTCCTGGAAACACAAAAGCTTTATCTAAAGTATTGGAAGGAAGAACAGTTTCTTATATTGTTTCTACATTGCTTGGAAATCAATGTGGGATGCGAGGAACTTCTTGTGCTGATCAGCTGGCTTTTTGTGTAAAGGATGCTTATGAAAAGAGAAGATAAGAAAAAGCAAAAAAGAGAATATAGAAAGAATATTCCTGATGAGATTAAAATATTATATGGTAAATTTATTATATATTCTTTTTTGATGACTTTGTTTTTTGGCTTTTTATTCCCTTTTTTGCTTTTAGATAAAATCTCTAAAATTTCAAGTTTTTTTCTTTTTCTAGTTTTAGTTTTGTTTTATATTTTTATTCTTATTGATGTGTTTAGACGGAGAAAGACTTATCATTCGACTCTATTTTATATTTTAGTCTTTCTTTTCTTTAGTGCTGTTTTTTATTCTGTTTTCAAAATCTTCACTTTATCTTGAATTATCCTATTATTTTAGTATAATACATGTTATAATGATTTAGTTATTAATGAGGAGGTGCACTATGAGAACATATAAAGCTAACTTACCTGAAGGGGTAAAAAAACAATTTGGGACTTTAAGAGGAGTTAAAGTTAAATTAGTTAATAAGAATATAAAGAAGAAAGCTAGTAAATAAGGCAGACTTGACGTCTGTTTTTATTTTTTTTATACTTTAAATGAGTGGTGTATATGAAAAAGGTGTTTTTTTTCTTGTTAATAACCTTTCTTTTATTAACAGGTTGTGAAAAGAAAAATGAAACTATAGAAATAGAGGAATCTAAATATGGCATTGCAAAATTAGATAGTCAGAGAGATTACGTCTATTTTGAGACTTTACAATCTATTAATTGTAAAGCTTGTACTGATTATGATTTGCAATATGCGTATATTAATTTAAATAGTGATTCTGTTGCTAATATTAATTTAGAAATTAAAAATTTTGTGAATACTTCTTATCAAGCGATGGTTTTTGAAGAAGAGTTTGTACAAGGAAGATTATTTCATTATGATTATTTTATTAATGAGAAATATATTACTTTAATACAAGATTATAGCTATTTTATTGAATCTATTCCTAGAGATATTAATAGTCGTATTTATGTTGTTAATAAAGAGACAGGAAGGTTAATATCCAATGCAGATTTATTAAAAGAAAAAGAAATGACAGAGGAAGATTTATTTTCTTTTATTTTAAATCTCGCAGATTTGGAAGATTCTTTATTTGTGCTTTCTATTTTGAAGCAAGATGGGTATCAATTATATTTTAATCAAAAAATGGATCTTATCTTACGATACTATGAACGGGATAATGATGATGTTATAAAAAGAGAATTATTGGTTAGATAATTCTCTATTTTAAATGAAGCTACTTAATCCACTCATACATATCTTATTTATAAAGATGCTTATTTTTTCTTGTTCTTCTAGGCAGTCTTTTTTTATCCATTCTTCTACTATACCGATGGTTCCATCAACTATGAAATTATAAATATTTTCTAAATCAAGTGGAGATGCTTTTTTTAGTAAGTGCTGCCATTCGTAAATGCTTTCTTTATAAACTAAATGTAAAATTCTTTTTAGATAGGTATGGTCGCCATTCTCTCCTAATAGAGGAATAAAGATTTTTTGCTCTTTTTTTATTGTTTCTATTATTTTTGCTGTAAATGATAGTAAATAATTCCTCTTTATTGTGTTTATTTCTTCTTTTAAATGAATGATTAATTCTTCCTCTATTTTTAGGGTTAGGTCTTCGATATCGTTATAGTATTTATAAAAAGTGGTTCGATTTATATTTGCGATTTTACATAATTCTAGTACTGTAATATCTTTTAATCTTTTTTTCGTTAATAGGATTAACAAAGTTTCTTTTAACTTTCTTTTTGTATTTTGAATTCTTTTATCCATAAAATCACCTGATTACTAAGATTATTATATAGTATATTTTACTTTTGAGCAACACTATGTTTACTAAAAAAATAGTATTCTTTCTTTTATTTGTGATATAATGTTTTTATTATAAGGAGGTCTAAATATGGTAAATAGAGTGATTCTAAATGAAACATCTTATTTTGGTTGGGGTGCTAGAGAAGTTTTGGTTGATGAATTAAAGAAGAGGAATTTTAAACATCCTCTTGTTGTGACAGATAATACACTATTAGAAGTAGGAGTGGCGGATAAAGTGTTGTCTTTATTAGAACGTTTTGCGATACCTTATGAATTATTTAGTGAGGTAAAGCCAAATCCTACTATATCTAATGTAAAAAAAGGTTTAAAAGTCTGTCATAAATACCATTGTGATTCTATAATTGCTGTTGGTGGTGGTTCTGTTATAGATACTGCAAAAGCAATTGGGATTGTTACTACGAATCCAGAGTTTAAAGATATTACGTCTTTGGTTGGAACAGCTGATACAAAAAATAAATCTTTACCTATTATTGCATTACCTACAACAGCGGGTACTGCGGCGGAAGTAACGATTAATTATGTCATTACTGATGAAGAAGCCTTATTAAAAATGGTTTGTGTGGATCCTAATGACATACCTGTATTATCTATTATAGATAGTGAATTGATGTATGGAATGCCAGAGGCTACAACCGCTGCTACTGGATTAGATGCACTTACGCATGCTATGGAAGGCTATATTACTAAGGGAGCATGGGAAATGTCCGATATGTTCCATTTAAAAGCAATGGCTTTAATATATCAAAATTTAGAAAAAGCTGTTCATAGAGATAAAGAAGCTTTAGAACAAATGGCACTTGCTCAATATGTAGCTGGTATGGGCTTTAGTAATGTTGGTTTAGGAATTGTACATTCGATGGCTCACCAATTAGGAGCTTTATATGATACACCACATGGTGTTGCGAATGCCCTATTATTGCCTTATATTCTTGAATGGAATGGAGAAGCATGCCCAGAACGATTTAAAGCTATGGGAGAGGCTTTTGGGCTTAATATGAATGGGATAACTGATCAGGAAGTGGTTTCTAGGGTAGTCGAAGCTGTAAGAGATTTGGCGATTCGTTTGCAAATTCCACAACATATTCATGAGATTGGTGGTAAAGAAGAAGATATTCCTGTTCTTGCAGAGAAGGCACTTGTTGATCCGTGTACAGGTGGAAATCCTAGAGAAGTGTCTTTAGCAGATTTAGAAGAGTTATTTAGGAAAGCTTTTTAAGGTGTTTTAGACACCTTTTTTTGTTATAATATTATTGTGGTAGTGATGATATGAATATAAATGAGATTATTAATTATGTTGTTTTAGGAGTTAATTATAATTGGCCTACAATAAATAAAATTAGATATGCTTATGTTGAGCTAGGAAAATATTTACAGAAAAATACTGACTTCTTTTTTCTGTTGATAAAAAGTTAGGAAGTAATAATTTATCTTTTGAAGAAATATCTAAAATATATAGCGATGAGACGATTTTATCAACAAGTGTTATCTGTAAGTCAGCAAGTAAATTATTAAAGATGGTTTTAGATAGAATGGGTATTGAAAGTAAATTAGTAATGTCTATTAATAATGTTCTAGAATATGAAGATGAAGATAGAAATCTTTTAATAAATCATTGGATGTTAGTTGTAAGTGATGGAGAAAAGGAGTATTTTTGTACATTATCTTCTGATTTACCTTATATACAAATGGGAATGGAAACAAAACATTTTGCAGTTCATATTCCTTATAAAAAAGAATTAAGTGATGGAACAACAATACAGATTTATGAAGGGGAAGAGATTAAACATACCGTTCTTAGTCGTGAGCAATTAAAAGATATTGATACAGACATAAATTATATTAAAGAATACTATAAGTATAATGAAGCAAATCAAATTTCTAAAGAGTGGAATTTACATTATGGTAACGCTTCTTTAAATATGTTAAGAGATTGTTGTAGAGGGAATAAATTGTTTTATGAGTTAGAAATTGATGAAACGGATTTTATTAATCATTTGATGTGCTTTGAAGGAGAAGAAGGTAAGAAAATATCATTTTATGATACTCCTTTTTCAAGTATAACTGATGGGGATTGGAAGCGATGGATTAAGATAATATGTAGTGAAGTTTTAAATAAGCTATGTGATATTTTAGGTTTTGCTATTTATCCAATTCCGTCTTTAGAAAGTGAATCTTGGAATTATGAATCTTGGTTATTAAGTTTAACTATTATGATAGAAAATGAAATATATAGATTATTTGATTTAAAAAAAGAGAGAATAAGGGATTTTAATATACAAGTTGACTATTTTAAATATAATAAATGGTCGAAGAAACTAAAACAGGAAATTGATATTTATGCTATTTATGAGCATAAAAATATTATTATAATTTTGGATAAAATGAATGCATTGATTAATTGTGTTAAAAGTAGAGGAAAAAACGGAAATATGAAATCTTTACTAATGTCTTTGGGCTATCATTTTATTAATTTTTATCATTTATATGAAAATAATATTGATGAAGAGGGCGAGCTGTCAAGTTATTATATTGCTAATAAATTCGATAAAATGCTCAAAAAAATATTTTCTTGTAATGAGGCAACTACGAATTTTAATTTGATGTCATATAGTGAGCAAGTAGTTATTATAAAAGACATATTGCCTATAATATTTCCAGAGATAAGTGTAGAAAATTCTAAAATGGTAGATTTTTATGATGAAAGATATAGTCCTGTTTTGAATAGAATTCAATTATATCCAGTTAAAAGCAAGATAACAGGAGATTATTCCATTATATTTAGTGTAATAGGGGATGATTTGGATGAAGATTTCTATTTCTTTTATGATTTGAAAGCTAATACTTTTGCTGTGTGTAATATTTTAGATATTCACAATGATTATATTTTTGTGAGTAATAGAATGCGATGTAAATTAAGTGTAGAAGAATTAGAAAATGTAGAAGAAAGAGCAATAAAAAAATAGGATTTTTCCTATTCTTTCTTTATCAAAAGCGCAAAATTCGTTTGTTGTTTTTTTAAAGAAGAATCTTTTTCATCCCTCAATAAAGCTATAAACTCTTCATATTCTGGTTCTCCCATTTTGATTTCTTTTAATGATAAATTGTTTGTTTGTAAAAAATCTAGAGCATTATGTATTTTTTTGCTATGTGTAACTCCATTATGCGAGGTAAGCATAAAGTAAGAAAAAGAAGATGGAGGATTTTCATTTTGGATAGAATATAAATAAGATATATCAATGGTTGGATTATAGAATCTATAAATATTTACTATATTATTTTTTACCATATCAAAATCCCTTTCTAAGTGATTATTATATAATAGTTATTTTTACTAGTCAAATTTTGGATAAAATGTTTTATTTATTAGCACTTTCTGTTGACAAGTGCTAATAAATAGTGTTATGCTATGAGCAGTTAGGAAGATGATTTATGAAGAAAAAGCAATTTAAGACAGAATCTAAAAAAATATTAGATTTAATGATTAATTCTGTTTATACGAATAGAGATATTTTCTTAAGAGAGTTAATATCTAATGCAAGTGATGCTATGGATAAGTTATATTATTTATCTTTGACTGATCGTAAAGTAAAATTAAATAAAGAAGACTTTGCTATTCATATCGAGATAGATAAAGAGAATAGAGTTCTTACTATTTCTGATAATGGAATTGGTATGACAGAAGAAGAGTTAGATACAAATTTGGGTGTTATTGCAAAAAGTGGTTCTTCTTTATTTAAGGAGATTCATGATAAGAAAAAAGATGTTAATATTATCGGACAATTTGGTGTTGGTTTTTACTCCGCTTTTATGGTTGCTAAAGAAATAGAAGTAACTAGTAAGGCATTTGGAAGTGAAGAGGCTTATACTTGGAAAAGTGATGGAATGGATGGATACTCTATTATTCCTGCTTCTAAGGAGAATGTTGGTACAACTATTTCTCTTTATTTAAAAGATAATACTGAAAATGAAGATTATGATGAATATTTAGAAGAGAGAAGAATTGAAGGAATTATTAAGAAATATTCTGATTATATTAAATTCCCTATTTTAATGAATAAAGAAGTAACTAAGACAGAAGAGGGAAACGATAAGACAGAGACGACAATTGAAGAAAAAACTTTAAATAGTATGATTCCTATTTGGAAAAAGAATGCAAATGAGGTCAGTGAAGAAGAATATAATGCTTTTTATTCTGATAAATACTATGACTATGAAGCACCTTTAAAATGTATTCATCAAAAATTAGAAGGGCAAGTAAGCTATGATTCTTTGCTATTTATACCTTCTCATGCTCCTTATGATTATTATACAAAAGAATATGAAAAGGGATTACAGCTTTATTCTAATGGTGTTTTAATTATGGATAAGTGTGCTGATTTATTGCCTGATTATTTCAGCTTTATAAAGGGACTTGTCGATAGTGAAGATATTTCTTTAAATCTTTCAAGAGAATTATTGCAACAAGATAGGCAGTTAAAATTAATTGCAAAAAGTTTAGAGAAAAAGATTAAAGCAACATTAGAAGAGATGCTTCAAGAAGATAGAGAACGTTATGAGAAATTTTTTGATGCATTTGGTATGCAAATTAAATATGGTATTTATAGCTCTTATGGAATGAATAGTGATGCTTTAAAAGACTTAGTCTTATTTTATAGCTCGAAAGAAAAAAAGAGAGTTACTTTAAAAGAATATGTAAGTCGTATGAAAGATAAACAGGATAAAATCTATTATGCCTGTGGAGAGTCTATTGATAAAGTAGATTTGTTACCTAATGTGGAGAGATTTAAAGATAAAGATATGGAAGTACTTTATTTAGTTGATTATGTTGATGAGTTTACTATTCAGGCATTGATGAGTTATGCTGATAAGAAATTTGCTAATGTTTCAAGTGAAAATGTTGACTTGGATACAGAAGAGGAGAAAGAGGCCTTAAATAAAAAGAATGAAGAAGCTAAAGACATGTTCTTGTTTATGAAAGAAGCACTTCCTGATGTAAAACATGTTCGTTTTACAAATAAGTTAAAAAATCATCCAGTTTGCTTGAGTACAGAGGGAAATATTTCTTTGGAAATGGAAAAAGTTTTAAATAGTATGCCTACAGGAGAGAATGTGAAAGCAGAAATTGTTCTTGAGATTAATGAGGGACATCCGATTGCTGATAAAATTAAGACTTTGTATAAGAAGGATAAGGAAGTACTTTCTAATTATAGTAAAGTTTTATATAATCAGGCACGTTTGATAGAAGGATTGCCTTTAGAAAATCCAACTGAGCTTACGAATATTATTTGTGATTTAATTAGTAAATAGATAGCGGCAATGCTATCTTTTTTAGTATAATAGAGATAGGAGTGGTACTATGATTGTTTACAAATCGATTGATAAAGATATAGATTGGTTAAGACAAGTTAGTAAAGAAGTTGACTTTTCTTTAGATTCTTTAGAACAGGATATTGCTCTTTTAAAAGATTTTTGTAGAGAAGAGGATGTCCTTGCAATGGCAGCTGTACAACTTGGAATTGCAAAACGACTTGTTTATCTAAAAAAAACGGATTTGAATAAACTTTATGATGAAGATTGGAATGAAGATATGGTTTTAATTAATCCTGTTATCACTAAAAGAACAGGTCTTGCATGGTATTGGGAATCTTGTCAAAGTTGTTTAGATAAGATGGGACTTGTTTTACGGCCTTATTCCATTACTATTTCTTATTATGATATAAATGGTAAAAAAAGAAAGCAGATATTTAAATCATTTTCGGCAGTTGTGCTTTCCCATGAGTTGGATCATTTGGATGGCGTATTACATATTGATAAATCGTTACAAATTTATGATATGGTAGCAGAGGGGCGAAAGAAGTTCCGCGAAACACATCCTTATCATGTTTTTTATAAAAGAGGAGAATTTTCTTTGTTAGAAGAGCAGTATCTAAAGGATAATAAGGAAAAGAATATAAATAAAAGTTTGGCGAGGTATTTACTTTTTCTTTAATCCTTTTTATAATACTGGTAACAAAGGGAGTTGGTTTTATGGCAAACATTTTAAAACAAAGAGAAAGAGGATCTTTGATTGTTATCTCGGCACCAAGTGGGAGTGGAAAAGGCAGTGTGATTAGTGGGCTACTCAAAAATGATAGTAAAAATAGATGGCTTTCTGTTTCTACGACTTCTAGGCCTATTCGCGCGAATGATATTCCAGGAGAAACGTATAATTTTGTAACAAAAGAAGATTTTGAAGCGAAAATAGAAGAAGGATATTTCTTAGAATATACTAATTATGTTGGAAATTATTATGGAACTCCAAAGGAGTTTATTGGTGAGAAATTAAAAGCGGGTATTGATGTTATTTTAGAGATTGAAATAGAAGGTGCCAATAACATTAAAAAGTTAATACCTGAAGCGTTATTTATTTTTATTATGCCTCCTTCTTTAAAAGTGATGGTAGAAAGACTAAAAAAGAGAGGAACAGATAGTAAGGAGAAAATCTTGGAAAGATTCCATACAGCTTATAAAGAAATCAATGAAGTAACGAAATATAACTATGTAGTGGTGAATGATCGTTTAGAAGAAGCGATTGAAAAGGTGGAAGCGATTATTAAAGCGGAAAAGTGTAGAGTGGATCGTATTGAAGAAGTGTACTTAGATACAAAAGAAGAAGAAATCCATGAAATTTTAATGGATAATAAAGAATTTATAAATGAAGATATCGAATTGTAGTGCATTTACAGTTCTTTTTCTTTGTGTTATTCTATATTTAAGAATAAGGAGCGATCGACATGCCAAATCTATATGGAAGAGCGAGAAGAATTACTGTTTTTAAAATAGTGGGGATAGGAATTTTTCTTTTTTTGGTTGTTGGTCTTTTGCTATTCAATCTTTTCAAGAAGCCCACACCAGTAGAAGAAATCCCTACTTTTTCTTATTTATCTAACTATATGAAAGGAATTGGATATAGTTGTGATGATTTAGAAAAATCGGGTGCAAGCTGTACGCTAAAAAAAGCGAATTATTCCTATTTTTTTCAAAGATATGAAAATGGTTTTACTTATATAGTAGAAGCATCTAGTTATATAGTAGAATTTAGACATGTAAAAAATTCACAGAGCCATATTACTTTTATAACCAATGAAAATGCCTTAGTAGGGTATCAAAACAAAAGGTATTTGTGTATAACAGATAATGCTTTAATTGGAAATTTAAAAGAATGTGAAACGAGTATGGGGGAAAGTCTTGATTTAGGAGCGTATTTAGGAGCTGTGGAATCTTCTATTGAAGATCTTAAAAATTTAATTAATTCTTCTATGTTAGATGTTGATTCTTTATTTAGAGATTATATTTGGAAAAAAGAAACTAGTTTTCGCTAGTCTTCTTTTTTGTCTTTTTTTCTTTTACATCTTTAACTTTTGCCTTTTGTTTTTCTTTTTTTTCTTCAGTGGGAACTATTAAAGAGGTGGCTCCTATTTCTTCTACTTCTTGTTTGTCTTTGCTGTAAAAAATATATCCTAATATTTCAATACTAGCGTAAAGCATCATAATTAAACCTACACTTGATAAAATAATGTCTCCTTTGACAATCGTATAAATTCCTATGGCAATTAATAGTAAAGATACGATGAGTAGAGGAATAAATTTGTTATTTTTATTATTCATAGATAACGAATTAATTAAACGTATGATACCTGTAAATAATATCCATCCTCCAATTATAAATCTTATGAATTGAGCTACAATATTAGAAAAGAAAATAAAGATAGTAGCAATAATCAATAAAACAATTCCATATACTAAGTTTTTATGATTTTTATATTCGATATCTTTTTTCCTATTTATGTAGTAAATAATGAAAGAAACAATTCCACTTATAGCGATAATGATGCCTACTATTAAAGAAAGTGTTGCTAGGACTTCATCTGCTTTCGCAAATAAAATACCCCCAATAATAAAGTAGATAATAGAACTTATAAGAGAACCTTGAGTGCTATATGATTTTACTTTTATTTCCATAAGATACCTCTTTTCTGCTTACATTATACAACATTGTAAAGCAATTTACCAATACAATGCTAATTTTTTTTCTTTATGTTATAATAATTATGATGAATAATAGGGAGGATGTATTATGATTGAATTAGATGCTGCATTTGATTTAATGAAAAAATATGGTTTTGTTTCTACCAATCTGCCTCCTTATCTTTATAAAAAAGGGAATCAAATAGGGATTTGTTACCGTTATGTAGATAAAAAATATGGTTTGTTAGAACGATGTAAGTTTTTTGATTCTTTAGAAAACATGGATGCATTTTTATCTAGGCTTCGCTTTCTTATGGATTATGGAGATAGATATAATGTAAGAATGATTTTGGATAATTATGAAATAGAAAATCCTAAAAATATTTTTTTGCGAAATGATAAATTAATGGCTAAAGGAGAGATGTTTTCTATCGAATCTTTTGACGAAGCAAGAAAGCAAGAAGATTTATTAGATCCTGTTGCTAGATTAATTGTGGAAGCAGGGCATTTACTTGTTTTTTATGATGATTTAAAGAACAAGAGATTAACTTATTCTAAAACTATTTTAGAACTCGAAAATGCTTTGCGTAGTCTTTATCATACTTTGCAAAAAGAAGTAGATTCTTATAATGCAGTTAAGATGATTCGCGATGTTCATTTATTTCCTATAGTAACTGATAATACAGGGATTAATGAAATCATGGAGAATTCGGCAAAAGAACGTTATTTACAATATAAGGAAATGCCTCCTTCTTTAGAAGAAGCACAAATTTTTTTGAAAGAAATTTGGGATTTGTTAATGAATTTAGAGGTGTTTCCTAATTATTTTGAGAGACTGCAAAGAGAAAGACAAATTCATAATGAGATGCGTGTAGTGGAAGCTAAATTGGAATTAATGAAGGTTCTTAATTCTCAAGAGAAGGATTTTTTCCATGTTGATTTAATGCAAAGATTTAGAGCAATTAATCGAGAAATGAAGGCAAAGATGGTTTCTCTTGATAAAAATTATGTTTCTGATATGGTAAGTGATATGACAAGAAAATATTCTTATTTTGATTCTTTAGAATTAACTTCTTTAACTTCCTATTTAAATGAGAGTATGAGTCATGCGAACTATGAAGATTTGGTATTAAAATATCATCGCAATCCCACTTCTAGAAAAAAAGATGACTTTGTTTCTGCTCAAAAGGTTTCTTCACCTTTGCTACAAGAGTATAAAGCACTAAGTGTGGAGGAGCAGGCAATATTATTACTTTATCATTCTGTTTATAAGGATTTAATAGATTATCTTCTTTGTATTCCTAATTTGTTTACACGGGACAATACAGATTTACCTTCTTCTTTTGTAAAAGATAAACATTTGGCTAAATTAAAATATACATGTTATGATTTAGTGAAGTTTCATATGAATCAGCCAAATAATGAAAAGGTAAGAAGGGCTGTATTTCGTAACATTGATTTTACAACTTTTGATACTTTTCTTCTTTCTTTAATAAAAAGTTTAACTTTGTTAAAGAATATAAATAACAAAATGTGTATCTCTCATGATTTTGTTATGTATGGAAAGGGAGTAGATGAAGAACTTATGAGTGCGAATAAGTATTTATATCTAACCCAAGAGTTGTCTTCTTTAAAAGAGGAGAAAAGTGTTTCCATTGTTACATTAAAAGCAGGAGCCCCCGTTCTTTTTTGTCCTTATCAAATTGATTTTGGAAATCTTTTTGATAAAAAGAAAACTGCACAATTTAATATTGCTTATATGAAAGCATTTGATTTATTTATTGATTTAGATGATTTGGATGTTCATAAGAATAATCATGTGGTAACAGTCGCTAATTATTCGTCACTTGCTAAAATAGAAGAAGGGGTGACAATAGTTCAGCAATTACAATTGCAATCGTTTACTCAATTTAGTGAGTTTACTCTTCTTCCTAAAAAAATAAATAATCCTAATGGGAAAGTAAATAATGGAGGTGTTGCTAATGAAACAAATAATTAAAAATTTTCCAGGAATTTTAAAAAAATATATTGATGCTATAATGAAAATGAATTTTGGGGAACTACTTGTGCATTTTTTTGAATTACTTATTCTCTTATTGATAGCGGCCTTTTTATATGTGCCTATTGGTCTTTTAAAAGAAATTCTTTTTTCAATTTTTGTATTCTTTTCTTTTCAAGCTGGAGATACACTTAATAATGTCGTTGATTTAATTATCAATTTATTTAGTTTTGTTGCTTTCTTTTTTGCTTTTATCTATATGTTTACAAAGCGATATGAAGATTTAAGGAGAGAACAAGAAAAAGAGGTTTCTTTGTTACAAGAGCAAGAACAAAAACAAGTAGAAGAGCCAGAACTTCCTAAAGAAAGAGAATAACTCTTCTTTTTTTAGTTACACTTGTGTTTTTTCATAAAATGTGTTATTGTTTTTTAGATTTTATGTATGAGAAGTGGGGAATGTTATATGGATAAAATTATTAATATAGCTGTAGTGGCACACGTTGATGCTGGTAAAAGTACATTAGTAGATGCCTTACTAAATCAAAATGGTGTTTTTAGAGCGAATGAAGAGGTTCATGATTGTGTTATGGATAGTAATGATATAGAAAGAGAAAGAGGAATAACTATTTATTCTAAGAATTGTGCTATACGTTACAAAGATTATAAAATCAATATTGTGGATACACCTGGACATGCAGATTTTTCTTCAGAAGTAGAGCGTATTATGAAGACTGTAGATACGGTTATTTTGCTTGTGGATGCCTCTGAAGGACCTATGCCACAGACAAGATTTGTTTTAAAGAAAGCCTTAGAACAAAATATAAGACCAATTTTATTTATTAATAAGATAGATAAAAAGGATGCAAGACCTCAAGAAGTTGTTGATATGACTTTTGATTTATTTATGGAACTAAATGCTACAGATGAACAGCTCGATTTCCCAATTGTCTATGGAGTTGCTAGAGATGGAATTGCTCAATTAACTTTGGAAGAAGAGGGGCATGATATTTCTCCTTTATTAGAAGTTGTATTAAAACAATGTTCTCCTTATGAGGGTGATGCAAATGAGCCATTAAAAATGCAGGTTAGCTCTTTAGATTATGACTCTTTTATCGGTCGATTAGGAATAGGTAGAGTTACTCGTGGCTCTATTAAAAATGGACAGATGGTTGCTTTAGCTAAGAATGATGGGACAACAACCTCATTCCGTATTTCGAAGTTGTTTGTAGAAGAAGGAATTAAAAGAGTAGAAAAAGATGTTGCTTACTATGGAGATATCGTTACCTTTGCTGGATGTCCTACTATTTCTATTGGAGATACTGTTTGTGATAAAGACCATATTGAACCGATGGATCCTATTGTTATAGAAAGACCTACTCTGAGCATGGATTTCCTAGTTAATTCTTCTCCATTTGCGGGAAAAGATAAATCAAGTAAGTTTATTACTAGTAGACATATAAAAGATCGTTTGGATAAAGAATTAGAAACTAATGTAGGACTTGAGGTAGAAGAATTGCCTGGAGCTGATGGATATAAAGTTTCTGGTAGAGGGGAGTTGCACTTAAGTATTTTACTTGAAAATATGCGAAGAGAAGGGTATGAATTAAGTGTATCTAAACCAGAAGTATTACTTCAAGAAATTGATGGAGTAAAGTGTGAACCATTTGAGAAAGTTATTGTTAATTGTCCTTCTACTTATTCAGGAACTATTATTAATGATTTGCAAGAAAGAAAAGCGATATTAGAAGTTGTTAATAATGATGAAAACGATTATGTTCATTTAGAATTTAGTGCTCCTACCCGTGGGTTAATTGGATATCGTTCAGCCTTTATTACAAATACAAAGGGTGAAGGAGTTATGGTTCGTTCTTTTGAGGACTATAAACCTTATGTTGGCGAAATTACAGGACGTAAAAATGGTGTATTGGTTTCTATGGAAAATGGAAAAACGTTAGGATTCTCTTTGTTCAATTTACAAGATAGAGGTACTTTGATTGTTGGACCTGCAGAAGAAGTTTATGTGGGTATGGTTGTGGGTATTCATAATCGAGATAATGATTTAAATGTTAATCCTTGTAAGAATAAACAACTTACGAATACAAGAGCGAGTGGTTCTGATGATGCCATTGCTTTAATAAAACCAAAGAGTTTCTCTTTAGAAGAAGCTTTAGAGTTTATTCAAGATGATGAGTTTGTAGAAGTTACTCCTGGAGCTATACGTATTCGCAAGAAAATATTAGATCCAAACGAAAGATATAGAATAAATAGAAAATAGGGCATATTGTCCTTTTTTGTTGCTTATTTAAAGCTTTTTTTTATAATAGGAGCAGGTTTGAGGGGAGTGATTTTATGTTGAAAATTTTACCAGAAGTAGAAGATGTAGAAAATATTAAAAAGATAAGAGAAGTTGTTTATGAAATAAATGAGAGCGAAGAAGGGGATTTTTACCATATCGAATATAGTGGAAAAATAATGTACTTACATCGTAAAGATGAAGTTTTTACTTTATTTTCTTATGAAGGAGAATATCTTAATTGTGAGCAATTTACTATTGACGAAGACTATCGTGTTAATTCTATTTCGTTAAGTGAACACATCGTTTATTTAGATAAAAATGGTTATAATTTTTTAGATGAGAATGGGAATTATCTTTCTTTACACTTTAAAGAGATAGAAGAAAGTGAAGAGGATGATTTATATAATGGGTTTGTTTCTTTTTCTCAATATAATAATCATACTAAAGAAACAATTGTTATTACTTACCCTTACTTTTTTCGTAAAGATTGTCCTAAAAAGCTCTTGTCATTAGAAAGTATGGAACCAATGGAATTACTTTTTAAAAAATTTGGCATACTAAATAAAAAATATTTTTGCTATGAAGGAGAATGTGGAACATTATTCTATGCTCTTGTTGCTATTAAGGATTATGGTTTAAAAGAGTTTTTAAAAAATGGTTCTTATTCTTTAGAAAAGAGTAGTTATGTTAAACGATTTATTCGCTTTTTTGGAAATGATGAAGGATTTAATTTTTTTCCATTTTGTCATGCTTATCGAGAAGGGGATATGTATATTATGTTAAAAAATAAAGGTTTTTTAACAGATATCCCAAAAGAGTTGCTTTCTTTTCATAATGATTTTGTTGAAAATGGTATTGGAGATTACTGTGCTATTGCTAATGCTTTTAAAGAAAAAGCCAAAGGTAAATCAAAAAATATTTTACTTAACTATGTAAAAAAGAATAAGGAGTAGATACATTATGGTAAAAATCTTAGATGTTGATGTAGAAAAAGATAAAGAAACGATGCAAGAAGCTTATTCTTTTTTCTCTTTTCTATTTTCGCAGTATCCTCTTGATTCTTTTGTTCTTTATGTAGTTGCTATTTCTGAGACAGAAAAGGGGTATCTTTTTAGACAGCAGGAACATTGTATGTTTTATATTCCTAGTAAGAATAAAGCTATACCATTTGAGGTGGATAAAGAGGGAGCATTAACGGCGGTATTTTATAATGGGTGGGAGATCAATTATAAATTTTCTACTATAAAAAAGGGAAATTTAGAGCTTTCTTTGTCTATTTGCTTCAAAGAACATCCTGATTTATATAATGGAGAAGTTACTTTTGCCCAAAAGAATCTTGCAACAGAGGAAATTTGCCAAATTTGTTATGATCATATGTGTTATGAACGACTGAAATCTCCTATCTATCCTTATCATACGAAAGAGAAAATGTTTGTTTTGTTTCAGCAAGGAGCTTATTACACAGCCTATATTCCTCGAGAAATTGAAGTGGATTCTCCACTATATAGCTATATTCGTGCGACTGCACACATATCAGAAGAAGTAACACAGAATTTTGTTCGTTTTTATCCACAGATTTCTGTTTTGGGACGAAAATATACGTTTCCTTTATTTCAAAGAGGAATGAGTGTGGAAGAGATGGATAATTTTATATTATCAAAAGGTTTTTTGAGTGAGATACCAAGTTTTTTATTTGATGTTTATAATGAACGAGATGTCTTTTTAAAAATGATAAGTGAAATTTGCTTGCTTATGAAAGAAGTAAATGATAAGAAAGAAGATACAAAAAGGTTTTTAATTACCAAAAATAAGTAGATTGCCGTTTTATTTAATGTTATACTAATGAAAGAAAAAAGGAGTGATGCGCTCATGCGTGAATTTACAGATCAAGAATTAGTAAGAAGAGAGAAAGCAGATAAAATTAAAGAAATGGGGTTAGATCCATTTGGACATAGTTTTACTAGAACTGCTTTTGCTATGGATATAAAAGAAAAGTATAAAGGTATTGCTCATGAAGAATTTGAACATATGACCGATGAAGCAATAGTAGCAGGAAGAATTATGTTTATTCGTAAGATGGGGAAAGCTTCTTTCTTTTCTATAAAAGATAAGACAGGTCCTATTCAAATTTATATTTCGATTAATGACATTGGTGAAGAAGCATATACTTTATTTAAATCTGCTGATTTAGGCGATATTGTTGGAATCCGTGGAAAGATTATGAAAACGCAAACAGGTGAAGTTACTATTAAATGCTTAGAATATACTCATTTAGTGAAAGCTCTTAAGCCGCTTCCTGAAAAGTTTCATGGATTAACTGATATAGAGGAAAGATATAGAAGACGATATGTTGATTTGATTATGAATGATGAGTCTAAAAGAGTGGCTTTCTTAAGACCTAAAATTATTCGTTGTATTCAAAATTATATGGATAATCAAGGATTTACAGAAGTAGAAACTCCTATATTAACTACTTTACTAACTGGGGCTTCTGCTCGTCCTTTTGTGACACACCATAATACACAAGACTTAGATATGTATTTACGTATTGCTTTAGAGCTTCCTTTAAAGAGATTATTAGTTGGAGGAATGGAAGCTGTATATGAAATAGGACGTGTATTTAGAAATGAAGGAATGGATACTAGACATAATCCAGAATTTACTTTGATGGAAGCTTATCTTGCTTATAGTGATTTAGAAGGAATGATGAATTTAACTGAAGCAATGTTTCAAACTATAGCTCGTGATGTTATGGGGAAGATGCATTTTAACTTTGGCGGATATGAAATTAACCTTGAAGGACCATGGAAAAGAGTTAGTATGACAGATGCTATTAAGGAACAAACTGGTATAGATTTTAAACAAGAGATGACTGTTGAGGAAGCTTTACAATTGGCTTTAGAACATCATATTGAAGTGGCAGAACATGAAAAAACGGTTGGGCATATTATTAATTTATTCTTTGAAAAATATGTAGAAGAAACTTTAATACAACCAACTTTCTTACATGGGCATCCTTTAGAGATATCTCCATTAACTAAGAAAAATCCTGAAGATCCTCGATTTGTTGATCGTTTTGAATTGTTTATTGCGGGTAAAGAGTTTGCTAATGCATATACAGAATTAAATGATCCTGTAGATCAATTAGAACGTTTTGAAGCACAACTGGCTGAAAAGAATTTAGGTAATGATGAAGCAAATGATATTGATATGGATTTTATAGAAGCATTAGAATATGGAATGCCTCCTGCTGGAGGAATTGGATATGGAATAGATAGATTAATGATGTTGTTCTGTGAGCAAGAGTCTATTCGTGATGTTTTATTATTTCCGACAATGAAAGAAAGAAGTTAATTTCTTTTTGTTAATAAGCTAACTAAAGAATATGTAGTTGGCTTTTTAAATTATCTTTATAGAGAGAAATATTTTTGTGAAAATAAATTCATAAAAATCTTAAGAACTTCTTGGTATTTTGTGGTATACTCTTGAGAGGAGGGTATTTATGAAAAATAAAAAATATGATAAAGTACTTATAGTTGGAGGGATATTTCTCTTATTTGCTTTGATGAGTTGGTTTATTGCAGCAGGAAGTTATACAAGTGGGGAGTATGTTTCTTCTGGATTATTACGTATTGGTTTGTTTGATGTTCTTATTTTACTTACTTATGCACTTACTTATGGAGCTTTTGATATTGTATATCTCTTTATGATTGGTGGTGTATATGGGGTATTATCAGCCTGTACATCATATAGGAAACTTGTTAGTAAGACTGTCCATTTTATTAAGGGAAAAGAATATATTACGATGCTTGTAGTTACTTTCCTTATGGGACTTTATACTTCTTTTTCTAATCATGTTTTATCCTTATTATGGGTTGCTCCTTTTATTGTAACTGTCTTCTTAAAAAGAGGAGAAAATCGTTTGACGGCTTTATCTGCTGCTTTTGGAGGCTTATTTATTGGTTATATAGGACAAACAGTAGGAACTTATGGAGTGAGTACTTTACTAAATACGTTTGAACTAACAGTTACAAGTGGGATTGTATTTAAAATTATTTTATTTTTATTTACCTATGCTTTATTTAATACATTTGCTATTTTACATATGAAGAATAGTGAAAAAGTGAATGAATTGAAATACGATATGTTTGCTACAGAGAAAGTAGATGAAAAAGAAATTCCTATTCGTAAAAGAAGAAAGATATGGCCAACTGTTGTAGTTTTAGGGATTTCATTAATTATTAGTTTTCTAGCTTATATTTCTTGGAGTGATAGTTTTCAGGTGACTCTATTCGATCAATTTTTTACATCTATTTCTAATGTGAAGATTTCGGATATAAGTATTATTAATAGTGCGATAGGATCTTTTAATGCTTTTGGGAAATGGTCTGATTTAATTCAACTAGGATTTGTCTTATTTATTGCTAGTATTTTTATAGCTTTACTTAATAAAATGTCTTTGCATGATTTTATAGACCATTTTGCTTTAGGAATGAAGAAAATCGGCAAAATAGCTTTTATTTATTTATTGGTGTATGGTATTTATACCTTAGTTACTTATTTTCCATGGGGGAATACGGTATTGAATGCCTATTTAGGAAGTGGACATTTCAATGTATTTACTATTCTCTTATTTGGATTTGTAGCGGCTTTCTTCCTGTTGGATTTAGAACTTATTGCTACAAGTGTGGCTAGCTTCTTTAGTATTCATTTTGCGGATCATTTATTGGCGTCTAGTTTATTATTACATACAGGGTTTGCTATTGGACAGATACTACTTCCAACAAGTTTTGTTTTGATGATTGCCTTAACTTATTTAGATGTTCCTTATAAAGATTGGTTAAAATATATTTGGAAGTTTGTCTTATCTTTAGTTGCTGTAGCCATTTTAATGTTTGCTATCATGTGTTATATGTAGAAAATAGAGAGTTCTATTTTCTTTTTTTATTCATATAATGTATTGGTGATACAATGGACAAGTTATTTTTACAAGCAGAGAAAGAAATGATGGAATTAAAACATCCTTATGTAGGGACAGAACATATATTACTTGCATTTTTAAAACAATATGAAAATCCTTATCTTAGTTATGAAACTTATAAAAAACAAATAATTTCGGTTATTGGAACTAGTTATAAAATGAGTGATACTCTGTTATATACACCTATTGCACGAACTATACAAACGCAATTTGATAGGGAAAAAGATGCTATTTTGTATTTATTGTCAAATGATAATAGTATTGCTTATAATTTACTCGTTTCGATGGAATTTAATATAGAGGAATTTTATCATTATTTGGAGGACACTCTTTAGTGTTTTTTTTTTCTAATTGTGTTAAAATAAAAAGATGAGGAATTGGTGATTTCTATGTACTTTTTTAAACGATGTAGTAGCCACTTATGGTGGATAATGAAATAATAGAAAGAGGATTTTATGAAACTATATAATACTTTAAGTGGGAAACTAGAAGAATTTAAAACAATACAAGAAAAAACAATTAATATGTATGTTTGTGGACCAACTGTTTATAATTATGCGCATGTTGGAAATATGTATCCTGTTATAATCTTTGATATGATATATCGTTATTTTAAGTATAGAGGCTATAAGGTTACCTATGCGAGCAATTTTACGGATGTAGATGATAAGATTATTCAAGCGGCTAAAGAAGCAGGTGTTACAGAAAAAGAGTTAACAGATAAGTTTATCCAAATTTATATGGAAGATGTTAAAGCGTTAAATTGTTTAGATATAGATTATCGTCCAAGAGTAACAGAAACAATGCCAGAGATAATTGCATTTATAGAAGAATTATTAGAGAAAGGATATGCTTATAAAAAAGGGGATGATGTTTACTTTCGTGTTAATAAAATAGGAGAGTATGGAGAGATTAGTAAACAGAATGTTGTTGATCTTTCTTACGGAAATCGTGTAGAAGTGAGTGATAACAAAGAAAATCCTTATGATTTTGTTCTATGGAAAAAGACAAGTGAGGGCATTACTTGGGAAGCTCCTTTTGGAGTTGGAAGACCAGGATGGCATACAGAATGTGTAGTCATGATAAATAAGCTTTTTGGGTATTCGATTGACATTCATGGAGGAGGAGTAGACTTAAAGTTTCCTCATCATGAAAATGAGCAAGCACAAAATAGAGCACTTTTTGGGGCTCCTTTGGCTAATTATTGGATGCATAGTGGGCATGTTATGGTAAATGGTGTCAAAATGAGTAAAAGTTTAGGAAACTTTATGTTAGCTAGAGATTTAATCAATATGTATCCTACTAATGTTATTCGTCTTGCTATATTAAAAAATAATTATCGCGCCCCTTTTGATTTTACAGAGGTTTTATTTAACGAAGCAAAAACAATTGATGATAAAGTATATAATGCTTTAAAGCAAGCTAACTTAGAAATACAATTACATGATTATCAAGTTGCTCATTTAAAAGAAGATGAGAAGATTAATGAGATTATGGATAACGATTTTAATACTTCTAATTTAATTACTTATTTATTAGATTTAGTAAAAGAGTTAAATTCCCAATTAAGAGCAAAAGAAAATTTTATTTCTTCTTATGATAAGATTTTATTAATTACCTACATTTTAGGACTAGTTTATAATTTTAAAGAACTCAATGAAGATGATAAACAATTATATACGAAATGGATTGCAAGTCGAGATAAGAAAGATTTTGCTACAGCAGATTGTTTGCGTAAAGAGTTAATAGAAAGAAATATTATTTAATGGAACAAATTTATCTTTATTTTCTTATTTTAGTTATTCCTTTTTTAGCCCAAATATCTATTTTAGCTATTTATAAAAAATATAAATCTTTAAAAAATAAAAAAGGAATTAGTGGGTTTGAAGTGGCACGAGCGTTTTTAGATTCGCATGGATTAGAATCTTTGTATATTGTAGAGAGTAAGGGGGCGTTTACAGATTATTATGATGTTAAACAGAAAGTAATACGTTTATCTACTGAGGTTTTTCATGGAGAGAGCATAGCAGCAATCGCGATTGCTGCTCGCTTGAGTTTTCATGCGATACAGGATAAAGAAGGTTATTCTTTGTTTAAAATACGTTCTTTTTTTCTCCCATTAGTGAATTATATGATTTATATTGCTTATATTTTGTTTTTTCTTAGTTTATTTTTACAAATGGTAGATGCCTTATTCTTTGCTATTGGCTTTCTATTTTTTGTTTTTCTTTTTCAACTTGGCACCTTGCCGATTGAAATTAATGCTAGTAAAAGAGCGTTACAAGAAATAGAAAAAGAGGATTTAATTACGGAAGAAGAGAAAGATGGGGTTGTCAAAACTTTAAAATCAGCTGCTTTTATTTATGTTGCTTCTTTGTTTTCCTCAGTTATCAATCTTATTTATTCGCTTGTGATGCATAATAGAAGAGATTAATCTCTTTTCAGATTGTTGACAAAGGGGTACCCCCTAAAAATGGGGAACCTCTTTTTTGAT